>CAMBFS010000175.1 GCA_945865755.1 Klebsiella pneumoniae
CCAGTTGGGCGATTTCTTGGTCGATGGCGTTGATTTCAGCCTGTAAGTCTTCTCTGTTCAAAGTCCATAAAGTGTGTGTGTTTAGCGGCTATTTGTCAAGATATTTTGGCGATTTTTCGGGTTGCCTTGGAATTTAAAGTAGATACGTGCTTAACGATGTGAGGCTTCCATGACGGTTACTCCGACCAATTCTTTCCCTTGGTAGTCCAAGATCACACCACCCTCCCGCATCTCACTATGCGTGGAGCGAGGTTTGTCGACGAAGTGAACGTACAACACATCAACCTCGTCATCGTAATCCAGCCACATCCGACGCGTGGGTAATTGCACGAGATGCGCAACCGCCTTGAGTAGGTGCCCTAAACTTTTTTCCGCTATCGCTTCTTTGGCCATACGATCATCTCCCGATTTACTTTCCGCGCGATAAAAGCCGTGATAATGAAGCCATCCTCGCGACTGACTTCTCGGTAGACAACATGCAAATACCGCTGTCGACCAAGGGTCAGGACCGCCACCAGCGTTCCGACGTAACCGCGAAGCACCCAGGTTGGCTGTTCGACGGTATCAAGGACTTTTGCATAATACGCTTCCATATAGGGTTTGTTGCCGACAATGTGCTCCCATCTTTCTTCGGTGAGGCGAATCGGTACGCCGTTGACTGAATCCGCAGTGTCCACCGTTTTCCCCCAGTCTTCGCCAGTTGATCATGCTAACTCCACAATCAATGCCTTCGCCTCTTGCAAGTCCTTGGTATCAAACCCTTCGCTGAACCAGTTGTAAATCGCTGAAAAGGTCATGCACGTTTCCCTTCTGACCATGCGTCCTCTATCATTCTTCCGCTTGCAGTGTCGAGTTGCTTGTGATGTGAAAGTTGCAAGTGTCCAAAACAGAAGGCAACCAATAAGGAATTGCCCGCATCTGATATAACCGAAGCCCAAAAATTAACGGAGGTTGATAATGCACACACCCGGAATGCTCGTCTTTAGCAGTCTCGCGCCTGGAACCATCGACCGCGTGACCACGTATGCGAAGATGGCGGAGGAACGGAAGTTGCGGAACTTCCTCATCACCGAGTCCGCCACCGATTCGCTGGCTTTTGCTCAACACTTAGCCAGTGTCACGTCTCGTATTCAGGTTGGCACTGGGATCACCAATATCTACCTGCGTCATCCGTTCCTCACCGCACTGCACGTGATGACCATCGACCAACTTGCCCCTGGGCGGATATTGCTCGGTTTGGGGACCAGCCATGTGCCAACCAACAAGGTGCATGGCATCAGCATGGACAAACCGCTCACTGCGCTGCGCGACTACGTCACCACGGTGTCCAGCGTCTTTGCGGGGAAGTATGAAGCCTTCGCGCAGATGGCGGCACGGGGCGTCGCGGGGCCTCAGACGGACCGCAAGATTCCGATCTACGTCGCGGGTATTTCGCCGAAGAGTATCCAGCTCACGGGTGAACTGGCGGATGGCAGCTTTCCCCTCAATTACGCGCCGCATGGGTTGAAAGAAGTTGTGGACGGAATAGCAGAGGGAGCCAAGAAAGCTGGACGCTCACCGGCGGAGGTCCAGATTGCGTTGATTATGCACTGTTGTGTCTGTCCAGATCGGGGAGTCGCGTTGCGTGCGGCGAGACAAACGCTCTCTTTCTACGGACGCATGCCTTTCTATAACCGCTTGTTCGCCCGGCAAGGCTACGTCAAGGAAGCCGAGGCCATCTCGGCGGGATGGGCGAAAGGTGACGCCAAGGCCGCGGCGGCGGCGGTCTCGGAGACGATGGCTGAGCAGATCGCCGCGTTCGGCACCGCGCAAGATTGTCTGAAGAAAGTGGAAGAGTTCGAGAAAGCTGGGGCCTCATACGTGGTGCTCTATCCCACCGCGATTGACGGGGATTACGACAAGGGCGTGAAAGCGGTGTTGGCGGCGTTTGGCGGATGACAACCAAACGCACGCTTCGGCAGAGCCTGTCCTGAGCCTGTCGAAGGACTTAGAGCGTGTCTGCAAAGTGAAGGACCGTCATTGCGAGCGCAGCGAAGCAATCTTTGCCTGAAAGAGAGATTGCTTCGTCGCCTGGCTCCTCGCAATGACATGGCTCCCTCGGTTTGCAGACACGCTCTTAGCACGAGCGAGGCTGTTTCGTGCATGCTGAGTGTGTCGCAGAGTGGAAGGAACTATGCCGGAACAAGAAACAAATGAAGCCGTCCGTCTCGACCGCTGGTTATGTGCGACGCGTTTCTATAAGACGCGGGCGCTGGCGGCGGACGCGTGCGATGGGGGCAAAGTCGAAGTCAACGGTCACACGGCCAAGCCGCATAAATTGGTGCGGGTGAATGACACGGTGACTTTTTCTCATCCGAGTGGCCCCAAGGACCTCAAAGTGCTGTCGCTCGCGGAGCGACGCGGGTCGGCGACGGAAGCACGGTTATTGTATGAAGACCATTCGCCCCCACCGCCCCCGCGCGAGGAGCGCTTCTATAGTGCTCCTCCACCACTCCGTCAGATGGGCATGGGCCGTCCGACGAAACGGGAGCGGCGAGACACGGAGAGGCTACGAGGACGATGATAAAAAGTTCGGAGTTCGGAGTTGTTTAGTTCGGAGTTTTAAGTTCCGACTCCGAACTCCGAACTTTGATTGGAGCACCAATGATTGATTTGCGAAGTGACACGGTAACTCTCCCCAGTCCAGCGATGCGTGAGGCGATGTACCGAGCCGAATTGGGTGATGATGTGATGGGAGAAGACCCCACGGTAAACCGACTTGAAGAGATGGCGGCGGAAATGACCGGGAAAGAAGCCGCGCTCCTGGGCGTGAGTGGGACGATGGGGAATCTCCTGGCCCTGCTGGTGCATTGTCGCCGCGGGGATGAGGCGATTCTGGGAGATAACTCCCATATTTATAATTATGAAGCGGGTGGGGCCTCGGCGCTTGGCGGCGTTGTGCTCCATCCGGTTGCTACTGGCCACTTCGGGGAGCTGCCACTTACCGAACTCAAGAATGCGATTCGTCCGGCTGCCCGCGACATCCATTACGCACCACCAGGAGTGTTATGCGTGGAAAGCACGCATAACCGGTGTGGAGGAACGATTCTTCCGTCTCCATATCTTCAAGAAGTGAAGGCCCTCGCAGATCATGTCCAGGTGCCGCTGCATCTTGATGGCTCACGTATTTTCAATGCCGCCGTGGCGATGCACTGCGATGTGAGAGAATTCACGAGCAGTGTGGACTCGGTCCAATTCTGCCTCTCAAAAGGGCTGTCCGCGCCAGTTGGCTCTCTCCTGTGTGGGACGACAGATTTCATCGCCAAGGCACGACGCTATCGGAAGATGGTCGGTGGTGGCATGCGCCAAGCGGGGATTATTGCCGCGGCTGGGATTGTGGCCCTCACGGAAATGGTGGACCGGCTGGCCGAAGATCATCACACGGCGCGTCAGCTTGCCGAGGGGTTGGTTGATCTTCCAGGGCTGCGACTTGATCTGGAGACCGTGCAGACGAATATCGTGATCTTTGGCCCTCAGCATCCACCACCTGAAGGACCGTCATTCGCCCAGGTGCTGGCGCGAGAAGGTGTCAAGATTGGCGACATTGGTGGCGGTCGCTTCCGCGCCGTGACGCATTATGGCATCACCACGAAGGACACTGAGGAAGCGGTGCGGGTGATGCGGAAGATGTGGATGGAGTTTGTGAAAGCGTAAGGCGTAAATAGGTAAAACGTAAAGTGGAGACGGCTCTGCTAGGAATATCAACATGGAAATTACACTAACCGTTCCAGATGAACTCGCGACTCGCCTACAGCCAGTTGAGGATCAATTGCCGCGAATTTTAGAGCTTGGACTCCGGGAATTCAACGCGACCGCTCAGCCGGGATTCAAGGGAGTGGCTGGTGTGATGGAATTGCTGGCGAGTCTTCCAACGCTAGAAGAGATATTGGCGTTGCGCCCATCCGAAGAACTGCAACAGCGCGTGAGCGCTCTCCTGGAGAAGAATCGGACTGAAGGGTTAAGTCCTGCTGAAGAACAAGAGTGGGCGCAATACGAATACTTGGAACACGTTGTCCGCATGGCAAAAGCGAAAGCCGTGTTGAAACAGAAAACCGCGTGAGTACAGATTACATTTCCGCACCGTTGCGACGATTGGTTGTCGAACGAGCACGGGGGCGGTGTGAGTACTGTCAAATTTCCGAACAAAGCGTGCTGGTCTCGCACGAAATTGATCACATTATCGCGCAAAAACATGGCGGGCTTACGGAATTCGATAATCTAGCGCTGTCTTGTACGCTGTGTAACAAGTACAAAGGGAGTGACATCGCGTCTATAGATCCGGAGACTGGACATCTGACTTTTTTGTACCACCCTCGCCGTGACAGTTGGATTGAGCATTTTCAACAACAAAATGCTCGTTTCATTCCCTTGACCCCAGTCGGCAGAGTCACGAGCAGACTGCTGCAGCTTAACCATCCAGATCGACTCGCGGAACGCGAACTGTTGATCGCTGCCGGGCTATTCGTTACTTGAAGCGCAGGGAGCGAGCGAGAGAGGTATGAACAGGCACAGAATCTTCATCAGCTACAGCCACAAAGACACGGATTGGAAAGATCGGTTGGTCACGCATCTTGGGGTATTACAGCAGCAGGAACAGCTTGATTTCTGGACCGACGCCGAAATCCGCATTGGTGAGGCGTGGCTCAAGAAGATTGAAGACGCTATGGCCGCCGCCAGTGTGGCGATTCTGCTGGTGTCAGCGGACTCGCTAACGTCGGCGTTCATCCTGCGAAAAGAAATTAAAACATTGCTGGAACGGCGGGATAGTGAAGGACTGGCGATCTTTCCGATCTTGGTGCGCCCGTGTGCTTGGAAGAGAGTCGAATGGTTAGCGCAGATGCAACTGCGTCCGCTCGGTGGTATTCCGCTGTCCGCGGGCAATGGACATCAGATTGACGAACATCTGACGGCGATTGTCGAAGAGATCGCGGCTGTCTTGGATAGTATGGCGATTCCTCCATCTGTACGGGAACAAAATCTCACTCCTTCGGCCTCTTCATCAATAGAGATATCGCCGCCACCATTGCCACTTCGCCAACCCTCCCTACCTCCCAACCCACCCGGCGTTCCCCCCCCTGTCCTCTCTCCCACCTTCCGCAACACCATCGGCATGGAATTCGTCCTGATTCCCGCAGGGGAGTTCCTGATGGGGTCAGACAAGGGCCATGACAACGAGAAACCCGTACGTCGGGTGCAGATCAGCCAGCCTTTTTATCTCGGCAAATATCCGGTGACCCAAGAGCAATGGCAAAAAGTGATGGGGCATAATCCCAGCCTTTACCGAAATGGTCCGCTGAACGGACCTGTAGAAAATGTCTATTGGAACGATGCGCAAGAGTTTCTGCGAAAACTCACAGAGAAAGAGGGGAAAATGTATCGCCTCCCGACGGAAGCAGAATGGGAATATGCGTGCCGCGCTGGATCAACGGGAGCATATTGTTTTGGTGATGATGTCGCCCAATTGCAAGAGTACGCGTGGTGCGGTGAAGGTATGACAGGAAGAACGCACCCAGTCGGACGACTGAATCCGAATGCGTGGGACCTCCACGACATGCACGGGAACGTGTGGGAATGGGTACAGGATTGGTATGTCGAGGATTACTACAAACAACGACCGAACCCAGATCGTGATCCGCAAGGGCCAGAAAATGGGGAAAGCCGCGGGCTACGTGGCGGTAGTTCCTCGAACTTTCCGAAGTTCACACGCTGCGCCTTTCGCGGCCACTACCTGGCCTCCAGTAACGGACTTATCGGTTTTCGGCTTGTCTTGTGTCCATAAACTCTGACCTCTGTTTCTCTGACCTCTGTTCTCTGATCTCTGTTTTCTGAGGGAACCAGGGGCGGTAACCCCTAGTCGCGGTTGGCGAGCCAAAAAAGCTGAGTTCCTGCCCATGCGGAAACGACGAAACGAAAATATAAAAAAGGAGGACTTATCATGCTCAAAGGCATCGACAATATTGGCATTGCGGTAACCGACTTGGCGCGGGCGATGGCATTTTACGAAAAGCTGGGGTTTACCAAGGCGTATGACTATGAAGCGGACGTGAAAGGTGCTTCGATGAGTTGTGGGAGCGCCGTGCTCTTTCTCTTTCAGACCAAGCAAGCCAACTCACAACCCGTGAAACGCGAACCAACGCTAGCCCAGAATCCACCGGGGCTCGATCACATCAGCTTCGTGGTCGAGGATGTGGACGCCATGTATAACGACCTCAAGGCCAAAGGCGTCCAATTCCAGAGCGAACCGGCGGACCAAGAGTGGGGAGCTCGCTTGGTTGGACTCAAGGATCCCGATGGCAACAACCTGTACTTCTTGAAATATCTGGGGTAGACAGTTCCTATTCTTACAACAGGAGGGCTTGATGCCAACTATTAACACCGCGACTGGGACGTGTGCGCCGAAAGACCTGGGGTTCACACTCATTCACGAACACATCACCGCCGGATTTCCAGGCTGGGAGTTTGATAATGTGGGGTTTAACCGCAAGGCGGAAGTCGCCAAAGCGGTTGAACGCCTGAAGGAAGTCAAATCCCTCGGTGTGTCCTCAATGGTTGACCCGTGCCCGATGGAACTCGGACGTGACCCTGAATTCACGGCGGAAGTTGCCGAGAAAGCTGGCGTTCGGGTTGTGGTCGCGACGGGCCTCTATAATGAAGCGCTCGGTATCCCCCCGCATTTTCGTGGCCTTGCGCCTGACGATATTGCTGAAGTCTACGTGCGCGAACTGACCGAAGGCATTGGCAAGACGGGCATCAAAGCTGGCATTATCAAGACCGCGACTGGTGGTATCCCGGGCATGACCGAAACCGCGAAGACCATCGGCATTTACGAGGAGAAATGTCTCCGTGCCGCCGCTCGCGCCCACAAAGTCACTGGCGCACCGATTCTCTGTCACAACGACGAGCTGGGTCCGTTCGGGCGTGAGACGCTGGATGTCTTCGCTGATGAAGGGGTGGACTTCAACCGGGTATTGATTGGCCACGCTTGTGGTGTGGGCGACATGCGCTATTACTTCGACATCCTCGAACGTGGCGCGTGGATTGGGTTTGACCGCTTCGGCATCGAGAGCATCGCCAGTGACAAGATGCGCATGGCCTCACTGATTGGGCTGCTGGCGGTCGGCTATAACCGCATCATGCTCTCGCATGACTTCGTGGGCTGCTGGCTCGGACGTACCACGAAGGAGTGGGATGCCTTCCTGAAGAAGAGCCCGAACTGGAGCTACTCGCATATCATGCGCAACATTCTTCCCCAGCTTAACAAAGCTGGGGTGAGCGAGGGGACGATTCGCACCATGACGGTCGATAATCCCTGCGCCTATTTTGGTGGATAATCACGTACTAACAGGCTTCACGAAACCGTGTGCGGATGAGGTGGCCTTGCCCTCACGCGCCGTTCAGGAGGAAATCATGTCGGGGACAAGCTGTAGTTACTCACGTCGAATGTACGCATCGTTTTGGGGGGTATGCTGTGCGCTTCTCCTATTCACCATCGTTGCCACTCCAGCACGCGCCGAGCCCGACCGCAGCTACAAGGCCGTGCGCGACTGGCTAGAGAAATATCGCGACGCCAAACCTGACTTCACTCCGGGTGAACATCTCACCATGAAGGACATTGAACGGATTAAGCCATTCCTGCCGCAGCCCGCTTGGGAATACTACTTCTTTGATGACATGGACATGGAGGTGGCCGCGACTGGGACGTACCCCGCGCCCGCTGATTGGGGCAAGACCATGTCGTCGGGGCATACGCTCGACGAGAAGGGTGCGCTCTTCGGTTTTAATGGTGGTGGGTGGCCGTTCCCAGAGATCAAAGGCGACGATCCATACGTGGCTCTGAAAATATATTGGAACTCCTACTGGCGGCCTGGGCACAGCGATTA
>CAMBFS010000176.1 GCA_945865755.1 Klebsiella pneumoniae
GCCAAGAGTTTCCGCAGCGTGCTTTGGGCTTCAAGCGAAAGCGAGATGGTGTCGGGTTCGTCCAGCTCCACGGTGTCCTCGAACATCGAGCCCTCTTGCGACATTTCTCCCGGCATTTCTGGTTCGAGCCGCGACCAGTCCGAGGCCGCGGGTTCGGAGCCTGGGGCAATGAGGAAAATATGGAGTTCGGTGGCCAAGAGCAGGGCGTCATACGCCGAGGCGTCGGGAGGGAGTTCTTGCCACAGGGGGCGTGGAATGCGCGGGAGCACCTCGGCTAAGGCTGGTGGCATGAGATCGGTTAAGGAGGACGCCCAGGCGAGGTCTTCGCGCAATCCTCGATATTGTGTTGCGAGTCGGTGGCCAATACGCCGCGTTTCAATGAACAGAAATAACGCTTCGATTTGCTCCGGGCGCGGGAAGAGTTGAAAGTACGAGGCGAGGTCGTCCGGTGGAGCTTCGTCAGTTGGTAGTAAATTGTGGACAAAGGTCGGTAACAGCGGCCACAAGCGGTGGAACGACATCTCGTAGGTGCCAAACGCGACCCGTCCCGCCTGGTGCGCGGCGAGCACGCGGTACAGGCGAAAATTCTCTTCGTAGGTGGGAAAGGTATCAATCTGCGCGGGCAACGGCAGGGCGGCATCGGCTGTTTCCGGCAGCAGTGGGGGGAAGGTCAGATGTGAGGTCTCGGTGATACCGACCGCGTCTCCGCAGAGCATGTGGATATACTTGAGTAAGATGGCATAGACATCACTCAGCGTGACCGTCGGGGCGACTCCGCGCAGCAGGAGCAGACTCGTGCGTGATTCAAGCGCGAAGAACGCCTCGCCAGCGTATGGATTTTTTTCCGCGATGACCTCACCCGCCGCGATCCAAGTTTTAATACCTTCCTCGCCGACCTCTTCGTAGGCACGTGCGAGAATCCGCAGAAGTCGCGCCACGCCGGCCGGAAAGATTTGGGCCATCTGCGCGATGCGCTCAAGTAGTGAGGTTTGACTCTCCGGGGAGAGTGAACGCAAGGTCGGCGCGAGAAACGGGACGACCGCGGGTAGTGGTTCGGGATCAAAGGAGACGGCGGCTTGTAAAATGCGCAGCAGGGGAGGGCGCAGGTGCGTGGGTAGCAAGAGCAAACTGTGGGGGAGCGTGCGATACAACGCGGCGCCGACTTGCGGAGTGCGATACGCCGCGGTTCGTACCAGGCGGTAGAAGCTAATGCGTTCCGTTTCACCGAGGTCGGAAAAGCCGGGTGGTAAATGCGAGAAGAGCTGCGCGTCCGCCGAGCGTAGATCGCGACTCACGCGAGTCCACTCCCCGATCTCTTTGGCCGAGAGCGCGGCCAGCATGATGGGGGTGGCGTTGAGGAACGCGCTCAGTTCCGCACCAGGCTCCGCTGGTTTTCCATCGAAGAGTCGTAGCCCCTGAGTAAGCCACTCGCGTAATGCCCCACTGTCTACCCATCCTTGGATGACATCCGCGTCCATACGCGCGAGGGCATGCTGGAGTTCCTCTTGGTGATGGGAGGAGAAGCCGTCCACCGATGCCATTGCCTGCGTCAAATTGAGATGTTCCACGCGCGCAGCTTAGCGAGATTTTAGGCGTGCATATAGAGCTTGCGGGCAGGGGGCGTTTTGTTGCATACCTGCAACGGAGCGCTCGGTATGAATGGCATCGTGGTGGAGACGGCGCACTTGACGGCCTTCATTGGGGAGTTTTGGTTGTTGACTCCTCGTCGTGTCAGGCATACTTGGGCCTTGTCATGGCGCTTTGAGGTTGCTGATAATAGGCACGAGGCAAAACTGTTAGGAAATTCGGTTAAGATCACATCATCAAGACAAAATAGCCAGTTAATCAGTAGTTGGGTGTCACCTGAACATGACTGAGCACCGTATTTCCGTCAAAGATTTCGCGGAGACAAACGGCCTCCTGCGGCAGACCGTCTTCAAAGTTCTCAAGCGCCTTGAAATCGAACCGTCAAAGTCGCGCGGTGGCAACTCTAACCGTGGGCAAACAATCTCATACATCACCGAGGAGCATGCACGCTGGGTACTCGAAGCACTCGCTGTGAGCAGGAGCTACCGGGCCGAACAGGAAGGCGAGGAAACTGAGTTCCCGGAGGCGGCCCTCTACGATATTGGTGTTTTCTACTTGCTGAGCTTGGAGCCCGAACACGATGCAAACCGATTCAAGGTTGGGTTCGCAAGCAATCTCAATGAGCGTTTACGCCAACATCGGTGTTCAGCCCCTTACACACAGGTGGTCAAAACATGGCCGTGTCGGCGGCTTTGGGAAAAAACTGCAATTGAGTGCGTCACTGAAGGTTGTGAACGTTTGCACACAGAAGTCTTCCGAGATCAGTCTCTTGAAACTGTAGAAGCAAAATGCGGACAGTTCTTTGCCCTGATGCCGAAACTAGCTAGTGCGCTGTCAAGCCTTAATTTTGGGGTAGAGTCGTTTCAGTTTCACGCGGGCATTTTCAATGCGGAATTGCCAGCCGACCCCACAATTACCCAAATCACCAACCCCAATTCTTAGCCTTGACAGCGCACTAGTGCACAATCCACTTGAAGGCTGGCGATGTTCAACAATTCATTTCAGAGTAGGGGACGTTGCAGGGTTATTCGGGTTGCCGCCATATCGACTTGTCCCCTGACTAGCACATCCGTATCATCAATCTGTAAATCCAGTCATCTTCGGAGGACGATATGGCAAAACTAGCTGGAGTGCGGACTCAACCGCGGTCTCGACACACCCTGCCTAAAGTGACGCGGACATTCCGCCTGACTCCCAACAAAGTGACGGCAGCCCAGCGTATCCTTGGCACCAAAACAGCGACTGAAACTATTGAAACCGCGCTTGATATGATCGTTTTTCGCCAACGGCTCATCGCTGGCACCGATGCCATGCTCGGAGTAGACATTGTGTCCCCAGAGTAGGACAGTTTGTGAGTCGGGCCGAACACAAATACGTCCTGGATAGCAACCTCTTCATTGAAGGGTTTCGTGACCCGACGGCGAATCTCGCATTACAGCAATTTCACCGAGTCTTCGGTCCCTTTGAGTACCTGAGCGCCATTGTGGTTCAAGAACTGCGCGCGGGCGTGAGATCGGGGGAAGACCTCCGAAAGCTGGAGAAGCATGTCTTCTCTCCTTTTCTTGAGCTAGGACGAGTGATTACCCCTTCCTTGCGTTCGTGGCAAATGTCGGGCGATGTGCTTGCCACACTGATGCGACAAGAAGGGCCGGCTGCGCGTCCTGTCACGAAAGCCTTTGGCAATGACATCCTGCTTGCGTTGTCTTGTCGGGAAGCAGGGCTGATCCTTGTTACTCGCAATGTGCGAGATTTTGTCCGCATACGGAAAGTTGTTTCCTTCCGGTTCGTGGAACCGTGGCCATCCCCACGCGCTTAACCGTACCTTATCCATGGACATCACGGATTTTATTCAGGTCGCGGGCGTCATCGACCAAGCCGAGGCGGACCTTCGTGAAGTCTGGCGTCCAGTATCTGGGCTTTCCGCTCCGGCTCCCCGTTCATCAGGCGGACCTGAGTGAACACGAGGCGGCGGTCATTATGCGGACTCTTCACCCGCCCATTCGTGGCGTGCTCATCACGTACCTCAAGCAAGCGCGTGAAATCGCGGAGTTTTGCGCTGAGCTGGGCGCTTCAGTGGTGCAACTGCATGGGGATATTGAAACTTCCGAGCTGCGGAGCCTCAAAGAGCATTCCCCGAATTTAACGATCATCAAGAGCCTCGTGATTGGACTGTATCCAGTGGAGCAATTGCTCGAACTGATCGCGCGCACGGCTCCATACGTGGACGCCTACATAACGGACACCTTTGACCCGACGACTGGGGCTTCGGGGGCCACTGGCAAAACGCACGACTGGCGCGTGAGCAAGCGGTTCGTTCTTTACTCACCGCGGCCGGTGATTCTCGCGGGCGGACTACATCCTGGCAATGTTCGCGAGGCGATCTTGGCGGTTCAACCGGCGGGGGTTGATGTGCATACTGGCCTTGAAGATGTCACGGGACGAAAGAATGGGGAGAAAGTGCGAAAATTTGTTAGCGAAGCGCGGGAAGCCTTTCGTCTCACCCATGAAACTGATGGGTCACAAAGACAATCGGCAGTGGAGACCGGATGGAGCGGAGAGGAAGCCGGGATTCCCGCGGCTTTTATCGTGCACGCTCTGGGCCGTCGCCCATACTCATACCCGCGCGGAGGCCTGGTGAATCGTATGCTCGCCGCGCTTGTCGATGACGATGCGTACCGGCATGCCGATCTCGACGTCCGTGACGTCGGTGTCGATAATGTTGGTTGTGATCTCTGGTCCTTCTTCCAAAGCGACCACCGCGACCACATACGGGAGGCGCTCCTTGAAATAGGGGTGATACGGCTTGTCAAAGACGATGTAGGTGCGCACCGTTCCTCGGCCCGAGGCGGGGACCCATGTCAGTGCTCGCGCGTCGGCACCACACTGGAGACACGCTTGCGAACGTGCGTAAGAAGCCCCGCAGGTGCATCGCGCCACCAGGAACGTGCCCGCGTCCAGGGCATCCCAGAATGGCTGGTCTTCCACCGCCACGACACGGCCGGGAGGCTTGGGTGCGGTTTGGGTGTCTTTCTCACTCATGGTTTTTCTCCACAGTGCGTCAATCCACACCGAAAATCGCCGCGGACTGCGCTAATCCCGCGCCAGTGATTCCCACATTAGTCACCAGTGCCGTGCGCGCACCTGGCACTTGCGTGGGGCCCCCCTCGCCTCGAAGCTGACGGATTCCCTCCGCGACGTGAGTAAACCCTTGGACATACCCCCAGGAATGGAGCGTCCCCGATGTGTTGCAGGGACGCTTGGAATTCCACCGCAAGTTCCCAGCGCGTACCCAGTCCGCCGCTTCTCCAGGTCCGCATACTCCATACGCTTCAAGCTGCAGCGCGATCATGATCGTGAACGCATCGTAGAATTGAAAGACGTCGATGTCTTCAATCCTCAGTCCGGCTGTCCCAAACGCGCGACTCCGGGCCGGTTCGGCGTTGAGCGTCGTGGGTCCCAGTATGGTGTTCGATCCGCGTGTGTATCCTTGCCCAACTTCGTGGGTGGTGCCCAAGCCCAGCAGATTGACGAGCTTGGGCTTCAGGTCGCGCGCCCGTTCAGTGGTAGTGACAATGAAGGCGATCGCACCATCGGTCACCAGACAGTAGTCCAGCAAATGGAGCGGCCTCACGATGAACGGCGAGTTCTGATGGTCATCCACAGTGATTGGGCGCTTGCACATATATGCATCGTCGCGCGGCACGGCGTTGGAACGCAAGGCAACCGCGATCTCGCCGAGATCAGCGGAAGACTTGCCGTACTTATGCAAATACCCTTGAGCCATCAGCGCGGCTTGGGCACCGGGCGAGAAGAGGCCAAAGATCGCGTGTTGGTTCTTCTCGCCCTCACCAACGGTAACTGCTTGTGAGCGCGCGTTCGTCGCGTGCACGCACATCACGTACTCCGCCGTGCCCGCGGCGATCATGCCGATGGCGGTGATAAGCGTGAAGATACCGGTCGCGCCACTCGAATCCACTTGGAGTGTCGAGTTCGTACCCAGACTCGCGCGGCTCGCGGCCATGCCGGAGGTGCGCTCGCCGAATCCGGGTTGATAGATGTAGCCGTTGATCTGACTCCGGTTGAGGCCGGAATCGCGCAAGGCGAGTTCAATCGCGTCCCAGGCCAGCTTCTCGGCGCTGGTGCCGGGGATCACACCTTGTGGAGTCACACCTAAACCGGCGATGGCGTATTTTTGTAAGGAAAGTGACACTCAATCCCCTTCATCCTGACCCTCTCCCAGCCGGGAGAGGGAACCTGAACTCGCGCATCACGGGTTATGCGGCTTGCTTCTGGGCATCAAAGGCCGCCTTGAAGTCCCGCGTGTACAACGTGGCCGACACCTTGAAATCATCCTCAAGAACATCGAACAGCGCATCGTTTTCGCCACGCACGCTGTAGTGCAGCACGCAGCCGTTGGCGCCGCCGCCTTCGCGATGCGCGTCGCCGGGTTGACTGGAGGTATATCTGCCGACTGGGCGCGCCTCACGGACCTTTCCGTCGGCTTCGTAGATAATATGCTCACCGTCAATGACGAACGTATTGGTCAAGGCGAGATGGCGATGCAGGAATATCCGCTTGCTGGGTTCGAACTTGATAATGAAATCGGCGATGTTCTTGGCCTCATCGACCGAGAAGATGAAGACCTCGAAGTGTTCGAAGTCGCCTAATTTTCGCCACTGCATGTTGCGGTCATCAAAACGATAGGACGGTGTCGTGGACTCAACGGCGGTTGCCATGATGCTTTCTCCTTCATTCTTGCTCTATTGGTGGATGCGGATTGCCCGACCTACGACAATGGCGGGTGCTCCTTCGACGGATGCGGAATACGAAAGGTGTGGACACGCCGGTCCACTAATTCGTCGGCGCGTGTCAGTAGCGCTTCGTTGGTGGTGAACTTCTCGACCATGTAGCTCAAGTCGCTCAGATCATGGATCAAGAGTTTGACCGCTTGGTCCCGCAGCATCTGTTCTTTCACGACTTGTAGCAGTTCGACGACGACATCCTCGAGTTCCGACCCTTCGAGATCAAGGGCCATTTCGAACGCCCGCTCGACCGAGATCCCTTTCCCCACCTCACGGCCATACACACTCAGCAAGGAGCGGAGGCGTATGACCGTTGAGGGGTCAAACCACACTTTGGTGTTCTCGGCGAGGTCGGGTTCCCCATCAATGGCTCCTTCCACGAGGGCGAGCGCGCCGAGGTGGTTGGCTTCGTGGCGCGCCATGGTGAACCAAAATTTCCGCAGCTCTTCTTGGGGTTGGAACACGCGGGCGAAGCGCATGTAGAGCGCCATCGTTTTCTTTTCGAGGTCCACCGCCGTGCGCAGGATTTCCTTGATGGTCACTCGTTGTGGACGGCGGTGCAGGTCGGCTTTTTCTGCCATGCCTGTCTCTTAGCAGAATCAGCGTGTGTGAAAAGGTGGGGAAACCGATTCCTTGGGCTTAATCCAAGAAAATCTTCTGCTGCGTGAACGAGACGCCATCCTCTGGATCAAGGATGGCCAACACGACACTGCCCCCGTCGTTCACACCGAAATGCAGAGGCGACGGCGTGCCGGGATAACAGGCTTTGGTGGCGCCTTGGCTGAGGTCGGTGAACACGTGCACATGCCCAACCGCGAGATAGTCGAGCCCGGACTGCGCGACTTCTTCGGGTAAGATCAATGACGAGCGCTGCACGGAATCATCCTCGACAAAGTACCCGTGCGCCATGCCGATATGCCAGTAATCACGCAGGCGCGGTGTCACTCCCGCAACGGGGCGGAACTTGTAATCGTGTTCCACCATACCTTTGCCCCACACCGTCGCATCCAAATGAGGAAATTCGATACTCTCCCCCTCTTCCTTCATCAACGTATACACATGAGAGCCAGCCGTGGTGAAGTCAACTTTCTTGTAGATGGAGCGGGTGTCGAAACAGTCGTGATTGCCGGGAATCAACACCACCGGGCACGGGACGCGCGCCAGCTCGTTGTGGACAAACTCGACGCCCGATTCCGGCACGCGGTTGGAGTCGAACAGGTCGCCAGCAATGAGGAACAGGTCCGCCCGCTCGTCAATCACGCGGTCCACGACCTTCTGAAAAGAGCGTTGGATACGCAAGCGAAAGGCTTTGCCTTCTTCGCTCTTGCCAAAGGTGTCGCTTTCGAGATGAACATCCGAAGGTATCTACTTTAAATTCCAAGGCAACCCGAAAAATCGCCAAAATATCTTGACAAATAGCCGCTAAACACACACACTTTATGGACTTTGAACAGAGAAGACTTACAGGCTGAAATCAACGCCATCGACCAAGAAATCGCCCAACTG
>CAMBFS010000177.1 GCA_945865755.1 Klebsiella pneumoniae
ATCATGAAACGAGTGAGTTCAAGGACTATGTGGACACCAACCTGAAGAGGGCAGTTCTGATAGAGCCACGCCCCATAGTTTCTAACCCATTGGAATAACTCAGTTTAGCAATTCTTAGAAGTTGTTCTCAAAATGAGCGAACGGTGAGTCTCAGGAAGGATTTTAGCGCCTCTGGGAGCGACATTACTCCTGCTTAGGAATCTCACGCGGAGACGCGGAGAGGACCAGAGACTTCCTCTGCGCCTCCGCGTCTTCGCGTGAGGAACAAAAGGAGGCTGTTATGTTGGTACGTGACCGTATGACCCCCAATCCCGTGACCGTTGCTCCAAAAGCCATGCTGTCCATTGCTCGTGACAAGATGACCGCTGGGAAGTTCCGTCGCGTACCCATACGTTCAGGATGGGGCGCTCGTGGGGATTCTGACCGACCGTGATCTGCGCCAGTATCTTGGTGTCGAGGAACGCACGCGTATCGAAGCCGCGATGACGGAAACACCATTGACCATCCCCCCAACACTCACGGTCCAGGAAGCCACGCAGTTGATGCTGAAACACCAGGTCAGTGGGTTACCCGTGCTGGAGGGGGGGCAGCTCGTCGGCATCATTACCACGAGTGATGTTCTGCGCGCGTTTCTCGAACTCACTGGTGCCCCCGCGTAGAATGCGATACGAGTGCTCACGCGGAGACGCAACGAAAAGAAATTTCACGCAGAGACGCAAAGACGCAAAGACGCGGAGGAAAACAGCGAAAATCTCTGTTCCTCTCCGCGCCTCTGCGTCTCCGCGTGAGAAAAAATCCCAACCGGTAGAGGACTATCAGCATGGCGACTCGGGGAACAATTTTAGTAGCGGACGACGAAGCCCTGGCGCGGCAGGGGATTGCCGAACTGTTGCAAGAAGAAGGCTACCTCGTCCACCAAGCGGAGGATGGCACGACCGCGATGCGGCTGCTGGATGAGGTGGACGTCGATGTGGTGCTGACCGACCTGCGTATGCCAGGCGCCGATGGCGTCGCGGTGCTGCGTAAAGTACGCGATGTCTGTCCGCAGACCATGGTCATGTTGATGACAGCCTACGCCTCGGTGGAGACCGTCGTCGATGCGTTACGGTTGGGGGCGCAGGACTATTTGATCAAACCAATCTTGCTCGACGATGTCCTGTATAAGGTACGGCGGCTGCTCGACCATAAGCAACAAGCCTGGGAACTCCAGATGCTGCGCCGCGAGATTACCCGCCACCTGGATTTCGAGAGTCTGATTGGCCGCAGCCCGGCCATGAAGGACCTCTGTGAACTGATTAAGAAAGTCGCGCCGACCAATGCCACCGTGCTCATTACCGGGGAAAGTGGCGTGGGCAAGGAAGTCGTGGCGCGGCTGCTCCACTCTCAAAGCACGCAAAGCGAGCGGGTCTTTCTGCCGGTGAATTGTAGTGCCATCCCAGAGACGCTGCTCGAAAGCCAACTCTTCGGCTACACCAAGGGCGCGTTCACGGGCGCCGCCGCTAACCAGGAAGGGCTCTTCCAGCGCGCGCGTGGCGGCACAATGTTCCTCGACGAAATTGGCGAGATGCCGATCACGCTCCAGCCGAAACTCCTCCGCGCACTAGAAGCGAAAGAGGTGCTGCCGGTGGGGGCCACCACCCCAATCAAAACCGACGTGCGGCTCTTGGCCGCCACCAACCGCGATCTCAAGAAAGAGGTCGAAGCCGGACGCTTCCGCGAAGACCTGTATTATCGGCTCAATGTCATTGAGCTGCCGATTCCTCCGCTGCGCGACCGGCGCGAAGATATTCCGCTGTTGGTTGAGTATCTGGTGCGCCGTCACAACCAGGACCTCAAGCGGTCCTACAAAGGCGTGGAGAACGCGACCATGAAAGTCCTGATGTCGATGCCGTGGAAAGGCAACGTGCGCGAACTGGATAATCTGCTGGAGCGCGCCATGATTTTAGGCAATGGCGACTGGATCACGCTAAGCGATCTTCCTCGACGGGAAGGACAGGAGCACGCGCCAGTTCTCTCCTTGACCGATAATCTCAAAGACGCCGTGCAGGCCTACGAGAAAAGTCACATTGAGAATGTCCTCAAGAAACTGGCGCACGATAAAAAAGGCGCGGCGGAAGCGCTGGGCATGAGCCTGTCATCTCTTTACCGCAAACTCGACGAACTGCATATTCAGCCAGAATGATTGCCGCCCTTTGCAAATTCGCGAAGCGTGGTTGAGATTTCTTCTTATTCCCCGGAAATTCATGCCCGAGAGTCCGCTCTCACGCCCCGTGCGCCTGGCATAAACCGTGCCCTCCTCCGGCAGGAACACGCACATGTGAGATTTGAGTATTCGCACAAGGAACCATAAAGTCCAAAGTCCTTGGTCCAAGGTCCAAGGTCTAAAATCTAGAAGTTTCGAGTTCCAAACTTCGTCCTTCTTTTCTTCACTTTTGACTTTTGCCCTTTGACTTTTGCCTTTTGACTTGCCCCCTAGAAAGTCGCCTCGCGATGAGCACCTTACAACGGATTCTTGATGGGGCAACCGGCGGTGTGCTCTCGTCCCTCGGCGGCGAGGAAACGCGCGTTTATCGCAGCACGAATCCTTCATAGCCCTTGGAGGCGGCGTCCTGACACTCTTTCCGATACGTGGCCGCGCTGTTCGTATACAGAAGGATGGCGCGCTTCTTTCCGGGGATATTCGCCCCCATGAACCACGAGTTCGTGTTGTACAAAATCGTGCGCGACGCGCAGGCGTCCATGTGCGCCACCCAACCCTCTTCCGCCTGCGGGGTCGGGGCGATGCGCGTGAAATGCTTCTTGCGCATGTAGCCGATACAATCCGTGATCCACTCCACCAGCATCTCCGCGCAGACGGTGTAGTTACAGAGCGCGGGATTCGACGCGAGGAAGAGATTGGGAAACCCCGCGCTTTGCAGGCACAGATAGGTGCGCGGCCCATCCGCCCACTTCTCCTTGAACGACTGCCCACCTTCGCCACGAATATCGAGCTGGGTCAGCGGTCCGGTCACCGCGTCAAACCCCGTGGCATAAATGATGACATCGAACTCATACTCCTTGTCCTTCGTCTTGATGCCTTTGGTGGTAATGCGCTCAATGGGGGTCTCGCGGACATCGACCAACAGCACATTGTCGCGATTGTAGGCTTCGTAATACTGGGTCTCCAAGGGAATGCGTTTAGCGCCAAACGGATGGTCCTTCGGCACTAACTTTTCCGCCACCACCGGGTCCTTCACGCGGGCGCGAATCTTCTCGCGGACAAACTCAGCGAAGTCTTCGTTGGCTTCCTGATTGACCATGATGTCGCGATAATTGCCCAACCATTTCGCGAACCCAGGTTGCGCCCACAATTCTTCATAGCGCGCCAGCCGCTCCGCCTTGGGAACATCCAGGGCTTTGCGCGGGTCGAAGTCGTGCATGAAGCCCGTCGCCGTTTCCCGAATGCGTTTGTGCATGGTCGCGTAGTTGACCTTGAACGTCTGCTGTTCTTCCGGGGTGACGAGCGAGTTGCGCAACGGGGCGCAGTAATTGGGCGTGCGCTGGAAGACCGTGAGATGAGCGACTTCCTTGGCGACGATGGGAATGAGCTGCACGGCGGTGGCTCCGGTGCCAATGACCGCCACGCGCTTGCCCGCGAGGTTCACGTTTTCCTGTGGCCATCGCGAGGTGTGATACGACTCACCCTTGAAGCTGTCGATTCCCTCGAAGGGCGGCACGTAGCGAGCCGACAAGACGCCGACCGCCGCGATCACATACTGTGCGCGCGCGCGTTGCCCACTCTCCAACTGGACCTCCCAGCGATTCGCCTGCTCGTCATAGACCGCGGATTTCACCCGCGACTTGAGTTGGATGTCGCGACGCAGATCAAACTTGTCGGCCACATAATTGAGATAGCGCTCGTTCTCCGGCTGACCGGAAAAGTGTTCTTTCCAATCCCACTCTTGCAGCAGATCCTCCGACCACGAATAGCCGTAGGTTTCGCTCTCGGAATCGAAGCGACAGCCAGGGTACCGGTTCCAATACCACGTGCCTCCCACGCCTTCTCCATCCTCGAATACTCGCACCGACAGCCCGAGCTGCCGGAGGCGATAGAGTTGATACAAGCCACATACCCCAGCGCCAATGATAATCGCGTCAAAGTTGTCGATTGCTCCCGCATTGGTCGCCGGTGTCTGGGGTAGCGCATCCGCCATAGCATCCTCCTAATGTTGTTTGTGGAAGTGATCGGTGATGGACGACACCACCGTGCTTCTTCGTGAGTTCATCACTGATCGTTACTGAACGTTCTTCGGCGTCGTGGAACCGTGGGCACCTTTTTCGCACATTCGCCTATCGGCGTCGAGGGTGAAGAGCGGACCCGCGATCCGTCAGGTCGAGTGAGATTCGCCAGAGTCGCGTGCCCGACACGTTGACAAGACCTTCGGTCGTTCTGTAGTTCGGTGGGACGAATTGCCCACAACGAAGCAGGAGGGTTCCCATGACAGTGTCTCCCAAAACCGCATCGGCCTCGCTTCACGCGCGCCTGACGCATCCGGTGATTGACGCCGATGGCCATTGGATTGAGTTTGAGCCGACCTTTCTTGATTATCTCAAGCAGGTTGGCGGCCCGACCATGATTGACCGGTATCGGCGCAACGAGTATTCGGCGGGCCTGCGGAAGTGGTCAGGAATGACGCCGGAAGAACGGCGTGCCCGCCGTCCACTGCAACCGGCCTGGTGGGCCTTTCCCACGCGCAACTCACTCGACCGCGCGACCGCGATGCTGCCACGGCTCCTCTACGAACGGATGGCTGACCTTGGGCTGGACTTCGCGGTCGTCTATCCCACGCTTGCGCTCTTCTTTCCCGCCATGAAGGACGAGGAAGTGCGCGGGGCGTCCTATCGGGCTTACAATCTGATGGCGGCGGACATGTTTCGCGGCCTTGAGGATCGCCTCATTCCAGCCGCGTGTATTCCGATGGAGACGCCGGCGGAAGCGCTCGCGGAGCTGGAGGTGGTCGTCAACCAACTGGGCTTGAAAGCACTGATGTTCGCCAGCCTGCTCCGCCGACCGCTGGCACCCACGCAAAAGGAGGGCGTGCCGAATCGCCCGGCGACGTGGCTCGACACCCTTGGGCTCGAAAGCCAATACGACTACGATCCAGTCTGGGCGAAGTGTGTCGCACTCAAAGTGACACCGACATTTCATACCGCGTCCCAAGGGGTGGGCGCGCGCGCGACCTATTCCAACTTTGTCTACAACCATGTTGGTCACTTCGCGGCCGCTGGCGAAGCGGTCTGCAAATCGTTGTTCTTGAACGGCGTCACCCGCCGGTTCCCCACGCTCAAGTTCGCCTTTCTGGAAGGCGGCGTCGGTTGGGCCTGCACGCTCTACAGCGATCTCATTGGGCACTGGAAGAAACGCAACATGCGGGCGCTCGACCACACCAACCCGGCGCACCTCAATGTCAGCATGCTCGCGGACTATTTCCAGCGCTATGGTGCCGCGTCACTCACCACGCATATCGACCAGCTTGACGCGCTCCACCAATTGCTGGGCGGCGTCGAGGCCGTGGATGATTTCGCCCGCTGCGAGATCACGCGCCCGGCGGACATCCGCGACCTGTTCGTCCCGAATTTTTATTTTGGCTGCGAGCCCGATGATCCCGTCAACGCCTGGGCGTTCCGTTCTGAGACGAATCCGTTCAACGCCACACTGCGCGCCATCATGGGTTCGGACATTGGCCATTTTGACTGTGTGGATATGGCGGAGGTTCTCCCGGAGGCGCATGAGCTGGTGGACAAGGGATTACTGAGCGCGGAGGATTTCCGCGATTTCGTTTTCGGCAATCCCGTACGCTTATGGGCTGGTACGAATCCAGAGTTCTTCAAAGGAACAGTGATCGAAAAGCAAGCGGCGGAGTATCTGCGTATGGTCCACGCCGAGGAACAGACGACGGGCGTGCACTGAAATAATGCGGCACTCCCACGCGCATCTTGAAAAAATGGTCGTGATGCCCCACAGTAGGCCCTGAAAAAGGAGGACTGACACGATGAGTCAAGCTGTATCGCAATCCCAATCGAATCGTTTACCGACACCCGAAGAGCTGGGCTTTGATCCCGGCTCTCTCCGCGAGAAGTACGCCGCCGAACGCGTCAAACGTCTGCGGGCGGACGCGAACGCCCAATATCAAGAAATCGCCGGCCAGTTCGCGCATTACAATGAAAACCCCTACGTCGATCCGGGCTTCACCCGTCCCGCGCTGCAAGAAGACATTGATGTCCTCATCGTCGGCGGAGGCTTTGGCGGCATGTTGGCGGCGGTGCGACTGCAAGAGGCGGGCATCACCAACTTTCGGATCATCGAGAAAGCAGGGGATTTTGGTGGTACCTGGTACTGGAACCGCTATCCCGGCGCTCAGTGCGACGTCGAAGGGTATCTCTACCTGCCATTGCTCGAAGAGATCAATTACATTCCCAAGGAACGCTATTCCTTTGCCCCGGAGATCTTCGCGCACGCGCAACGGATCGGCAAGCACTATAATCTGTATGAACGATCCTGCTTCCAAACGAAAATCAAAGAGGCCCGCTGGGATGAAGAAGCAGGCCGCTGGACCGTCACCTCTGATCGCGGCGATGTCTTCAAGACACGCTTTATGATCATGTCGAGCGGACCACTGAACAAGCCCAAGTTGCCCGGAATTCCAGGGATCGAAAATTTCCAAGGGCATACCTTCCACACCAGTCGCTGGGACTACCAGTACACGGGTGGGGATACCACGGGCGGATTGCACAAACTCCACGACAAACGGGTTGGCATCATTGGCACGGGAGCCACGGCGATCCAGTGCATCCCACATCTGGGTCTGCACGCGAAGCAGCTCTACGTCTTCCAACGCACGCCGTCCTCGGTGGACGAACGCAACAACACTCCCACCAACCCCGAATGGGCGAAGACGCTCAAGCCCGGATGGCAGGTCTTTCGCAACCGCAACTTCACCGCCCTCTTGGACGGGGTCCGCGTCGAGGGCGATGAGGTCGGCGACAAATGGACTAGCCCGCTCAAGAAGCTCGGCGATCTGCTCAACAGCAAAAGCTCGGACCTCTCCGGCGAGGAAAAGGCGCTCTTCGCGGAGATCGCTGACTTTCAGAAGATGAATGATATTCGCGGACGTGTCTCTTCGACCGTGAGCGACCCAACGACGGCGGAAGCACTCAAGCCGTGGTTCGGGCAATGGTGCAAACGCCCCACCTTCAATGACGACTATCTGCCCACCTTCAACCGACCCAATGTCAAGCTCGTGGACACCAGCGGCAAGGGGGTTGATCGTGTGACCGAGCACAGCGTTGTGGTTGATGGGGTCGAGTATGAAGTCGATTGCTTGATCTTCGCGACCGGCTTCGAGGTGGGAACGGCGTACACCCGACGCGCCGAGTTCGGGATGTATGGCCGCAATGGCGTGGCGCTCGCCGATTCCTGGGCAAAAGGGATGCGCACTTTCCACGGGTTCCTGAGCCACGGGTTTCCGAACTGTTTCCACATGGGGCTCACGCAGACCGGCCTCACGGCGAACTTCACGTACATGCTTGATAACCAGGCCCAACACGTCGCCGCGCTCATTACCCAGGTCAATCGTCGCCAAGCGAAATCCATTGAGCCCACCCCCGAGGCCGAAACGGAGTGGGTGAAGATCGTCACCGGGCCGAACATGATGACCAAGTACCAAAACGTCTGCACACCAGGGTACTACAACGGCGAGGGGACCAACGAGGGGCAAGGGTTCCTCCAAACCGTGTATCCTCACGGCGCGTTGGCCTTTTACGATATGCTCGCCCGCTGGCGCGAGCAGGGAGATTTCGCTGGTCTCATCGTGAAGTAGCCGTGAGGGAGGGGCGAAAAATTTTTCGCCCC
>CAMBFS010000178.1 GCA_945865755.1 Klebsiella pneumoniae
GCTTTGTCAAATTGGAGCGGTTAAAGATGCAGACCAAGCTCAATCATTTTGCCCTGAAGTCCAAACTCTACGTCAATGCGCTCCGCTCCGCTTTCGCCACCTTACAAACCCTCTCGCCCGCACTCACAGGCTCTGCGTAAGGTGAGATACAAGGATTTCGCGAAAACTTCGCCAGGAAAGAAAACCATTACACACAGGAACGCAATAACCGATCGCATGACTCCTCCTCCGCCCCTCGTTGCCATAAACCTGATCGCCCGCAATGACAACCCTCCCGTCCGTCCAGCCGCATCATTCGTCCATGGTCAGGTGAAGTTACGCGGCGGCTAACTCACGTTATGAGCGCCGTTCATGCTTCGACAGGCTCAGCACGAACGGAGGTATTGGCGTCGCTCCCAACCGTTCACCCTGAGCTTGTCGAAGGGTGGTTTGTGCCTCTTCTGTCTCCATTTCAAATAGAAAGTAGGCCGGAATAAGCGGAGCGTTTCCGGTCTGTACGCTCGCGCCGGGAACGGCCTACGGAAAGGGATGTCTCCTCGCTCCAATGAAAACCGCGGTATTGTATCCGAAATGCACTGCATAGCCTCATCTCGTTGTCCTTCCCGCCCCCATTTGCGCACCCCTCTGCCACATCAAAACTCCATCTCGCCGAGATCGGGAGCGAGCCGCAACGGAGCAGCGGTCGCGGCTCGCACTTCATCAAGAGAGACACCGGGCGCTAACTCCTTCAGCAGAAACCCCTGCGCGTCAATCTCAATCAGCGCGAGATTCGTCACTACCCACGAGACGCATCGTGGGGCTGTCAACGGATAGGTGCACTCCCGGAGCAGTTTTGATTCGTCGTTCTTCGTGGTGTGGAACATCACGACAATCAGCGTCCGCGCGCCGACGGCGAGGTCCATCGCGCCCCCAACGGCACCCGCGCCCATCGTCGGTGTTTTCCAGTTCGCTAGGTCGCCATTCTCGGCGACCTGAAACCCGCCCAGGACAACGGTATCGACATGTCGGCCACGCGCCATCACAAACGCGTCGGCGCTATGAAAGAAGCTGGCCCCCGGCTCGAGCGTCACGAGTTGAGAGCTGGCGTTGTAGAGATCAATATCCTCTTCACCGGCTGGCGCGAGGCGCCCATAGCCCAGCACGCCATTTTCCGCATGGAGCGTCACGCCATCGGGAAGAAAATCGGAGACCAACGTGGGTAAGCCGATGCCGAGATTCACGTACTGCCCAGGTTGCAGCAACCGCGCGGCGCGTAACGCCATCAACTCTGGCGACAGCCCATGACCGCTTTCGCTCGCGGTTTCGCTGACTTTCACGTTGCGGCCACTGGTGCGCATGATGTTGAGCACCGTCTCTTTGCTCAGCGGCGTGTGACGATGCACGAGTCGCTGGACAAAGATGCCTGGCGTCGCGATGGCCTCCGGGTCTAAGGTGCCTGGTGCAACGATCTCATCGACTTCAGCGATGGTGACATCGGCGGCGGTCGCGAACGGCGGATGAAAGTTACGGCCCGTGCGGCGATAGACGAGATTGCCGTGGGTGTCGGCTCGGTGCGCGCGAATCACCGCGAAGTCCGCGCGCAGAGCCGTTTCGAGCAGATACTCCCGCCCGTTGAAGACGCGCGTTTCCTTGCCCTCGGCGACGAGGGTGCCGACCCCAGTGGGCGTGAAGAACGCGGGAATCCCGGCTCCGCCAGCACGCAGACGTTCGACCAGCGTGCCTTGCGGCACCATCTCGAATTCAACTTCGCCACGACCAATTTGCTCGGAGAGCGGCGTGGTCCGATAGGCGTAGCCACCGAAGGACGCGATGAGTTTCTTGATCTGGCGGGTTTCCGCCAGGATTTGCGGGGAGTACGGACCAAAACCGGGAGAGTTACAAATAAGCGTAAGATTCTTCACGCCACGATCACGCAGCGCGTACAGCACATCATGCGGCCAGCCTTGGAGCACGCCAAAGCCGCCCAAGACAATACTCGCGCCATCGGCGATGTCGGCGATGGCTTCGGTGGCGGAGACGAGGGATTTGCGCATGGTTCAATGCTCATCCACGCCGCGCGCGCCGGGCTTGCAGCTGTTTCTTGACATCATCCCAAGAGATTCGGAGTTCGTCTTTTCGCGCCTCGACCATCAAGACGTCGTGGAAATCCTCCCAGACTGGCCCGCACCGTCTGAGATCAATAAGGACCGCGGTTTTCTTACCGTCCTGGTCTAAAAAAAATTGGACCCCTTTGAGAGTCATTCTGAATTCCTCGCTTAATTCCCATACATATTCGGACCGGTATTCACATGAATCGTGTAGTTTTTCACGGTCGTGAGCGGCTTGGGTTTCGTGCGGAAGGGGACCGTCGCGCCAGCGGCCAGGTGGTCCAGTGTGACGGTCTCTTGCGTGAGTTGGCGACCGCGGTCGTCAAAAAACGTCACGTCCACATTCACGCCATTCGCCGCCGCGGCGGTATTCAGCACAGCCCCGCTCACGACCAGACCACTGGGCGTCTGTTCGAGGTTTCTTTCGACGACACGAAAGACCTCTTCCGACCGTAATGCCCAAAAGAAATACCCGATGAAACCCGCGAGCACGATGAGCCAACCAATCGTTCTTCGCTTGTGTCTACCTTCGCGACTTGCCATGTTTCCGACTCCTCCGTAAGATGCCGCCCGGCGATTATGCTGACCGCTGCTGTCGAGCGCAATCGCGGTTCCGCTCGATGCGTAAGGAGGGAGTTGCGTGGCTGACCGTCCCTGTGACCTCTGTGTCATGGCTCGTTATACTCAGTGGTATGCGGAGTTTCATCATCCGTTTCGTTTCACCATTCTCGATTGTGATTCGTGCGATGTCCCGATCGCCGTGCTCGGCGAACACCGCGTGAACGTGACCCCGGAAGAAGTGGCCTACATGGAAAAGGCGTTGTCGTTGGTCGCGGAACAGAAGTATGCCGGGAAATTTCCCAAGTGGATGTTCGATCATCAAATGCGGCAGATTCCTGACCATTACCATTTTCACGTGCGACCATTGTTATGGTGACCCGCGACACCATGCAGGCGGTTTTTCTCCTGGGCCCAGGGGAACTCGAGTTCCGGGAGATTCCCATTCCACGGCCACAAGCGGATGAGATTGTCCTGAAAATTGGCGCGACCCTGACGTGTGGCACGGACCTCAAAGCGTTTCGCCGTGGCCATCCCAAATGGCCGCCGCCGACGCGCTTTGGCCATGAGTATGCCGGAACGGTGGTGGCGCGCGGTGCGCAAGTGACCACCGTGCGTGAAGGGGATGAGGTGATGCTCGTCCCGACCGGGCCTTGTGGCGCGTGCTACTATTGCCAGCGGCAACAGGAAAATCTCTGCACTACGCTCATGGAGACGTATGTCTTGGGCGGATATGCCGAATATCTCACGGTGCCCGCCCGCGTGACGCGCACGAATCTGTTGCCCAAGCCTCCGACGCTCTCTTTTATTGAAGCGGCGTTTCTTGAGCCGCTGTCCTGCGTGATTTTCGCGCTGCAACAAACGACGCTGCGACCAGATGACACCGCGGTGGTGATCGGCGCGGGCGGGTTTGGTCTGCTGCATATCGTGGCGCTTCGTGCGCTGGGCGTGGAACGTGTCTATGCGGTGGCCCGCAACCCGCAACGCGCACGCGCGGCGCAAGAGGTTGGCGCGTATGGCATTATTCCGTATGCCGCCGAGGATGCGCGGCAGGAGGTGTGGGACCTCACGGGCGGACGCGGAGCGGACATCGTGGTTGAATGCACGGCGCAACCACGAGTGTGGGAAGAGTCCTTGTTGCTCGCGCGGCCAGGTGGACAAGTGGTCTTGTTTGGCGGCTGTCCGGCGGACACGACGGCGTCTTTTGACACCTATCGCCTGCATTACGATCAAGTCCGAGTGCTGAGCCCCTTCCATTTAACGCCAAAAGCGGTACGACATGCCTACGACTTGCTGAACGCGGGCAAGATTCCCGTGGCGCGGTTCATTAGCGGCACCTACACGCTTGCGCAGTTGCCGCTCGCGCTGGACCTCTTGCAGCGTGGGGAGGGAATCAAGTATGCAGTGGTGCCCGGAGAAAGTAGTCAGTAGTCAGTAGTTGAGAAAAGGAAAGCAGGACATCATTATGAAACTCGTGACACCGACTGAAGCCATTCGTGCGATTCCCGATGGGAGTATCGTGATTTTTCCCCACGGCTGTGTGGAGCCGACGACGTTGTATGAGGCGTTTCAGCAAGAGGTCGAACGGTTTCATAACTTGACGATTTTTTCCGGCTTGGCGTTTGGCGACTATCCATTCCTGCGCAAAGGACTGGGCACGAATTTTCGCTACATGACGTGGCAAGCCGCGCCGCGCATCCGCAAGATTTTCCAGGAGAAACGCGCGGGGTTCGTGCCGATGCGCTTTAGCGAGATCACGCGCATCATCAATAAAAATGGGCCGATCAAGCCTGACGTGGTGGTGACACAAGTCTCGTCACCGCTGGCCGATGGCACGGTGAGCCTGGGCATCTCCGTGAGTTTGTATCAAGACTTCATCAAGAGCGCCAAGCTCGTCATCGCCGAGGTCAACACCAATATGCCGGTGACTGGTGGAGAAAGCCGAGTGCCCATCGACAGCATTCATCTCGCGGTCGAGTCGTCCGCGCCGATCGGCGAGTACCACACCCCACACCAGAGCGAGCGGGACACCAAAATCGTGGACTATGTGCTGGACCTGATCCCTGATCGGGCCTGGGTGCAACTGGGGGTTGGGGCGGTGCCTGATATGGCGCTCTATCGGCTGGCGGATAAGCAGGGGATCAATCTCTATTCGGGCATGCTCTCGCAAGGGCTGATTCATTTCGTCGAACACGCCAAACATTCCCCGCGGATGATTACCGGCGAACTGGCGGGCGATAAGGAGCTGTACGCTTTTTGTGCGCGCACGCCGCAAGTGACGATGGCGACGGTGAATGTCACGCATAACATCCTTGAACTGGCCAAACTGCCGCGGTTCGCGTCGATCAACTCCGCCGTGGAAATCGACCTGCACGGCCAAAGTAACGGCGAGACGATTGGCGAGGTGCAAATCAGCGGCGTCGGTGGCAGTCTTGATTACGTCGAAGCAGCGGCCTTGTCCGACGGCGGCGTGTCCATCATCGCGTTGCCCTCGACCACCGAAGACGGCAAACACTCAAAGATCGTCTCGCGCTTATCGCCGGGGTCGGTCGTGACCACGCCGCGTTTCTGTACGGATTACATCGTGACGGAGTATGGAATGGCCCGAATGAAAGGAAAGGACCTCCGCGCTCGCGCGGAAGCGCTGATTGCCATCGCGCATCCGAATTTTCGTGATGAGTTGGCGAAGGGGCTGTAGGGCTTTGGACGGGAGACCGGAGACGGGGGACCGGAGCCAAGCAAGGTAGGCGGGACTAGCCAACGATAATCTTAGCGTGGCCCGGTACCGCCTCCAGGCTTAGGATTCGCTTTCGCTACAGCCCTCTTCTCCTCGGTCACCCGTCTCCGGTCCCCGGTCGTTTCTATGCGCACCCTCATCATCTTCCTCGCGACCGGAGCCTACAGCGGCTATGCCCCGTTTGCCTCCGGCACGGTGGGCACGGTGGTCGCCATCCCGCTCATTTTGCTCTCCGCCCAGCTTTATTCGTTTTCCGCGACGTTGCACGTGATCGCCATTGTCCTCGCTATCGCCGGCTCCTGTTGGGTCGCGGGCGTGGCGGATCGCGAGTTGGGCGAGCACGATAGCGGTAAAATCGTCATTGACGAGTTCATGGGCTTCTTGGTGGCCACCGCGCTGCTGGACCTAACGTGGTCACAACTTATTCTCGCCTTTTTCCTCTTTCGCCTCTTTGATATTGTCAAACCGCCACCGGCCCGCTTCTTTGACCAAAAAGTGCCAGGTGGCGTCGGCGTTGTGCTCGACGATGTGTGCGCGGGTCTCTACACCAATCTACTTGTGAGGTTATTACTATGATCGAACGTGCGGCGATTCTCAGTACCGGTGACGAACTCACCACGGGCAAAGTTGTTGACACCAACTCGAATTATCTCGCCGATAAACTGGTCGAGGCGGGCCTTGATGTCGCCGCGGTTCTCACCGTGGGTGACGTTCCCGAACGCATTACTTGGGCCTGGCAACAGGCGATGGAGAAAGCCGACGTGATTATCTCAACCGGTGGGATTGGCCCCACGGCGGATGATCTGACCACCGAGCTGGTCGCGAAACTGGCCGGGGTCGAACAGGTTTTCTCCGAAGAGGTCGCCAACAACATCCGGCGGCTGTTTGCCTCGCTCAATCGCGTCATGCCAGAGAACAACCTGAAGCAAGCCCGCTTTCCCAAAGGGGCGGAGATTATCGCCAATCATCTCGGTACCGCTCCTGGGTATCGGCTTGATCTCGACACGCCTCACGGGAAGAAACATCTCATCGTGCTGCCCGGCGTCCCGCGCGAGCTGAAACCGATGATGGAAGAAACGGTGCTGCCGTGGCTCCGTCAGATGCGTGGGGGCGGTGAAGTGTTCCTCACGCGGGCATTTCAGACCTTTGGCATTAGTGAGTCCGGCCTTGATGAAGCGGTGGCCGGGACGGTCGCCGACCACGAGGGCCGCCTCGCGTTTCGCGCGAGTTTTCCGCAGATTTCCTTGAAAGTGACGGTGCGTGGCAAACCCGATGAAGTGGAAGCGCGGCTTGAAGAACTGTCCAATCGGATTCGTTCTCGCGTCGGTTCGTATGTGTATGGCGAAGGCGACGTGACGATGGAAGATGTCGTCGGCGCCTTGCTCAAGCAACACGGCAAGACGGTCGCGTTCGCTGAGTCCTGCTCTGGCGGACTGGTCTCGCATCGGCTGACCAACGTACCCGGCAGTTCCGCTTACTTTCACGGTGCGATCCTCGCGTATGCCGATGCCGCCAAGATCAATCTCCTGGGCGTCAAACCGGAGACCATCATGTTGCATGGCCCAGTGAGTGAAGAGACCGCCCGCGAGATGGCCGTCGGAGTTCGCGAACGCTTGGGCACGGACATTGGCGTTGCCGTCACTGGCATTGCTGGCCCTGGTGGTGGCACGCCAGAGAAACCAGTGGGCACGGCCTTTCTGGCACTGGCGGCGGATGGGGTGCTGGTCGCCCGCAAGTATCAATTGTGGGGCAACCGCGATTGGATCAAAACGCTGGCTGCCCAGCTCGCGCTCGACTGGGTTCGCCGCTCGTTGCTGGGCATTCCTATCGCCGAGTCGGGGTTTATTCGCAGATAAGTGAAGAGTTATGAGTTATGAGTTATGAGTTATGAGTTATGAATAGAAACTCTTCACTCTTCACTCATAACTCTTTTTAAGGAGAACATCAGATGGCCAATGACAAAGACAAAGACCGTAGCCGCGCCCTTGATCTCGCGGTCAGCCAAATTGAAAAACAATTCGGTAAAGGCGCGATCATGAAACTTGGGGAAGCGGCAATTATCCAAGACATTCCCGTCATCTCGACAGGCTCACTGACCCTTGATCTCGCACTGGGGATTGGTGGGCTGCCGCGTGGCCGTATTGTGGAAATCTACGGACCAGAGTCCTCCGGCAAAACCACCTTGGCTCTGCAAGTCGTCGCGCAAGCCCAAAAGATTGGGGGTACCTGCACCTACATCGACGCCGAACATGCCCTCGATATGGGCTACGCCCAGAAGCTCGGCGTGAAAGTGGATGAACTGCTCGTCTCCCAACCGGATAACGGCGAACAAGCGCTCGAAATCACCGACACTCTGGTCCGTAGTAGCGCGATTGACGTCATTGTCATTGACTCGGTAGCCGCACTGACCCCACGAGCGGAAATC
>CAMBFS010000179.1 GCA_945865755.1 Klebsiella pneumoniae
AAACGAGTGAGTTCAAGGACTATGTGGACACCAACCTGAAGAGGGTAGTTCTGATAGAACCACGCCCTATCGTTTCTAACCCATTGGAATAACTCAGTTTAGCAATTCTTAGAAGTTGTTCTCAAAATGAGCGAACGGTAAGTATTAGCCTGAAAAAAAGGCAACCGTGCCAGCGTCTCTGGCTAATAGCTAAGAGCTAAAAGCTAAAAGCTGTGTTATTGATTTCTCTCGTATAAGATGCGTAACCCTTCCAGCGTCAAGAATTGGTCTTCCTCTTCGATGCTTGTCGATTCCTTGGCGATTAATTGCGCGAAACCGCCGGTGGCGATCACGCGCGCGTTCGTTTTATGCTCCTTCTGAATCCGTTCGACCATGCCATCCACGAGCGCCGTGTAGCCGTAGAAAATGCCCGATTGAATGGCATGAACGGTATTGCGCCCCACGACATGCGGCGGCTTGGCCATCTCGACCCGATACAACTTGGCGGTCTTGTGGAACAGCGCGTCCAGGGAAATCCCCACCCCTGGCACGATCGCTCCGCCCAAATACTCACCGGCTCTGGTGATGTAATCAAAAGTGGTCGCGGTGCCGAAATCGACCACGATGGTCGCATCGTGATACCGCTCATACGCGGCCACGGCATTCACGATGCGGTCGGCACCAACTTCACGGGGATTGTCGTACAGAATCGGCATCCCAGTCTTGATGCCGGGACCGACCATGAGCGGAGCCAGACGAAAATACTTGTGGACCAGCTCCTCGGTCATCTTGTTCATCGGCGGGACGACGCTCGACACCACGATCCCTTGCACCGTCGAAAACGTCAGGTCCGCGGAGGAGAACAGGCTGCGCAGCAACACGCCATACTCATCCGCCGTCCGCTCCGACTCGGTCAGCAGCCGCCAGTGATGGAGCAGCTTCTTGCCTTGGTAGAGACCAATGACGGTATGGGTGTTCCCAACATCAACAACAAGGATCATCTCGCCTCTCCACGGTTGTAGCCCCCAAGCACGGTCACGTCACCGACTAACAATCTGTGCTGTTCCCCTTTGTCATCTCGCACCAACAGTCCACCATCCATATCTAGGCCCAGCGCCATCCCGACGACTGTCCCTTCAGGCACCGCCACGCTGATCCGCTTCCCCAACGTATGGGTGGCATACCGTTCCCAGCGCGCGCGCAACGTCGAGAAGCCTTCTTGTAGCCACAGAAGATAGAATTTCTCAAGGTGGGTCAGCAGCCTGGCGGCAAACAGGGCGCGATCGGTCGTCTGTCCACCGGCGATCAAGAGAGAGGAGGCTTTGTCATGCAGCTCCTCTGGAAACGCGGACAGCGGCGCGTTGATATTCACGCCAATGCCTAAGATCACCGCCTGAAGGCCGCTCGTGTCGGTTTGCATTTCCGCCAGGATGCCACACACTTTTCTCTCGGCCACCAGGACATCGTTTGGCCATTTGATGGCCGGGGACAGGGGAGTTGTTTCCCGAATCGCGTCGGCGACGGCGATAGCGGCCAAGAGATTCAGTTGTGGAGCCACGGCGGTCGATACCGACGGGCGCAGCAGCACGGAGAGATAAAGATTCACGCCAGGGGGAGAAACCCAACTACGGCCCAGTCGCCCTTTACCGCCACTTTGCGAATCGGCAATGACGGTCGTTCCTTCCGGCGCACCCTCGCGGGCAAGACGCGCGGCGTAGGTATTGGTTGAATCAATGGTAGGAAAAAAATGGAGAGGACTTCCCAGTATGTGGGTAGAAAGTTTCGCCGAGAGATCAGCAGCAAAGCCGTGTTCGTCGGGATCGATCATACGTTATAACTTTCGCCAACTCGAAACTCGAAACTTTTTTGGCCCTTTCATACAGTCACCGCCATACTCAAATCAACCGCTGGCGCGGAATGGGTCAGCGCGCCCACCGAGATAAAATCCACCCCGGTTTCGGCCACTTCACGCACACGCTCCAGACTCATGTTGCCCGACGCTTCCAGCAGGGCTCGGCCGCTCACCAGACGCACGGCATCCGCCATCTGTTGGGTTGTCATGTTGTCGAGCAAGATAATGTCCGCTCGCGCATCAATGGCTTCTTGCACTTCCGCCAGTGTCGCACACTCCACTTCGATGCGGAGCAATGCCGATGCGCGACCGCGGGCCTGCCGCACCGCGGCACCAACTCCGCCACAGACAGCAATGTGATTGTCTTTAATCAGAATCCCATCGTCGAGCCCCATGCGGTGATTCGTACCGCCCCCTTGGGTCACGGCATACTTATCAAGCACACGAAACCCGGCCAGCGTCTTGCGGGTATCAATGATCTTGCATTTGGTGCCAGCGATGGCGTTAACAAATTTACGCGTGAGGGTCGCCACTCCAGAGATATGCTGAAGAAAGTTCAGCAGCGTGCGCTCGGCGATGAGCAGTCCGGCGGCATTGCCCCATAGTTCGAGCACGACCTGCCCTTTTTGCACGGCACTGCCTTCCGTGACCAACAAGCGCACGCCAGCAGTCGGATCAACGGCATGAAGCACCTGTTCCACTAATGGCAATCCAGCAATCGTGAGGTCAGCTTTAGCGGTGATTTTTCCTTGCGCCGTGCGGTCAGGTGGGATGGTTGCTTGCGTGGTGACATCACCGCGACCGAGGTCTTCTTCCAAGGCCATCGCGATGAGGCGTCGGATTGAGGGGTGGGTGAGGGGGTTCATAAGAGGAGAAGTCAAAAGTCAAAAGTCAAAGCGCAAAAGTCAAAAGTGAAGAAGAAAAAGGAAGAGCGGTTTCCATAATAAATTCTTACTTGAAGCGTGCATGTCATTCTAAAGCAGTGGATTCGCACGGAAATTCCCTCTCCCGGATGGGAGAGGGTTAGGGTGAGGGGGATCACAGATGGATTCCTTCCTTACTTGTCTCCGATCAAGGAGAACTCTACCACTCATTGGGCTGCACCTGTTCGCAGTCCGCTTCGATCGCCTGTGTCATCAGGACCAAATCGTCATGGTCCACCAAACCAGCAAATTGTAACAACGCTTGTCCAGGCACACCACGCACGCGGGTGGTCACGAGCGCACGTGCGAATTCCAACACTTGGCGCTGTTGTTCAAGCGGTAAGTGTTGGAGTTGTTCCTGGATTTTCGCCTCAAGTGTCGGACTCATCATAAAGGGGTGCCTCCCTTACAGATTCGTTTCTTTTCTCATGCCTGGATCTGCCGCAGCCGCTCGACACTCTTCTCCAGGCTCTGTCGTTTCTCTTCAAGCTGCGCGGCGCGGTCGCGTTGTTCTTCCACCACTTCTTCTGGAGCGCGCTCGACAAATTTCGCGTCACTCAGCTTGCGGTGGATACCCGCCAGATCATTCACTGCCTTGGCGATCTCTTTCTCCAGTCGTTTACTCTCTTCTTGGAGATTCACCAAGCCCGCGAGCGGCACATGAATTTCCGCGCCATCAAGCACGGCCAGCGCGGCTCCTCGTGGTCGCTCGCCATCGGTCTGATAATGAACCTCCCCTAACCGAGCCAACCGCCGCAGGTAGGCTTCATGCGTGCGCAGTTCCGCTTCGACCGCCTGCTCGCTAGAAATCACCACGGCGGTGAGTGCCAGACTTGGCGCCAGATTCATCTCCGAACGGATATTGCGTACCGCGCGAATCGCTTCCATCACCACATTCATCCGCCGTTCAATCTCATCATCAATCAGGGTCGCATCCACCGTGGGATACGGTTGGACCATGATACTGTCCGCCTCGCGGTCAGGGTGCAGCGCATGCCAGACTTCTTCAGTAATAAACGGCATCACCGGATGCAGCAGCCGCAACGCCGTATCCAGCACCGTCCCCAACACGGCACGTGTCCGTTCACGGACCTCCTCTTCCTCACTATCCAGCGAAATTTTGCTCAGCTCCAAATACCAGTCACAGAACTCGTGCCAGATAAACTGATACAGCAGCGCCGCGACTTCATTGAACCGGTAGCCATCCAGCGCTTGGCGCACGTCACGGATCGTGCGATGCAGGCGGGAGAGAATCCACCGATCCGCTAAGTCTGTTGAGACTTGAGGCTTGAGACTTGAGGCTTGAGACTTGTGGCTTGAGACTTGTGGCTTGAGGCTTGAGACTTGAGATACATCCACCGAACTCTCGACCTTGGACTCTGTCCCCGGTCCCCGGTCCCCGGTCCCCCGTCCTTGCATCAACACGAACCGCGCCGCATTCCACACCTTGTTGGCGAAGTTGCGATAGCCCGTAATGCGGTCAGCCGACAGGCGAATATCCCGCCCCATCGCCGACTGCGCGGTCAACGTGAAACGCAGGGCGTCGGTTCCATACGTGGCCATCACTTCCAATGGATCAACGACGTTCCCTTTCGACTTGGACATCTTCTGTCCACGTTCGTCACGAACGAGCGCGTGGATGTAAATATGACGGAACGGCACCTCGCCCATGAACTTCAGTCCGAGCATCATCATACGAGCGACCCAGAAAAAGATGATGTCGAAGCCAGTCACCAACACCGAGGTTGGATAGAACGTTTTGAGTTCCGTTGTCTGGTCCGGCCACCCCATCGTCGAGAATGGCCACAACCCCGAACTGAACCAGGTATCCAGCACATCGGTCTCTTGCGAGAGGGTGGTCGAGTCGCATTTGCTACAGGTTGTGACATCGGTGCGTGAGACCATCATCTCGCCACAGGCATCACAGTACCACGCCGGAATGCGATGACCCCACCACAGTTGGCGCGAGATGCACCAGTCGCGGATGTTCTCCATCCACGCGAAGTAGGTCTTTTCCCAATGCGTGGGAAAGAACGTCGTGCGGCCATCCTTCACGGCCTCAACCGCAACTTCGGCCAGGGGCTTAATTTTCACGAACCATTGGTTCGACAAGAACGGTTCGACCACCGTGCGACACCGGTAACAGTGGCCGAGCATGATCTTGTACGGCTCCGTGCGCAGCAACGCGCCGGATTGCTGTAAATCCTCGACGATCTTGGTGCGACAGGCATAACGATCCATGCCGACGTAGGCCCCAGCTTCGGCGGTCATCCGTGCCTGTTCATCGAGAATAGAGATCGCTTCGAGGCCGTGCTGTTTGCCAATCTCAAAGTCGGTGAAATCATGGGCCGGTGTCACTTTCAAGGCCCCGGTGCCAAATTCCTTATCGACATGGGTATCGGCGATCACGGGAATCTCACGCCCCACGAGCGGCAGCGTTAAGGTCTTCCCAATCATGTCACGGTAGCGCTCGTCCTCTGGATGCACGGCCACGGCGGTATCCCCAAGCATGGTTTCGGGTCGCGTGGTGGCGATGGTCACCGATCCTTTGCCGTCGGTGCGGGGATAACTGAGATGATACAGATGTCCTTCACTCTCTTGTGGTTCGACTTCGAGGTCCGAGAGCGCGGTTTGACAGCGCGGGCACCAGTTAATGAGATAGCGACCACGATAGATGAGCCCTTCCTCGTAGAGTCGCACGAAGACTTCGCGGACCGCGCGCGACAGCCCTTCATCCATCGTGAACCGTTCGCGGGACCAGTCACACGAGGTTCCCAAGGCTTTGAGCTGATGCACGATGTGGCCACCGGATTCATCACGCCAGGTCCACACCCGCTCGACGAATTTTTCTCGCCCCAACTGCCAACGATCCGAGCCCTGCTCCATCAATTGCCGTTCGACCACGTTCTGGGTGGCAATCCCGGCATGGTCGGTGCCGGGCAGCCAGAGCACCTGGTAGCCATCCATGCGTTTATAGCGGGCCAGAATGTCTTGCAGGGTATTATTGAGCGCATGGCCCATGTGGAGCGAGCCAGTGATATTGGGCGGAGGGATAACCATGGAGAAGGGTTTCCCGGTCGGCTTTTGTTCCGGGCGAAAATAGCCACGGTCCATCCAGACCGGGAACCAACGTTTCTCCACGAGACTTGGGTCGTAAATTTTATCGAGTGCCATACACATCAATAAGAAGGGGGTCCTGCGTTCTTCATTGTGTGCAGCACCCCCTTCATCCAGCGTTCATGCGAAAGGGGGGACTTGAACCCCCACGAGGTATTAGCCCACAGGATTCTGAGTCCTGCGCGTCTGCCAGTTCCGCCACTTTCGCAAGTGGTGAGGCAACTATGTAGCCGAGCGCCCTTTTCACTGTCAATCCCACGCGACGGTGAGAGCAGCCCAGTAGCCAGTAGTAGGTTCCCTCTCCCGGCTGGGAGAGGGTCAGGGTGAGGGGGATCATAATGTGATTACCGATTTTGACTGTCAAAACTGAGTAGCTCAGTTTTTAAGGAGCCGATCACGCGGCTTTTTTCACTGCGACCTGAACCTGCAATCCGGCTTTTGCGAGCAAGTGAATGAGCTTGTCAATGCTGAAGCGGGTCACATCGCCATTCATAAGGCACGAGATACGAGGCTGAGTCTCTTGAAAAAACTCCGCTGCCTGGGTCTGGGTCCAGCCCTGCTCCCGGATGACGCGACGGAGGTCAATGAGTAAGTCAGCCCGGATTCGTAGGTTTTCGGCTGCCGCCGGTGGGAATCCAAGGTCAAGGAAAACATTTCCACTGCCGGGAGTCATTTGAGTGTCGTCCTCCATGGCTGTATACCGCATTGGGGATAGCAATGAAGCAGCGCACCAACAAGCGAGTCGCTGGGATGGAGCGAAACACGAGCCCGCAAGGCCTGCGGTGACAGCGGGAGGACGTTCGCATGCCACGCCGTTCCCTCCCGGCTCCAGGACTGAAGCGAGGGCCGTCCCCCTTACGCCGCCTGTTCATACACCGGCTCTTGTCGTTCTTTTGCCGCGTGGGTGAGAAAGTCGGGCTTGTACCCTCTGAGCGCGGTGAGAATGATGCCCCCAGCGCAGAATACCAGCAGGCCCCACAGCCCAATCCCTAACCACAATCCGGTCTCGGCAAACGAAACGGTTGCCGTTGCGATGCTCCACATGAGATAGCTCCTTTCCTCGTGAAATTGTTTCTTGACTGTCCACTTCTCTTCAGCCTTTGTTGTGACCTCTGTAGAGAAAGGCGTAACAACGCGGTGAACACCGGTGTTCACCGGTGAGTGAACACTGGCAGTGAACACTGGCATGGAGGGGGTTTGATCGAAGAAGATACCCTCCGGTCCCTGCCCAAAGATCGCGCCGACCTCTGGACAGGCGTTCGCGGGCTCTACCTGAAACGTCAAATACACCTCGATATTCTGGCCCATCGAATAGCTCATCGGGTGAGCGTGCTTCTCATTCCATTCGGGTTTTGGAAATTTATTCCCGCTGGTCTTGAAGTCTTTGCGGTAGTCAGTCAGCATGCCATGGTCCCCAACAAACTCGAGTGATTGGATGGAAATCGTTTTGATCGGGACACAAGCACAGGGGAGGACAGTACAGTTTGCGGGCATACGCCCATCAGCGCGCGGCGGCGCCGGATCAGTTGCATCACCCCAGCCCATGATTTCTCCTCCCTTGACTCGCGACCAGCACAGCTCGCAGTTCCGCCCAGGCTCTGCGCTCCAACTGCTCCGTGCGCGCCAGCGGTTCCATGAGAGCAGTCTCTCGCAACGTGGCTTCCACCCATGGAACGGTGGGATCTTTAGCTACTTCATGGCCAAGGAAGAATTGCAGAACCGTCAATAAGGCTACTGCCTCCGGGTGCGATTCAAAGTGCGGGGCTTGTGGCCCAGGCGACACTTTGCTTTGACAGGAGGCATGCACTCCAATACAGATGAGCTTTTTCTCTCCCGTCTCAATCACCATCCGCACCTGCGTGAGCGGATGGAAACCTTACTTCAGGTTG
>CAMBFS010000180.1 GCA_945865755.1 Klebsiella pneumoniae
AGCTGCCGTGAGTTCTGGTCCCCGGCGGAGTACAAAGCCTATGCCGAAAATCCGATTAATGTCCCGAGATATTGAAGAGGGAATTTTTACGAGGGCCACATCCCGGGCAAGAAAACCTAGCCGCTGAGGCCACTTTTAGACGCCCTAGGGTTACACTGGTCAAATCCAGCAGTTCCATGGGGCGTTTCTGTAAGGCACTGAAGCGTAATCCGGCCATGAGCCCGCCTCCTGTTCGTGATTTCGGATGCCAACTTACACTATCCACAAATCGGAATAAACTCTACTACGTGGATAGAGAATCTCGGCTTCCACGAGTTTCGTCAGGGAAGTTTGTAATTCGGCCTCACCAATGGGAGCAACGGCTTGTAGCAGTTCATAGGAGAATTCCCGTCCCAATGTGGCTCCGAGTTGAGCAATTTGTCGGGCAGTGGACAAGCGATCTAGCCGGGCCAGCAGCGCTTCTTGCAGGGTCGCAGGAATTGCTAGTTGGAGGGGCGTGCGGTGGGGCGACTCTTGAGACTCAATAGACTCCACAGACTCCACAGACTCCAAGACTGTTTTCGTCAATTCTTCCACAAACAACGGCACTCCGTCCGTCTTGACACGAATTTGCTCAATGACCTCGGCAGGTAGACTTCTCCCCTCTACTACCTTTTCAATCATCACCTCTACTTGCCGCTTGCCCAGCCGGTTGAGCGTCAGTTGTGTGATATGCGAGCGCATCTTCCACGGCGGCGTGAATTCCGGACGGAACGTCAACACCAGGAGCAGTTTGGTTGTAGGAATTTGTTCAATCAGTAACGAGAGAAACTCTAACGACGACGGATCAGCCCAGTGCAGGTCTTCCCATACCGACACCGTCGCTTGTCGTTCGGCTTGCGACATTAACAGTTGCAGCAGCGCTTGCAGTGTTCGTTCTTTCTGTTTCTGCGGTGTGAAATTCAATGGCGGATACTGTGATGGTGTCGGTAATGAAAGCAGGGCCGTAAAGAGCGGTAAGGTCTCTTGCATGGTGTACAGGGCCAGGGCGCGTTCCAGTTTCTGAACTTTTTCGTCGTCGGTGTCTTGGCGGGTCAACAGCAACGTGCGCTGTAAGACCTCGATCAAGGGATACAACGCACTGTGTTGATGATAGGGCGAACAGCGGGATTCAAAGAGTAACGAGCCTTCATTGGTGACATGTTCTCTCAGCGTGTAGACCAGCCGTGATTTGCCAATGCCGGGTTCACCACTGAGTAAGACGACTTGCCCTCGTCCTTCTTTGACCTGCTCCCAGCGGTCGATAAGGAGGCCAACTTCTTGCTCTCGTCCCACCAATGGCGTGAGGGTGGTTTTTCCTTCTAACTGTCCCACAAGCTGTCGTTCATTTTGCACGTAGTAGACAGCGATGGGCGTATCAATGCCTTTGACGAGGTGCGAGCCAAAGGGCTGGTGCTCAAAATGGCCGTCGAGCAATCGCTGCGTGGCGGCGCTGATGATGACGGTATTAGGTTCCGCTAAGCCTTGAATCCGTGCGGCAAGGTTAGGCGTCTCGCCCAGCGCGAGCATCTCGCGTTTTTCGTTGCTGCCGATTTCACCCACGACGACCAAACCGGTGTGGATGCCAATGCGGACCCGGAGTGCCCCCTCACCCTGTCCCTCTCCCACGAGGGGAGAGGGGACCTTCTCTTGTAGCGCTGAAATAATTTCGAGTCCCGTTCGTACCGCTCTGCGCGCGTCGTCTTCATGGGCAGTGGGATAACCAAAGTAGACGAGAATTCCGTCACCAAGGTACTGAGCAATGTAGCCCTCATGACGGCGGATCACTTCCGCGCAAGTCTGCTGATAGGTGCGCACAACCTCACGTAAGTCTTCGGGATCAAGTCGCGCCGACAACGCGGTTGAACCGACCAGGTCACAGAACATCACGGTCAACTGCCGCCGCTCCGCAGACGGGTGTTGGGGGTTAGGGGTTGGGGATTGGGAAGTTCGGAGTTCGGGGTTCGGAGTTTGTGGAGCGGGAGGCTGAAGGGAACTGGCAACTTCTCCTTCGCCGTTTCCCCGTTTCGCCGATTCTCCGTTTCCTTCCTCACCTGCCCACACCAGCACCTTGCCGTCTTCATCCCGTGCGACCCGTCGGGCGTCGATGAGTTCGGTCTTCAGATCTTCCAGGGTTTCGTCATCAAGGTCGAACTCGCGTTTCAGCGCCCTGTACGAAACCCGCTCTCTCTGTTGCAGAAACTTACTGGCTTGATCGACAAGTTCGGAAAATTTCATAATTGAGTCATTTGTTCATCGGGTCATCGAGTCATTGATGAAAATAGTTCTTCAATGACGCAATCGCTCAATCACCCGATGACTCAATGAGCGTCCGAATCAGACCACACAATCTCGCCGCCGACAATGGTTGTTGTCTCCTTGAGCGGCGGAAACGGGGAAGAACCGGAGACTGAAAACCTTTTCCATCTCCGATTCCCCGATCCTTTCCCATCCCCTGTCCCTTATTTTTGATAGCGATCGTCCCGCATCTAGACGTTGTAGACGTTCGTCATCCGGGGACGATTGAGCGAGACAATCGCCAGCGGACCTTCTTTTTCGTAGAGGACGGCGGTGAATGACATGGGGGGGAAACGTCATGCGTAAAACGGAAGGAGGAAAGGGGCTACGCGGGGATTCCCGGTGATCAGCCCCACCTCCCGTGCTTACGCAGTGATTGAATTGGCACGGGCGGCTGGTCTGTCGGTATGTGTTGGGGCGCGCAGGACGCTCCCGGCAACGGTCGCCACGGCAACCGTGTTGCCCAGCATGTCAAAAAACTCCACGCTATATCCCGTCTCGCGTCCAACGACGTCATGTCGCTCGACCACGACGCCGACATCTCCCGCGCGAACTCCTTCTTCAGGCAAGTCCCGCACGAGGATGACTTCTGTATAGAGAGTGAAATCCATAGTTCCTCCGAAGCATGTCAATCTGGAAAAAGTGTGATAAGTCGCGAAAAATCCGTTCCTTCATCCATTTGCCAGACTGTTCGAACCGTCAGCATGCGCCCATGAGGAGTCCGCAAGGGAGCGCGAATCTCGTAACGTATACCGTATGGAATCTGTCGCATCACTTCGATATCGGCATGCAGATGAAAACGCAGAATGTCAGCATGTAATTGTTGCCAGTTATCGACATCGTAGCCAAAGTCCAGCAACAGGCGTGCTTTATGCTTGCCTCGAATATGTTCGGTATTGAGAAGATAGTGAACGAGTTTATCTGGCGCAATGACCGCGTGTTCGGGGTTTGGCAGCTTCATCTGTCGTTCTTGATTTTCCAATGACTCAATGACCCAATCGCTCGAGGACTCAATCCCTCATTGGCCCCCCGAATCAGACCACACAATCTCTCCGCCGACAATGGTTGTCGTAACCTTGAGCGCATGAATAGCGTCGGTCGGGGTGGTCGACAAATCTCCATCAAGAATCACCAGGTCCGCCCGTTTCCCCGGCGAGATCGACCCCGTGCTGTTTTCAGCAAACCCTATCCATGCACCTGCGAGGGTAAACAGTGGTAACGCTTCGTTGAGCGACAAGCGTTCTTGTGGACTCAAGACAATGCCACCGCGCGATTGCCGCGTCATGGCCGTTTGCAAGCTCATGAATGGCGCGAGCGGTGCGATGGGACAATCGGAACTCCCCGCCACCGGAATGCCACGCGCCTGAAGACTCTTGGTTCGGTACAGCCACTCGTGAATATCCGGGTCAATCTCCGCGGCATACTTCTCACCATAGAAGTACAAAAACCCAGGTTGAGTGACGACCGCACTGCCCGTTTCGACCAGTTTCTCGATCAACGGCGGTGGACACAGAGCGCAATGCTCAATGCGATGACGATGATCGCGGCGTGGCAACCGCTGCTGCGCGTGTTCAATGGCATCCAGTGCCGCCCAGACCGCTCCCTCTTCTACGGCATGAATCGCTACTTGGAGCCCGCTCCGATGCACCTGCCAGACCATTTCTCGCAGTTCTTCTGGTGGCGGATATATCTCCCCTCGCCCCTCGTGCACCATGATCTTGATGCTGCCTATGCGAACACGATCGGCGTTATTGAACGGAGTAAGTTTTGTTGCGAGCAGATGGGGAAGTGCCGCGATGCCAACCATGACCGTCGCGTCTGGTTTGAGGATCCCCTCGCTCCTCAACCGTTGAAAAATCTCGACATCCGCTAACGTGTTGCCCGCGCTGGCATCGTGAAAAGAGGTCACGCCCTGCTGCAACAGGGCGCTGCTTGCTTGCCGCACGCCGGCCATGAACTCAGTATGGGGGAGGGGAGGAATGACGGTGCGGAGATACCCTTCGAGTTCGTAGAGGACGCCAGTTGGCTCACCGCTTGCCTCACGTTCAACGATGCCGCCACCGGGTGGAACGAAGTGCTGGTGCACGAAGTGCTGGTCAATCCGCGCGTGTTGCAGAGCGGCACTGTTCAGCACCGCCGCATGCCCGGTGCGATGTCGCAGGATGATTGGGTGATTGCGGGAAACGGCATCAAGGTCATGCCGGGTAGGGTGTCGCTTCTCGGCCAAGAAAAACTCGTCGTACCCATAGCCCCGGAGCCATTCGCCATTGGCAAGGGAAGGGAGTCGCTGAACTAATGCGGCATGGAGATCGGCGAGGGACCGCGCGCGGCTCAGGTCCGCTCCACAAAAGCGGCTGGCCCATGCGAACAAATGAAGATGTGGGTCAATAAATCCGGGAAGAATGGTGTGTCCGGCACACGAAAGCCTACGGGTTCGTGCGGTGACAAAAGGGCGGAGGTCGTTTTCTGTTCCGACCGCGAGAATATGCGAGCCAGAAATGGCGATAGCTTCGATCTTGGGACAAGGGGGATCAAGTAGGGGCGCAAGATATTGCGCCCCTACAAGTCCGCCGTACAAAAGCAGGTCGGCGGTCACCACGGGATGCACAAAGTAGCAGGGGCACGGCGAACCGTGCCCCTGCTAGTGAAAAACGACATGCCGCGCTGGCGCTTAGTCCGAGGACGGCAGCGGTTTGGCTTCTTTCAACTGCATGTCTTTTTCACAGCAATTGAGTTCGCCGGTCCCAGGCTTATTGCACAGCACCTCAGTGCCGCACGCTTCGCAGAGGTAACGTTTGCCAAGTTGGTTTGCCATAAACTCCTCCTGATTTCGGTGTGTGTTCGCCGCGTTAACGAGCAAACGGTAACGTTGTGACTTCGGCTATCACGGGTGTCCCTTGCCTGTCAATGCGGAGTTGCGTGCCTGGCGCGCGCTGTTCGCGCCGCACGTAGGCCAGAGCAATCGGGCGTCCATAGCGTGGCGACGCGATGGCACTGGTGATCCATCCCACCTCTTGCGTGTCATGGAACAGTTTGTCTCCGCTGACGGGTATCGTCTCCCCGTGCACCAGCAGTCCGCTCAATTTACGGTTGACATGGCCTCGCGCGGTGGCGCGCTCCACGACTTCTTGCCCCAAGTAACAGCCTTTCTTGAAACTAATGGCGTGTTCCAGTCCGACTTCCAACACGATGCGGCTCTCGTCCATATCGACGCCATACCACGGAATCCCCGCCTCGACGCGCAGCAGATTCAACGCGGTCATGCCGACGGGCTGGAGTTCGAATGGTTCCCCCACCCGCACGAGCGTTTGCCACACGTGCTCAGCATGCGCCTGCGGAACGAAGAGATCGTATCCATCCGAACCCGTGTCGTCCGCGCGCACGATGTGGACGGCAGCGCCGACGGCAGTGCCGTTGATCGTCGCGACGCCATGGTGAAACGCTTTCACCAAAGAGAGGGCGACTCCCGCGGCGGTGAGCACGTGAGTGGCCAATGGACCTTGCAACGCGAGCGTCACGTACTGTTCGCTCAAGTCCTCCAGTTCGACATCATCGGCGATGATAAAACGCGAGAAGGTGTCCAGCGCTTTGTCCTTGATGCGCGCATCGACATCAATCAGCAGCGCCGACTCCAGCGCATAGACCCGCAAATCCGCGACCAGGCGGCCTTGCTCAGTGAGCAGGGTCGCGGCACAGCCCTCACCCGAACGGAGGGCTTTAATGTCATTGGAGACAATGCCTTGCAGAAACGAGACGCGGTCCTCGCCCGTCATGCGCAGTGGTACGCGGAACGAGGCATCAATGAGTCCGACTTTGTCGCGAACCGCGTGGTATTCGCGCAAGGAATCGGTGAAATGGGCGGGCAGCGCGATCCCACGGTCGTCAATGACAAGCGCGCCGTGGGTTTCGTGCCAAGTGAGCAAAGGGGTTGTCATGTTTCAACCAAAATATCGTCGCCTTCGACTTTGATGGTGAACTTCTCTTGCGCGATATCTGAATCGTCACGGTTCACACCGGTGGCAACGTCGTACTCCCATCCATGCCAGGGGCAAGTGACGGTGGTGCCACTGATTTCTCCTTCGCTGAGCGGTCCACCTTGATGCGGGCAAATATCATCAATCGCGTAATAGGCGCCATCGACATTAAAGATGGCGATGCGTTTATCCCCAACTTCCACACACTTGCCTTGACCAGCAGGGATATCGCTGGTCTGGGCTACTTTGACAAAATTGGCCATTCCGTGTCCTCCTCGGTCCATCATTAAGAATGCGCGCGAATCTAAGCAAATTCCCGGCAGCGGAGCAAGGTTGGTGACGTGAGTTGACAGCAGGGAAGGTGGGCGACTATCGTCTGCCCAGTTTTTTCCGAAAGGAGTGAGATACCATGAACGAGCAAGCGAAAAAGACCGCGTTGCTGATGATTCCCTACGGCCTCCAAGTGTTGGGTGCCAAGGACGGGGACAAGACGACGCTGGCGACGGTGAACTGGACGACGCAGTGTTCCTTCAAGCCGCCCCAAGTGGTGGTGGGGCTCAAAGTCGACTCTGGCGCGCATGGGCTCGTGAAGAACGCCAAGACCTTCGCCCTAAGTTTTCTCGGCACCGGACAGAAAGGACAGGCGTTTGCCTTCTTCAAACATGTGGAGCCCGAAGGCGGCAAAATGGGCGGGTTCGCGTATGAGCATGGTCCGACCACGGGCTGTCCGATCGTGAGCGACGCGCCCGCGTGGGTGGAGTGCAAAGTGATCGGCTTTCACGAATATGGCGACCACACGGTGGTGGTGGGCGAAGTCATCGAAGCGGGCCTGAAAAACGAGGCCGAACCGCTGACGTTGAAAGAGATCGGCGCGAAATACGGAGGATAAGGAACCCGGCCGGTATGAGCGCGCTAAATCAGTCCACAGAACATTGGCACACTTCATAACCAAGAGTGAGAAATCCCCCCTAGCCCCCCTTTGTCAAAGGGGGGAATAAAACAGCCCCCTTTGGTAAAGGGGGCCGCGCGAAGCGCGGGGGGATTTTTCGGCACTGTGCCAAGGTCGTGTGGTTCGATTTAGGCTAAGACTCCCCTTGGTCACCCCAGCCTATGCTCTGCTAATCCCAACGGGATTGCGCAACGCAGCCCAGGGTTGCGCAGCTACCCTGGGCTCCGATTGTCACGGCCAACTGACCTTCAAGGGGACGAGGATCATGGTCAAGAGTGTGATGGACATGCTGGCCAAGGACTATGATTGGAATCGTATCTCGTCTGAGTTCGATGGCCGCCTCAGAGGTTGTGAAAGAACCTCATTATGATGAGTCCTGTGGGGTGACAGCGGACGGGCATTGTCCTACAACGGCGGGATGAACCCCAGCGAA
>CAMBFS010000181.1 GCA_945865755.1 Klebsiella pneumoniae
GAAGCTGGGCGTGAGCTTTTATGATTACGTTTACGACCGGGTGACCGGCCAATTCAAGCTCCCATCCCTGGCGGATTTGATCGTGCAAAAAGCGCAAGCGGTCCAGACTTGATGGCGGGGCCGCCTTGGGATTTAAAGTAGATACCCCGAAGGCTCCCGTTCGCCGATCACGGCAGAAAATGGTAAGGCTACGAGCATCACGACAAGGCCCGCCACGAACGAGTACGCCATGCTAAACAGCGTGGATTTGACGGTGAAGATGATTATGTCCACTGTGTCCGCTCTAAGGCGATACCCGCCTAACTTCTATTCAACGGCTCAGGTTGTTTCCGTTAGCCGAAACACATTGCCATCCCTATAAACACGTTGTTACATCTACAAACAGCAAAGTTGCGACATCTACAAATGGTCAGGTTGCTATAGGGAGCAACTTTATAAACATCACTGCTCCCCCTCTATAAACCTTCAAAACCTTTAGTGTCAATGATTCGGTCTTGTAATTCGAGAGCGCGGACGTGTTCGTAGCGGACTTCCCACAGCCTACGCTGGAGATTCCACCTTCCGCCACCCTGTTTCACCTGCTGTCGGAGAACGCCTTCTGCTAAGGCAATCGCAATGTGGACAATGTCCTGATTCTTGGGCGACAGTTGGGGAACCCCATCCCACGATCAGTTCCACCGTTTTCAGTCGTTTCTTTTACCGCGGATTGTACCGGGAGCAGACACATTACGTTTTAATGACCCCTGCTTTCACCAACTGTGCAATCTTCTCCTGCCCATATCCTGCCACCTCTTGCAGCACTTCCGCCGTATGTTGCCCTAGCATAGGAGCGACATACGGAAGCGTGGCGGAGGTGCGGGAGAATTTCGCGAGGAGACCGGTCTGTCGCACTTCGCCCCACTGTTGGTGCGTATGGGTGGCGATCAAATCATTCGCGGCGATGTGGTCATCGCTGAAGAGCTGGGGCAGCGGCAAGATCGGTGCGCAGGGAACGCCCGTCTTGTCGAGCATGGTGACCCATTCGTCCGTCGTTTTGCTCGTGAAGATTTCCGCCAGCAGTGTAGCGAGAGCACTTTCGGCCTTTTCCTGTTGTGCCGTGGCGAAGGTGTAGCGTCTATCAAGACCGGCAGGCGCAAGTACCTGACACAAAGCCTGCCAGTGCCGCGCTTCACTAACCACCAGGGATAGCGAATTGTTAGCAGTGGGATAAATGCGGTGGAGCGCTCCGGTGCCCCACAAATCTGGAGCCCCGTTTTCGAGATCAGGACGACCATCATAGAAAATGAAACTGCCGGATTGCACAGCCATCGACGCATTGAGCAGTGCCGTTTCGACGCGCTGCCCTTTGCCGGTGCGATCTCGCGCATATAACGCGGCGGTCACACCATACGCGGTCAACAACGCCGCCGCATAATCGCAGACACCACAGGTGAGATAGAAAGGCGGATGTCCGTGCCCTCCTTGAGCCCGCATGAGGCCGGAACGGGACTGTAACAGTGGATCAAACCCTGGCTGGTCGTGATCGGGGCCGGTGGAGCCAAAGGCGGTGACGGTGGCATAGATGAGACGAGGATTCAGCTTCGACAGCGTGTCGTAATCAATGCCATAGCGCGTCGTGGCGCCTGGCCGCAGATTCTCGACGACGACATCCGCTTTACGCACGAGATCGTAGACGACCTCGCGTCCTTCTGGGCTGCCGAGATTGACGGCGAGTCCACGTTTCCCTTGATTCCAACCGAGGAACCCGAATCCGAAGGAACGAAACGCATCCCCTTGGAAAGTTTCGACCTTGATGACATTCGCGCCGAGCTGCGCCAACATCATCGGACCGAGGGTGCCCGCGATGTAACTGGCGAAGTCGAGCACGAGAACACCCTCAAGAGGAGTTTCGAGTTTCAAGTTTCGAGTTTTGAGTTCTGAAGTTTGAGACTTGAGGCTTGAGGCTTGAGACTTGGGGGGAGGGGAACTAGTCTCTAGTCTCAAGTCTCTAGTCTCAAGCCCCAAGTCTCTAGTCTCCAGTCTCCAGTCTCTAGCCTCTTCCCCAAGCCTTGGCGCGGGTCCCTTGATCTCACCGGGTGTGTCAGACAGCCGCACCGGGATACCCATCTGGACGGTCTTGCCGAGTTCAGGGTCCTGGATTTCCACGCGCATGCCGTTGTGGATGGTCTGCCGCCAGTCGATGAACTCTTGCCGACTGGTGACCGGCGCGCACGGGACATCATGCTCCCGCAGAATACGGAGCCACTCCTCGCGCGGTTTCGTGGCCATGATCGCGGCGATGCTATTGGCCAATTCTTCCCGGTCGTCAGGCAAGATGCCCCACGGGGCTTTTTCGTAACGCGGGTCGGCGACCCATTCCAACTGCTCAACGGCGAGGCAGAATTTGTTCCAGAAGGTGGGATTGCCACAGGCGATAAACAGCCAGTCGTCCGAAGCTTTGTATAAGCGGTAGCAAGGAATCGGGCCCAGGGGATTCATGCGGCTGCTGAATAAGCGCATCAGGTCGGGATGAAACAGAATTGTCCCGGTTTGCATGGCGAACGCCCCGGCTAACCATGAGACCTCGATCTTCTGGCCTCTGCCGCTGCGCGTGCGTTCGTACAGGGCGGCGGTGATGGAGCTACACGCAACGAAGGCCGCCCCATAGCTGGCGATGGGAATCACCAGATGGACCCCACCATCACGATGTGACCACTGGCTACCCAGCAGACCACTCAACGCGGCGACAAGTGTGTCATCAGGATAACGCTGTGTGTGAGGTCCCTTGCTCCCAAAGGCGGGAAGATGGCAATAGACGAGGCGCGGGTGTGTCTGAGCCAACGTTTCGTATGACAGACTAAGTGGGTGTTCCTCGCCTGGTTGGGTATCGAGGATCACCACATCCGCCGTAGCGAGAAGCTGCTGAACCAATGCCTTGCCGTCACTGGTTGTCAGGTCGGCAACAACACTCCGCTTGCTGCGATTCCAGACATGAAAGCCCGGCGTGCCTCGTGCTCGGTCGCCTCGCGGAGGTTCGACTTTGATGACCTCGGCTCCCTGTTCCGCCAGCAGCATGCCGGTGTAGGGACCAGCAATCCCTTGGGCTAGTTCAATAATGCGTACTCCCTCTAGCGCACTCGCCATCGTATCCTCCTCATGAGATGCAGGATGCACTCGCTCGTGGTATGGAGGAGACACTATGCTTTCCCCTGTCGAAAAACTCAACCAAGCGCTCCGTGAGAATCGACCCGACGATTTCGTGACTGACCGGCATCGTGCGCTTGGCATGCGCCCACTGCGGTTTGGACCTGGCACTTCGCTGTGGGAATGGGACGCGACGCAAGCACCAGTGCTCAACGTTTTCGGCTATGTGGCGGGTGGGTATCTCACGGTCTTCGCGGATGAACTGCTTGGCAGTGCCATCGGATCGGTGTTGGAGGCGGGAGAGCTGGCCACCACCGCCGAGTTGAAAATCAGCTTCCTCAAACCCGTGGCGAAAGGACTGCTCCGTGGGGAAGGGCGGGTCATCCGCAAAGGGAAACGAGTGGCATTCCTCGAAGCCACCATCAAGAATGGTAAGGATGAAATCGTGGCGATGGTGAGCAGTACGTGGACGGTGGTCGCCGAGAAGAACTGATCGCACGCACCTGGACAGGCGCGAAGCAAACGAGAACGGGGATGGAAGCCGGGGATCTCAGTCCCCGGCAGACACTCAGTCCGCGAACCGTGGCATCACCTTGGTCGCGAATAATTCGAGTGACTCAAGCACTTGCTCACGTGGACTGATGCCTTGTGGAATCAGGAGAAAACATTCCTTGATCGGAAAGGTTTTTGACGCCTCTTCAATACGGCGCGAAATGAAATCGGGGTCGCCGACGAGCCACTCCGGCTGCCCTTGGCCAAACGGGACAAACCACTCGTTCCACATCCATTGCATATCCTGGTTCCATTCCTGCGCTTTGGCCATTGTCGGTGCGCAGACCAGCGACCCGCCCCAGGCGGCTTCGTCACCAGGTTGGATGTTATGGCCATGCTTGATGGCTTCTTCGCCATAGGCATGCCAGAGGCGCTGACAGAACTCGAGGTCTGAGGCGAGCACGATGGGCTTGCCCCCGTATTTCGCCCAGAAGAGCGCGGTGCGGAGACTGTGCGTGAATCCACCGTACAAGGGCGGGTGCGGGTTTTGGTACGGCCTCGGTGCGATACCGATTTCCCGAATGTGCATGTCGGCATCCACTCCGGCTCCGTATTTGGTGTACACGGGTTGGTGATGCGGATTGATCATGCCTTCCGGCGGAATCGTCCAGTGTTTGCCTTTGTAACTAAAGGTGTCATTCTTCCATGCCTTCAGTATAATCTCGACAAATTCCGTGAAGTATTCGCGGTTGATGTCGTCTTCTTCCGTATTCCGGTTCCAGTCGCCCACGGCCATCAGCTCTGGCCGAATGCGGTAATTCTGGACCCACCGTGCTTGGTAGCCGCGCACCATACCGACGCCGAGGCGGCCTTTGAGCATGTGATCAAGCGTGGCGATGTATTCCGCCGTGCGCACGGGGTTATGTGCTGGGGCCACCCAGCCGACCATATTTACACGCAGGCGTTTGCTGTGCTGGCCGATCCACATGGAGAGCAATCCTGGTTCGTTACTCGCCTCGAAGCCTTCGATCTGGAGGTGATGTTCAGGATGGCCGAAACCGGCGTATCCAGCCTGATCGGCGAGTTGAACGAACTCCGCCACTTCGGACAGCATGCGCTGGTATAGTTCTGGTCGTTTTCCCGCCATTCCGGCTTCAAGTTCATGGCGGCGGCCCAGGGTGGCATACACGAATAAATGAAATTTCATGGCGAATACCCTTTTCGGACTTAGTCTGGGGCAGTTGGGAGTTCAAGGCAGTTGGGAGTCAGAAAGTCCTACAACTCCGAACTGCCCCAGACTGTCTTAATCTCCGAACTGCCCCCAACTATTTTCGACTCCGAACTGTTTTTCTACGCAGTGGTGATGGCCGCTTCTTTCTTCGCGGCGGCGAAGGACTCGGACCCGCCGATCCGCATGCCGTAGAAGGAGCGCCACACGAATACCGTGGAGATCAGAAAGAAGATCGCCGCTAATATATGTGAAATGAAAGGATCAAGCGTGATCGCTAGCTCCACCGCCAGGAGGCCAAACAGCGTGGTGAACTTGATGACCGGGTTCATGGAGACGGAGGACGTATCCTTGAATGGGTCACCAACCGTGTCACCGACGATCGTGGCGGCGTGGAGATCCGTCCCTCTTTCTTTCAACTCGACTTCGACGACCTTCTTGGCGTTATCCCACGCGCCACCCGCGTTGGCCATGAAGATCGCTTGGAAAAGGCCAAACAAGGCGATGGAGATCAAGTAGCCAATGAAGAAATAGGGTTCGAGGCAGGCGAAGGCGAGCGTGCTGAAGAAGATGGTGAGAAAAATGTTAATCATGCCGCGTTGCGCATAGATAGTGCAGATTTCCACGACTTTTTTACTGTCTTCGATCGAGGCCTTCTCGACACCATCCAGTTTGATGTTGTCCTTGATGAACTCCACCGCGCGATAGGCCCCAGTCGCGACGGCCTGGGTGGACGCCCCAGTGAACCAGAAGATGACCGCCCCTCCGGTGATGAGTCCCAAAAGGAAGGGCGCATGTAGTATTGAGAGCGAGGCCATCTTGTCCGCTTCGAGGCCGGTGAGCAGCACGACAATCGAGAAGATCATCGTCGTGGCACCAACCACCGCCGTGCCAATTAACACGGGTTTTGCTGTCGCCTTGAAGGTGTTGCCCGCGCCGTCGTTTTCTTCCAAGAAATGCTTGGCTTCCTCGAATTTGGGCTCGAACCCGAATTCCAAGCGGATGTCGCGGTGGATGTTCGGCAGCGTTTCAATGAGAGACAATTCGTAGACCGACTGGGCGTTGTCAGTCACCGGGCCATACGAGTCCACCGCGATGGTGACCGGACCCATGCCCAAGAACCCAAAGGCGACGAGGCCGAAGGCGAAGACCGGGGCTGGGGTGACGGAGAAGCTGCTCTTCATCAGGATGCCGAGTCCTTCGCCGCTCACGAGATACGCAATCCCCATGAGGCCCACGATCACCATCCCCATCCAGTAGGCGCTGAAGTTCCCAGCCGTCAGACCGGCGAGCACGTTGAGGGAGGCTCCGCCTTCACGCGAGGCGGTGACGACTTCACGAACATGCGCGGAATCCGTGGACGTGAAAATTTTGGTGACTTCTGGAATGACCGCGCCGGCTAACGTGCCACAGGTGATAATCGTGGAGAGCTTCCACCACAGGGTCCCGTCACCCAACTCGGCGATGAGGGCGTAGGACACGGCGTAGGTGAGCGCGACGGACACAAATGAGGTGATCCATACGAGTTGGCTCAACGGCGCCTCGAAATTCATCTGCGTGGCATTGCCGTAACGGCTCTTGGCCAGCATTTCGTTGAGGAGGTAGGAAGCGCCGGAGGCCAGGATCATCACGATACGCATGATGAAGAGCCAGACTAGGAGTTGCACTTGATACTCAACCTCGACGGCCAGCAAGATAAACGTAATGAGCGCGACGCCCGTGACGCCGTAGGTCTCGAATCCATCGGCACTAGGGCCGACCGAGTCGCCCGCGTTATCGCCGGTACAGTCCGCGATCACGCCAGGGTTCCGCGCGTCGTCTTCTTTAATGCGGAAGACGATCTTCATCAGGTCGGAGCCAATGTCGGCGATTTTGGTGAAAATACCACCCGCGATCCGCAGCACGGAAGCGCCCAGGGACTCGCCAATGGCGAAGCCGATGAAGCAGGCACCCGCTAAATTGCCTGGGATGAAGAGCAGAATGATGAGCATGAGGAGCAATTCGACGCTGATGAGCAGCATGCCGATGCTCATCCCGGCTTTGAGGGGGATGGAGTAGCAAGGAAAGGGTTTGCCTTCCAGCGCGGCAAAGGCCGTGCGGGAATTGGCGAAGGTGTTCACGCGAATTCCGAACCAGGCCACGCCGTAGCTGCCGGCGATCCCGACGAGGCTGAAGAAGATAATCGTGGCGACCTGAAAAAGCGGCAGGTGTTCCAAGACTCCGAAGTAGACGGCCATGATGGCGCCGATGAGCACTTCGAGGATGAGGATGAATTTCCCTTGGGTGATGAGATAGGTTTTACAGGTCTCATAGATCAGCTCGGAAATTTCGAGCATTGAGCGGTGCACCGGCATGTTCTTGAGCTGGTTGAAAATCACGAGCCCAAAAATCAGCCCCAGGACGCAGACGCCTAACCCACCCATGAGCAGTTGGTTGCCGGGGTAGCCGAGAAAATCAACCGACCCGAGATCCGGTAAGATCAAGTCCATCTCGCTCGCGAAAGCGGGTGTGGTGAGAAAAACAGAAAACAGTGCGAGGAGAGCACTGGTGATACGGACACGTGTCAGGGACGCGACGGCGAGGCCCAGGGGGCGCATTCCTCGGGGCAAGAAAAGCATGAACAAACCTCCTTAATAGATACTTACCGTTCGCTCATTTTGAGAACAACTTCTAAGAATTGCTAAACTGAATCATTCCAATGGGTTAGAAACTATGAAGAGTCATGATATCTGAACCACCCTCTTCAGGTTGGTGTCCACGTAGCCCTTGAACTCACTCGGTTTA
>CAMBFS010000182.1 GCA_945865755.1 Klebsiella pneumoniae
TGCATAGTGAAGTAGAGATGGCGGGAACCGCTCTCTCTGTCCACCCAAAGATGATTCAGGAACGACAAGCGGCGGAACGACCGCGCGGCTTGACAATCTTCTTCTCTCAGTTGCATCATCCAGACCAACGCTACAATTTAAGGGAAAATAGTCACACGGAGGGTACACGCATGTCTTACGATCTACTCATTAAGAACGGCACCATCGTCGATGGCACCGGCGCGCCGCAATATCGCGCCGATGTCGCCGTCAACAACGGACAAATCGCCGAAATCGGCAAAATCACGGACGGGGCGCGGCAGACCGTCGATGCGTCCGATCTCATCGTCGCACCGGGCTTTATTGATCCGCACACGCACTACGACGCGCAAATTTGTTGGGACCCATTGATGACCTCTTCATCCTGGCATGGGGTCACCAGCCTGGTGATGGGCAACTGCGGAGTCGGTATCGCGCCGTGTAAACCCAACGTGCGCGAAGTGGCCGCGTGGGATTTGGTCAACGTCGAAGCGATTCCCTTTGATGTGCTGACCAAAGGCATCAAATGGGAATGGGAGACGTTCCCGGAATATATGGATGCGGCGGCCAAGCGTGGCAGTGGTATTAACCTGGGGTTCATGGCCCCGCTCACCCCGTTCCGCCACTATGTGATGGGTGAGGAGTCAATGGAGCGCGCCGCCACACTAACCGAGACCGCCGCGATCAAAGCGCTGATTAAGGAAGCGGTCGCCGCCGGCGCTTTCGGGTTCACCACCAGTTTCATTGCTCAGCACATTGGCTACAAAGGGCGTCCGCTGGCGTGTCGGCAGGCGGGGCCGGAAGAATTTCGCGCGTACAGCAATGCGCTCAAGGAACTCGGTAAAGGCTGCATCGAACTGGCGCTGACCAATGACATTTCCGTCGTGGATGAACGGGAATACGCGATGCTCGACTTGTTGCTGACCGAAAGTGGCCGACCCGTCACCTGGCTCGCGCTGCTCAACCGCGATGACAAACCGGACGCCTGCAAGAATACGCTCCGTTCAACCGCGGAACTGTGTAAGAAAGGGGCGCTACCGCAAGTCAGTTGTCGCCCGCTGATTATTCAGATTGACCTGCGCGTGCCGTTTATCTTCTCTAACCTGCCGTGTTGGCAGCCAGCGTTTCAGCGTCCCAGAGAAGAGCAGAAACAGTTCTATCGGGATGCGAGTTTCCGCGCCGCGTTCCGCAAAGAAATGGAGACGCCGAAAGTGTTCGGCGGTCGTTGGGACCGGGCGATCGTGCACGAAGTCAGTAATCCCGCGATGAAGTCGCTGCTCGGCAAGAGTGTCGCGCAGATCGCCAAGGAGCGCGGCAAGGATGGACTCGATACCTTCTTGGACTTGGCCATAGAAGACGATTTGCAACTGCAATACACCTACGAGCTGTTCAATGCCACCGAAGAGCGGATTCCCGACTTGATTACCGATCCGCGGGTGATGGTCGGTCTGTCCGATGGTGGCGCGCATGTGGATATGTTGTGTGACGCGGGTTATTGCACCTATCTCCTTGGCACGTGGGTGCGCGAGAAAGGTGTGCTGACCGTTGAGCAAGCGGTCAAACGGTTGACCACCGAGCCAGCGGCGTTCTATGGCATCGCACACCGGGGCGCGATTCAGAAAGGCATGGCGGCGGATTTCGCGATTTTTGATATGGCCACCGTGGGCTCGCAGAAACGGGGCGAGATGCGCAATGACTTGCCTGGTGGCGGACGACGGTTGGTCATGCCAGCCCGTGGCGTGGAGTATACGGTCGTCAACGGCGCGGTGTTGTACGAACATGGCAAACATACGGGCGCGATGCCGGGGCAGGTGTTGCGGTCGGGAGTAGCGTAAGCAGACCGGAGACCGAGGACCGGGGACCGGGGGAAGACAAAAAAAGCCGGTCTTCGGTCTCCGGTCCCCGGTCGTCCCATCCCCAGGAGAGCAATATGATGAACTACAACGTGATTGATTCCGATGGTCATATCTGTGAGCCGCCCGATTTGTGGGAGCAGTACATCGACCCACGATTTCGTGAAGGCTGTCCAAAACTCATCACCCTTGAGGACGGGAGAGAAATCTTTCGCGTCGAAGGCGATGTCGCCATTGACCTGGGCGGCGGCAAGAAGCGCGTCAGCTTTGGCGCGGTCGGCGCCTTTGGCTCACGCGATGGCAAAGTCTCGCCGTCGATCCCTTACGGGCAAGGACGCGCGGGCGGCTTCGATCCGCATGCCCGTATTCCCGACATGGACGCGGAGGGGATTGATGCCGCCGTGCTCTATCCGAGCTTGGGATTGTTTCTCGGCGCGGTGGAAAATCCCGAATGCGCCGCGGCGGTCTGTCGCGCGTATAACCGCTGGTTAGCCGACTATTGTAAACCGTATCCCGAGCGCTTGTTCGGCGCGGCGATGCTGCCGATGCAATCCATCGAAGGCGCGGTGCGGGAAATGCAATATGCCGCCAAGGAGCTGGGGTTCCGCGCCGGGTTCATTCGGCCCAATCCCTATAATGGTCGGGTGCTGCATGATCCCGCGCTCGATCCCCTGTGGACCGAGGCCCAAGAGATGGGGTTCTCCATTGGCATTCATGGCGGGTCGGAAAGCGGACAACCGACGTTGGGCATGGATCGCTTTAGACGCGGCGGTGCCGTGCGTCATGTGGTCGCCCATACCTTTGAGATGATGGCCGCCGCGACCAGTTTCATCATGTGTGGGATTTGTGATCGCTTCCCGAAACTCAAAGTGGCGTTTCTAGAATCTGGCGGTGGCTGGATGGCGGGCTGGCTTGATCGCATGGATCGCCATTTCGACGATGTCGGCATGAACGATACCGGCTTGTCGATGCGACCGAGCGACATTTTCCGCCGACAGTGCTTCATCTCGTTTGAGCCAGTCGAGCGCTCGTTGCCACTGCTCGCGGACTATATTGGCGCCGACAACATCTTGTGGGCGACCGACTATCCACATCTGGATGGATTCCCTGGCGCGGCGCGCATGATTCAGGCGATGGGCATGCCCCCACATACGCTGGCCAGCATTCTTGCCGGTGGCGCGAAGCGGTATTACGGGTTGCGGTAGCCTGTAGCCCGGATGCAGCGAAGCGGAATCCGGGGGTCGCGCTTACTGCGCCAAGGCAGCGATACACTCCTCCCGAATGCGCCACACCTCCTCGAAGCTCCGGCCCGCGACCATCTCCGCGTGGTCGCGGACCCATTGCCGCAGGAAGCGACGGTGGAGCGTGACTTTGTAGTCCCCAATCTGCTCGGGGACTATCGCTTCCTCATGGAGCAACTGGAAGATCGGGTCCGTGGGCTCCACGCCAGACCGGGTGATGTCAATGCGCTTCCCGTCATAGGTCAGGTAGCAATGCGCTTCCGGGAGGGACTCCAGGCCGTACCGCGTGAGCACCGCGCCTACTCCCGGCGTATTGCGCTCGCACATGGCATAGAGGCCAAGTGTGAGGCCCACCTGGAGGTCTTGCTCCTGAGCGAGGGCGGCAAGCAGGGCATGTTTCGTACTGCATGTGCCCTTGCCTTCGCGCAGGACCGCGCGGAAATCCGCGCGATTCACGGTTCTCCCGTAGGGAAGCACATGCAGGTAGCGCCCGCTCGCACGGAAGTCCGTGATCCCCCGCGCGTGGAACTCCAGGCTGATTGGGGCTTTCGATTGTAATGCCTTCCGTGGCAACACCTCCCATGAGTGCATGCGTATCTCCTTTTCCGTGAGCATTTTAGGGTATCATTTTCTTCCGGGCGCGATATACTGTCATAACTATGAGTGATCGTGCTTCTGATGCTCGTCCTCGCGCGATAAATGGCGTGGCGCACGTACAGCGTGCAAGCGGTATGCAATCTTTCCCTTGGCAAAGCCTGCTCCGTTCTCATCCGCTCTTCGTGAGTCTTCCTCGGGAAGAACTCGAGAGCCTGCTTGGAGACGAGGGCTCGCGAGAACGACACTTTCCACCAGACGCGGCCATTCTTCATGAAGGCGAAGTTGGTGACTCGATCTTTCTGGTCGGCTCAGGAGCCGTGCAGGTGACGCTCCGGGGAACCGGAGGACCAGTCACGCTGCTTGCCGTCCTCCAAGCGGGCGACATCTTTGGCGAGATGGCGGTCCTGGAACACACGCCGAGATCCGCGACCGTGTCCGCCAAGGAGGAGTGCGTGCTGTTGGAGATCGCGGGGGAACGTATCCGTGCACTCCTTGAGGCGCATCCGCGCATGCAGGTGGTGATGTACACCTTGGTGCGTGACCGCTTGCGGCAATGGTTTCATCGTCTTGGAGTGAGAGACCCGTCTTAACTCGCGGTGATGTCACGACCGCCCCTTGGCCTTTCCCTTGACGCCTCGCAACCGACCATGTCATGGTGTGGCGTTTCAACATTGAGTGCCACGAATGCCGAAAGGAGGGACTTCGGATGTCAGCTTGGCTGTGGGGGCCGTGTATCTCAAAAGCAATGCATGGGAGCGGGAAGACTCCTCCTCTCGTCATCCCATTTTTCCTGATGTGGATCGCGCTCGCTAGCCCGACGTGGGCGGCGAGCGAGAATGGCACGGGCAATCGAACCTGGCGAATCGCGAGTGACCTCTCCGCCGAGGACCTGGCCCAGTTTGATCCGCGTACGGACACTCCACGGCATTCCGAGTTCCCGTATCTCCCCGCCGAACCTTATCCGTTCACGCCACCCTATACCGCCGAGGAGATGGGTTACCGCATGATGGAGTTTACCCAGCGTCCGCGATGGTCCTGCGCCTTGGCGAATCTTTTTGGCTCGATTTCAAGCGAGGGCGCGTTACTCGGACTTGGCCGAGCGGTGAACCTCATCGCCTATCCTGGCGACGACGGCGCGGGTGGTGAACTGACCAAAAAACCTGGCGAGGAAGTCTACCGCCAACTGACTCAACAGCTCTTCCCGCCTGAGTCCTACACCTCGCAGATTCTGGTGATTCGCTACCGCACCGATCAGGAGTTCGTGAAGAAAGAGGATATGTTTTCCTACTCGCCCACGCTGCGTCGGGTGCGTCATCAGAACTCCATGCGCCGCAATGATCGCTTTCCGCAGATGGCGATGACGCTGGATGATGCCTCTGGGCGGTCCGCCTGGGAGTACGATTGGACGCTGCTTGGCACGGATGTGCTCCTTGAGACCGTGCGGTTTCCGGTGACGCGCCCACGGGTCACGATCACACACGCGGACGGCACCTATCAGGAGCGCGTCACCAAGGACCTCAAGATCATGGGCGATGACTATGCGCATTACACCCCTGGCGACGGGGTCAAGTGTTATGTGCTCGAAGCCCGCACGCGCGCGGACTGGCTGCCGGACTATCATGCCTCGCGAGTGCTGTTCTGGCTGGAGCAGCACTCGTTCTTGCCGTTGCGTACGGAAACGTATGATCGCGAGGGCAAGCTCAGTCGTGTGGAAGTGCGCATGACCAAGATGGTGCACTCCGCGTTAGGGGAGCGCGGCTATAGTCCGTTCATTCAGGTGTATTGGGACCTGGCCACGGATATTCTGACCTACAATATCCGTGATGGCGTGCGGCTCATGCAGTGGTCGCCGCTTGATATGGCGACCTACTTCAGCCCCGACTTCATGCGGCGGGCGTGGTATTTGGTGCCGCTGCGCAGTTACCTGGGCATTGAGCAACCGGAGGAATTTTACTTGCGACCCGGACTCGAACCGGGCAAGTTTCCCGCGCACCGGCCCATTGAGATTGCCGAGTCGTTGGCGGAGCGAATCCGCGCGCAGGATGCCGCGGGGCGGTTGGTGTTCACGGGACAGCTCATTGTGACGACGCCCACGCCGGTGAAGCAAGGGCAGTAGCCTGCATGAGCTGGGCACGAAATTAGGCGACGCGATAAATAGCCGGGCGATACCGTGGTCGGGGAACCGCCTTCCCCTCGGCCCGAGCGGCTTCCAACCAAGCCGTTTTGGCGACTTCAACTTCGCGGACCGCCTCTTCAGGTGTCGCCCCAAAAGCGGAGCAGAATTTCAGGTCGGGGATGTCGGCGATATAGCCGCCATCTTCTTCGCTGTGGAAAACATTGATGTGATAGTCTTTCATGAATCCTCTTTGAATTGGAGATTTTGCTGCTCCACCAGGGTCAAAAATTGGCGAACTTGGTACGGCTTTGCCTGCCCTCCTTTGTTCTGTAGGTTCACCAATTCCGTAACCCGCGGATGAGTGAAGATGTGATGACTGCCGTTCACTCGTGACAAGTGAAAACCGAACGCCTCGACGACTGTCACGAGATCGTCAAAGCGAACATTTCTTGAACCGCCCAAGAGTTTCCGAAGAATCTTCCCTTTCCTCATCAGTGCGTCCCACTCGTCGCGATACCGTTATTCCGTCAGAGTGACGTTCCCGCCAATCGTCGATGTTCGCTGGCGATTGCAGCTTACGTCCGGGTTTTGTATAGCTCGGAGGCGACAAGTATCGATTAAGGAGGCAGACATGGCAAGGATAGCAACAGCAAGTGTGGAGACGTTTGGGACCGGCGTGCTACGCGCCGAAGGGGTAGTGGTGGACCGCGAAGGCAACGTATGGGGCGGAGGGCGTAATGCCAAGGTGTATAAAGTCACTCCCGATGGAGTGGTTCACGAAGTCGCGGAGTTGCCGGATCGCGCGATTCCCAACGGGGTGACGTTGGATCGGGCTGGAAATTTTGTCTATTGCGACCTCAGACATAAGGCGGTGATGCGCTGTTCACCAAGCGGCCAAGTGTCGATGGTCGCCGACCGCGCGGGCGATCTGCCGCTGTCGATTCCGAACTTTTGTAGTTACGACGCCGAAGGCAATTTGTACGTTTCGATTTCCAGCACCCAACCCGGCAACAAAGTCTTCGAGGAGTTCGTCAACCCAGCTCCCAACGGCGCCGTCGTGCGCATTCGACCCGACGGGCGTGGCGAGGTCGTGTCGATGGGCATTTATTTCGCCAATGGCACGGCGATTGATCCCAACGAGGACGCGGTCTACGTCTTGGAGAGTTCACGCAACGGTTGTGTGCGCATTCAGATCAAGAAAGACGGGACCTTCGGCAAGCCGGAGGTCTATTCATCCGGGTTTCCATCGATCCCCGACGGGATGGCCTTTGATGTCGAGCGCAATCTTTACATTACCCTGCCAGGGGTACCCAAAGACGGCAAGCTTGAGGCACGCAATCAAGTCATTCGCGTCGATCCCACCGGCAAGTGGGAGATGTTGATCGAGGACCTTGAGGGGACGAAGCTCGCGTTTCCCACCAACTGCGCCTTTGGTGGGCCGGACATGCAGGACCTCTTCATCGCGAATTTGGAAGGCGACCACTTTAATCGGGTGCGCACGCCGTTCCGTGGGCATCCGCTGTATCACCAGAGGTGAGTCGTCTCGCATACAGGTGCCACACGCTATGACGGACCGAAGAGCCCAGTCGTAATAGAGAAAAGGAGCTGATGTCAGGACACTTTTCGTAAATCCAAGAAATCACTTGATTTTAAGGAGTTTTGCTGGGCCTGGTCTACATTCGCCTGCCGACCTTTTACAATAAGCCCGTGCTGGAAGTTGGCTGTTATCGTACGAACCTTTGATTATTC
>CAMBFS010000183.1 GCA_945865755.1 Klebsiella pneumoniae
CCGGGGAGGCGGGTTTGGCCGGTGAGGAGTTGCTGCATGGCGGCCTGTTTGAGGTCGCGCTTCTTGGCGATGAGCCGGTCCAGCCCGCCCAGCAGCCCATCCACATCGCTCAACGCCGTTGCGATGGCGCGTTGTTCGGGGAGGGGTGGAACTGGGAGACGATATTTCGATATTTGCGGAGCGGTAAGCTGCGGAACGCCTGTGCTCTCATTGGCGAACTTCACGCGATTGTTGATGACTTCCGCAAAGTAAATTCCAGCCATCTCTCTCTTCGGCTGAAGCACCAAAACGCGACCGATTGCTGTGTAAGGATGGTCGCGGTAGTTGGCGCCACCAACCATACCGCGAGCGGTAATCGTAATTGAGCCTGCGGGGTGGTCGGCATAAGAACAATAGGCATAAAGGCCGTAGTTTGTCAGAGCGTTTGAATAAATCGGATGGCAATGGATTGCGTCTTTAAACGATTGAGACCGCTTCGAATCAACATCGCCACCTGCGGTAATATTGAACAACCCACTAAACGGGGCGACCTTCCACTCCTCCGGGATCACGCCCACCTCCGTCAACTTATATCCAGCTTTCACTTCCATACTGCCCCCATCTTCTTCAAGTGTCCGTCCACGCGGGTCGCGAGCGTCGCCACTTCATCGGTGAGCCGCGGCAGCGGGGTGGCATAGCGTTCGGCGAGCTGGCGGATGCGGCCGGTGAGGGTTTGCGAGACGCGGTCCAGTTCGCCCTGCACGGCGGCAGCAATGGTGGCCAGCCATTTGTCGTCCACCACGAGGGTCTTGATTTCGTCCTCGGTGAGCGTGGGGTATTTGGCGTCGAGCTTGGCCTCCAGGTCTTCCTGCGCGGCTTTGAGCCGGGCCTTGGCGTCCGCCTGTTGGTCCAGCAGGGCGGAGTAGTCTTCGAGAGCCTGACGTTCGGCAGCGTCCTCCGGATCGTTGCCCGTTTTCCTTAGAGCGGCCTTCAAACTTTTGGCCGAGATCTTCGGGGGTTCGCCTTCATTGGACTCGTTGGCTTCGGCAAGCAGCCCTTCCTCGCCGCAATGCTCCTCCCGCTTTTCGTCGAGTTGCTGCTCGAGGCCGGCGAGTTCGGTTTCGAGGGCGGCGATGGCATCCCGCTCGGCGGCGAAGTAGCGGGCGATGAGCAGGTCGGCGGGGACGAGGTCGGACTTGAAGCGGCGCTTGCCCTTCTTGAAGTCTTCCTTCTCGGGCCAGACGAGTTTGTTCTCCTTGTTTTTCACCTGGCGGATTTCGCGGGGCTGTGCGCCCGCCTTCCACCCGGCATCGGCGATGAGGTAACAATCGTCCTGCATGGTTTCGGCCCAGTAGTCCATGAGGTGCTGATAGACATCGTAGGCGTCGAGCAGCGGCGCGGTCTTGAAGGTGGCGAGCAGGTCCTCGGCGATGGTTTCGATGAGCGGCTTGGGATGGCCGTTCTGGGCGAAGTCCTTGAGCCGCGGCGTGCTGGCCTTCTTCCATTTGGCGAAGAGCCGGGTGGCGGAGGCGTGGAACGCGGTGAACTCGGCGTGGCCGAAGATGGCGGGTTTCACCTCGGTGATGGGGAGCCGCAACTGGGAGTAGCTGGGGCGGTTGAACTTCACGAACAAGGCGACGCGCAGGCCCGGCATGATCTTCCAGTAATTGCCAAGCGCATCGAGGTCGCGCTCCGGGATGCCGCCGCGCAGGTGGCCGTCGATGTCCTGCAAGTCCTCCGGCTCGGTGCTGTCGATGTAGCGCGGGAGGTTGAGGTTGAAGTCGTTCTTCGGGTCGGCGATTTCCGCGACCGGCACCATGCGGGCGTAGCGCGGATCGCTTTCATCCTGCCGGGTGAAGGTGTCCACGATCTTGTGGAGGTCCTGCTCGCGGAGGCGGTTTTTCGGGCCGTCCTTCTTGAAGCCCTTGGAGGCATCGATCATGAAGATGCCTTTGCGGGCGGTGGCGTTTTCCTTGTCCAGCACGACGATGCAGGCCGGGATGCCGGTGCCGTAAAAGAGATTGGCGGGCAGGCCGATGATGGCCTTGAGGTAGCCGGAGCGGACGAGCTGCTGGCGGATGAGGCCTTCCGCATTGCCCCGGAAAAGGACGCCGTGCGGAAGAATGCAGGCGGCTTTGCCCGTGCTCTTCATCGAGCGGATGATGTGCAGGAGGTAGGCGTAGTCGCCCTGCTTCTTCGGCGGCACGCCCCAGGTGAAGCGTTGGAAGCGGTCGCCGCTACCGCCTTCGCCCAAGGTGAGGCCCGTGGACCAGGTTTTGTCGGAAAAGGGCGGATTGGCGACGACATAGTCGTAGGTGCGGAGTTTCTCGCCGTCCTTGAACTTGGGATCGAACAGCGTGTTTCCTGAGAGCACGTTGGCCGTCGGGAAATCGTGCAGGATCATGTTCATGCGGGCGAGACCGGCGGTGGTCACGTCCTTCTCCTGGCCTTCGAGGGTGATGTGCTTGCCGGCCTCGGCGGCGACCTTCAGCAGCAGCGAGCCCGAGCCGCAGGTAGGGTCGTAGGCAGTGGTGGAGGCGATGGAGTTGCCCGGCCCGATGCCGATGGCCTTGGCCATGATGCGGCTGACTTCGGACGGGGTGTAGAACTGGCCCTTGCTCTTGCCGCTCTCGGTGGCGAAATGCCGCATCAGATATTCGTAGGCATCGCCCAGGATGTCGTCGTTCTCAGCGCGGTTCTGCGAGAAATCGAGCGCGGGGTTCTCGAAGATGGCGATGAGATTGCCCAGCTTCTCGACCTTCTGCGCGCCATCGCCGAGTTTGTTCGAGTCGTTGAAGTCCGGGAAATCGCTGCGGGCGAGGCGGGAGTTGGCGTCGATCAGCGGCTGGATGACCTGAGTGTTGATCTTGTCGCCGATGTCATCCTTGCCCTTGAGTGCGACCATGTCCTTGAAGCTGGCGCCCTTCGGAATGACGACGGGCGGGGCGAAGTCATCGGAGTCGCCGTATTTGTCGGAGACGTATTTGATGAACAGCATGAAGAGGACGTAGTCCTTGTATTGGCTGGCATCCATGCCACCGCGCAATTCATCGCACGAGGCCCAGAGGGAGGAGTAGAGATCGGATTTCTTGATGGCCATGGTGACCTTGGTTTCTTTTAGCGTTACGGTTTGCGTTCGTCATCCAGGGGCAAAGTTTGCTGTTCCGGGATCGTGATGCCGCGTTTATAATGCGGATCTCCTGCACGGTATAGCAACATCCGGTATCGTCCAATGGCGTGGGTTCCAACCACACGAAAGGTCGAAATCCGGTACCCCTCGCCGGAGGGCGCAATCCTGCAATCCAAAGGGGGCGTGTAGAGAGGCCTCTATGAGCAAACCTTGGGAAGACGATAGAATAGACTGAGGGCAAAAAAAACGCCGTCACTTGGACGGCGTTGGATGTTGCTGGGGGTATTAAATGGTGGAGGCGGGGGGAATTGAACCCCCGTCCGAGAGTGGTCGACCGAAGGCGTCTACAATGCGTAGCTCACATTTTGATCTTGCCCTGAAATCTCCCATGAGCAGGATGCCCCAGGACCAGCCGCAGTGAAGTTTCGGATCAACGCCCTGTGGCGCAACGTGGACCCTATCCCGATTTATGACGTTCTAGTCTGCCCTACGGGCGCGGACAGGTAGAACGCTCACTGCGTATTAGGCAGCGAGGGCGTATTCAGCGTTGTCTGCAGCTAAATTTGCAGTCTGCCAATTTTACGGGTAGTCAGAACCCCGACATCGCAACCTTGATTTTCCAGCCCCCGTCGAAGCCGATCGCCCCCATGAGGAAGAAGCATAAACCGTTTTCCGTATTTACGTCTCCCGTTTTCCGTAGTCTCTGAGATTTCTCTGCATCCCGCGTGCGATGTCTCGCTGCACTTCGCGCTCGCGGATCGTTTCACGCTTGTCGTAGCGTTTCTTGCCGCGTGCGAGTGCGATTTCGACCTTCGCACGACCGGCCTTGAAATATAAGCGCAATGGAATCAGGGTCAACCCCTGTTCTTGCACTTTGCTCATCAAATGCAAAATTTCTTTCTTGTGCATCAGGAGCTTGCGCGTGCGGGTGGGGTCACCGTTGGAGTAATACGCGGGTTTGTAATCACTAATATGCGTATTGAGGAGAAAGAGTTGCCCTTTATCCACACGCCCGTAGCTATCCTTGAGGTTCGCACGCCCGTCACGGAGCGATTTGACCTCACCGCCCGTCAGCATGATGCCCGCTTCGTACTTTTCCTCAATGGTATAGTCGAAGTGGGCTTTGCGGTTGACGCAGATGGTCTGTTCGTCGGATTGTTGTGGCTTAGGCATGGGAATTTCGGATTGCGGATTGCGGATTGCGGATTGCGGATTTGGGAAAAGACGATGTCCCTCTTCAATCGATCTCAGAGTCCTAGACTCTCAGACTCCTAGATTCAATTTCAACACCCGATTATCAATCAAGCGGACCTCGCCCACCCAGGCCGCGATGGCTAACAACGTCGGGCCGGAGAGCTGCGTGACTGCCGCGAGGGTTTCTGGATGACACAAGGACGCATATTCGACGCGCACCCCACCCTCGCGGGTCAAGATTTCTTGCACAGCGTTGAGGATGACCTCGGCTCGGCGTTCTCCCGCGGTCACCATCTCCTGAGCGTGATTGAGCGCACGCGCGATACTGAGGCTCGTGTGGCGTTCGGCTGGACTCAGCCGCGCGTTGCGCGAACTCATCGCTAATCCATCGGATTCCCGAATGGTGGGCATCGGCAGAATCTCAAGATCAAAGTTGAGGTCCCTCACCATTTGCTGGATTACCACGCATTGCTGAAAATCTTTCTGGCCAAATATGGCCACGTGCGGCTTGACGATGTTAAAGAGCTTCGCCACGACCGTCGCGACTCCGCGAAAGTGGCCAGGACGAAACGCCCCACAAAGCGGTTCCGTCACCTTGTTCACTTCCACCGCCGTCTGAAATCCTTCAGGATAGATTTCCGCAGCGGTCGGATAGAACAGCACGTCCGTCCCGACCTCCTCCAGCATGCGACGGTCTTGTTCGTCCTTCCGCGGATATTTGTCGAAATCTGATTGCTGGTTGAACTGCATCGGATTGACGAAAATCGACACCACAACGACATCCCCTTGCTTTTTGCCCTCGCGCACGAGGCTGATATGCCCCTCGTGCAGATAGCCCATCGTCGGCACGAAGGCGATGGTCTTCCCCGCCACGCGCTGGGTTTCCGACCAGCGCTGCATATCGCGGATGTGGTTGATGATTTCCATAATTAGTGACCACTCATTAGTGGAACGAGTGTTGGTCTTGCGGGAATGCTCCACCGCGCACTTCACTGATGTAAGCACTCACCGCCTGTGAAACGACATCCTGAAGGTTTACGTACTGTTTCACAAACTTGGGGGAAAAGCGATCCGTCAATCCGAGAATGTCATGCAACACCAGAATCTGCCCATCACAAAAAGGACCCGCGCCAATCCCAATGGTCGGGATGGAAAGCTGCTCGGTGATCTCTTGCGCGAGGTCCATCGGCACCCCTTCAAGGACCACGGCGAATGCGCCAGCGTCGGCAACGGCATGGGCATCATCCAGCAGCCGTTCGCGAGCCCCAGGTTGGCGACCAGATTTCTTGCCTTGGACCTTGAACCCACCCATACGATGCACCGATTGGGGGGTCAGCCCAATATGCGCCATGACCGGAATATCGACGTTGACGATGGCTTTCATCACGCGGGCGACGTTGATGCCCCCTTCGAGCTTGACGGCTTCAACGCCACCATCCTTGAGCAAGCGACCGGCATTGGCAATCGCCGCGCACACGCCTGCTTGATAGGACAAGAACGGTAGGTCGCCAACCACCAGCGCGCGCGGACGGGCACGAGTCACCAGTTTGCAGTGGTACACCATCTCGTCCATCGTCACGGGGAGCGTCGTCTCAACTCCTTGCACGACGGTCGCGACGGAGTCACCAACAAGAATCACATCAATGCCACAAGCATCCACAATCCGCGCAAAGGGGTAGTCATACGCGGTCAGTGCCGTAATCTTCTGTCCGGTCGCCTTGAATCGTAGGATTTCCGGTACAGTGACTTTTGGTGCGGCAGTAGACATGGGGAACCCTCCTCGTGGACGAAACTGAAGGGCTGAACAGCTCAAGGGCCGGAAATGGGTTTCGGGAGTATCCGAGCGACGCGAGAAGGACCTTACCCTTTTCGCCTTTTCTCCTTTTTCCCCTTCTTGCAGAGCCTGCTTTGCCTCCCGTCTCGGTCCGGTTAGTGGTGGATCCAAGCGGTCGCCTTTTGCTTCCTTCCGCGAGCGCCCAAGTTATGGGTCGACGGTTTCGTCGCCTCTGAGCGCCTCTCCTCGTCTGATATTCCCTCCAGGTGAGAAATGCAGTGAAAACGGGAGCGCTGATACCACACTTCCCTTGACGTTGTCTAGTAGTATTTTCGTCGCGTTTTTCTCTACGAGAATCCCTGTTACACTGCGCCCCATGCGCGCACAAGATCACCTCAGCCAATTGGGGCAATTATTCATGGTTGGGATTCCTCAACCGACGTTGGACAACGCGACACGGGCACTACTCCAAGAGTTGCGGCCCAGCGGTATTATCCTTTTTCGCCGCAATTATACTGGCCCAGCAGCCTTGGCCGTCTTGTGTACGGAACTGCACTCGTTGTTTGCTTCTCACCGACTCTTAGTGGCACTCGATCACGAAGGCGGACGGGTACATCGTGTCAGCCCACCGTTCACCCACTTTCCTCCAGCGATGCGGATTGGCCAGACGGGCTCGGTGACTCTCGCGTATCAAGTAGGTCTCGCGATGGGCCATGAGTTACGAAGAGTGGGCATCGACCTCGACTTCGCGCCGGTGCTTGATGTCCTGACCAATCCCGCCAACACGGTTATTGGTGATCGAGCCTTCTCTTCGGCCCCCTATCAGGTGGCGCTGTTCGGTCGCGCATTGATTCGTGGGTTGCGGGAGAGTGGTATTATTCCCTGTGGCAAACACTTTCCTGGGCATGGCGGAACGTGGATGGATTCACATGAGGACCTACCCCAGGACGACCGCAGTCAAGAAGAGCTTAGCCGGATCGACATGTACCCATTTCAACAGGCCATTAGTGAAGGCATCGACATGCTGATGACCGCCCATATCCGGTATCCGGCTCTGGACCCAGAACTTCCAGCTACTATCTCACCAAAGATCATCACTGGGCTGCTACGTCATCAGATGCACTACGAGGGAGTCGTGGTCACCGATGATTTGGAAATGGGAGCGGTGGTGCGTCATTCCACAGTCGCTCAGACGGTCCTCAACGCGCTCAATGCTGGAGCAGACATGATGTTGGTGTGTCACAAGATTGAGCTGGCACTCGCCGCACGCGATGCGTGCCGACACGCGCTAGAAAACGGGACCTTGTCGCAGCAACGGGTGGAAGAAGCGGGCCAGCGCATCAACGCCCTGCGACAGGCGCATCAATCACGACAGCAACTCGCACCACCGCCGCGGAAAGAGTACGACTATGCGTTGTTGGTGGAGGAAATTTTGCGGACCGGCGTTTAGAAGGCAACGGGG
>CAMBFS010000184.1 GCA_945865755.1 Klebsiella pneumoniae
CCAGTTGGGCGATTTCTTGGTCGATGGCGTTGATTTCAGCCTGTAAGTCTTCTCTGTTCAAAGTCCATAAAGTGTGTGTGTTTAGCGGCTATTTGTCAAGATATTTTGGCGATTTTTCGGGTTGCCTTGGAATTTAAAGTAGATACCCCGTGGTCTTCCCCGTGGTTTTCGTCCCATCGGAAAAATCGAGCGTGAACGCTCCTTCATAAATATCCCCATCCAGTGCCTTGAGGACGACCTGTCCGGTGTAGTCCCCACCTTTTCCCGCGTCGCGTCCCACGATTTTCCAGGTGCCCGCATAATCGGCTTTCGCTTTGGCTTGCCATTTCGTCCAGGCCGTGGAGGTCAAGGGAAGCTGTTTCGTTAGATAGGGCACGGCTTGTTTTTTCGCCTCGGTGAACCAGTAGTCCGTCAGCAAGCCAGAGGAGGCCGTCACGTTCTCGGTATTGGTAAAGAGGGCCAGTTTCATATCCGGCATCCGGTCCCACATCTCCTGACTGCGCCGTTGGAGGGCAGTCCGTTCATACGAGTGACATTGCATACATGTGGTTTGCATGACCTTGGGAACGTCATGGGAGACCACTGAGGTATTGCGTTTTTCCAACATGTAGCGGAACGGCTCGACTTCAGCGGGCGCGAGGCCGGAGGTGTCACTGAGATGTTTCACGAGGGTGCGGAGTTCGTCTGGGGTGAGCGTCACCCCATGCGAGCGCACCATGCGCATGAGCGTCATTTCCCAGCCTTCGGGAGTCTTGCGCTGTTCGGCCACGACATCGACTTTGCCATCCTTGGGTTGGTGACACGTGATGCAGCGAGTCATCACCAGAGTGTCCCCACTTTCTTGCGCCGTCGCCCGCGCCGCCACTCCGAGCGAGAGTAAGAAGAAAAATAACAACCTGTTCATCAGTTGCATTCTACTGACACTGGCCCTTCCCCGCGCGCGCATGGCTGTCCTCCGTGGCAAACCGAGATGATGTGCCGTGGAATTCTACTCTCCTGCCTCCTCATGTCAAGGGAGGAGAGAAAAGGCGCGGGCTACGAGTATCAGGTGAACAGAGGGAAACGAACTGTCACAAGACGCTCACCCGTGGTACAGAGGAGCCGTGCAGGGGAATACGCATGATTCAGGCGATTGATCTTCACGGCGCCACCGGCGTGGGTGTCCGCGTTGCACTGATTGATAGTGGGGCGAACGCTGGGCATTCCCATGTGGGAGTGCTCGCCGGAGGCGTTGGCTTCTCACTCACGGACAGCGGAGAGGTCCAGCAAACCTCCAATTACGAAGACCGTCTCGGTCACGGCACGGCCCTGGCGGGCGTGCTGCGTGCGAAAGCACCACAGGTCGAACTCTACGCCGTCAAAATTTTTGCTGACCGCCTAGCCGCGTCGATTGCTGTCCTCGACACGGCGTTGCGCTGGGCTATCGATCAGCGGATGCACATCATCAATCTCAGCTTAGGGACGGCGAATCCCGATCACCGTGAGCGATTATTGGACACTGTCGCCCGCGCAAACACGGCAGGCACCATTGTTGTCGCGTCGTCCCCACCGCAACAAGCCGATGTTTTGCCAGCGGCCCTTCCAGGTGTCATTGGGGTTGCGGGCGATGACCGCTGTGGGTGGGCCGATTATCTCCATATCGAAGGAGATCCCATCCCATTTCGCGCGCATCCGTGTCCCCGACCGCTCCCTGGTCCAGCTCAAGCTCGCAATTTCCGCGGGCACAGTTTCGCCTCGGCGCATGTGTCGGCATTGCTCGCCTTGGTGATGGAGAAGTATCCGCGACTGACGGTTGAGGAAGCGAAGGAGTTTCTTATCAAAAATGCAGTAGCCAGTAGTCAGTAGCCAGTAGCCAGTAGAGGGAAAGTGGCTTTTCTTCACTCTTCATTGTCGCACTTCCCATTCCTCAATTTTTGCCCGTAGGTCCCCAGGTGAGGTCACGAGTTCCCCATAGCGCCCATCCCACACGGTGCGGCCACCATCAAGAATCACGACGCGGTCGGTTTCTCGTAATGACGACAGGCGATGTGTGATGACGAGGGTGGTCGTGTCGGGCAGCGCCCGTGCCAGCGCCTCACGCATGACTGTCTCGCTCTCCACATCAAGGCCCGACAGGGACTCATCAAGAACCAAGACTTTTGGTGCCCTGAGGACCGCGCGGGCCAAGGCAATGCGCTGTTTCTGCCCCGCCGACAGTTGCGCGCCTCGTTCGCCAACGACGGTCTCATACTGCTGTGGGAGAGACTGGACGAATTCGTGTAATCCAACCACCTGAGCGGCATGGATCATCTCGCGCTCGGAGGCCGTGGGAGTCGCGTAACGGATATTCTCCGCTAGTGAGGCATGGAACAGAAACGGCTCGTGACTCAAGACCACGACTCGTTGTCGCAGCCACTCCAAGGCAAGAGCGCGGATGTCGGTCCCATCCAACAGAATCATTCCAGCCTGCGGTTCATACAATCGCACGAGGAGATCAGTGATGGTCGATTTGCCAATCCCGCTTGGCCCCAAGAGCGTGAGGCGTTCTCCAGCAGCGACCCGGAAACTCACATTCTGAAGAACTGGTCGATTCCCATCATACGCGAACGAGACCTGACGAAACTCGATCTCACCTCGTATCTCCGCCGGGGATTGTCCCTGCCCACGCTGCTCCACGTACTCCTTGCCAACATCCAGAAACTCAAAAATCCGATCCAGCGACACCCCCGCTCGTTCAATGCGAAGATACAAATCCATCAGCGCCTGCAACGGACTGAATGCCCGCGACTGATACGACGTAAACGCGATCAGTGTGCCAATCGTCATCTCCCCCTGAATGACCAAGTACCCACCATAGAGAGTCGTCAACGCGCCGCCGATGAATGAAGTGGCCGTGGATACCGTACTGCCCAGATACGCCAACATCTCAAAGCGAGTAACAATGCCCACGAACTGCTCACCCAAGGCGCGGAGCTTACTGAGCTGGAGGGTCTCCACCGTAAATAATTTAATGAACTTGATCGCGGAGAGTGATTCGACCAAGAACGACGCCAACGACGCGTTCAATTCCCGCACCTTGCGGGTCTCATCCACCATCAGCGGTCTGACCTTCACGATGCCGTAGAATTGAAAGGGCAGTACCACGAGGCTCAGCAGAAAGAGTTGCCAGTTGAGCCACAGTAAGAAGGCCACTGTCGCCAATAGCACGAAGACATTCGAGACAAAGGCAAAGGCGGCGTCAGTGAGAATCGACTGGACTTCGGAGATGTCGGTATTTAGCCGTGACAACAGGTCGCCAACTTTCGTGCGGGTATGAAAGCGCAGTGAGAGCGCTTGGAGATGCGAGAAGAGGTGGGCACGCAGGGCGAATAAGATACGGGCGGTGACTTGGGTGTAGTAATAGCGATTGACCGCGCCGATGACATACCCCAGCACCGTGGCCAGCACCATGATGCCGCTGAGTATCCACAGGAGCCGGAGATTCCTCGCTAAGAGCACATCGTCGATCAGAATCTTGGTGAAGAGTGGCGACAGGAGGCCGAGCACGGTGCCAAACAGTGAGAGCGCGAATACGGACAGCAAGCGCGGCAGAAACGGCGAGACGAACGGCGTGAGGCGACGGAAACGGGAGAGCGTGGATTGAATCATTGAGGATTGAACCTTGGACTTTAGATCTTCGACTTTGGACGAGTCCTGTCCTCCGTATACCGGAAACACTCAACGACATGATCATTCACCATGCCCGTGGCTTGCATGAACGCATAACAAATCGTGGAGCCGACGAACTTGAAGCCGCGTTTGAGCAAGTCTTTACTCATGGCATCCGACTCCGTCGTCCGCGCGGGCACGGCTTTCAATGTTGACCACGCATTGATCTTCGGGTGTCCATCGACGAACCGCCAGAGATAGTCCGCGAAACTCCCATACTCTTGTTGGATGGTCAGGAAGGCATTGGCGTTTCGAATGGTCGCGGCGATTTTCAGTCGATTCCGGATAATGCCAGCGTCGTTCAGCAGCCGCGCGACATCGGCATCGGTGAACGCGGCGATCTTCTTCGCGTGGAAGTTGGCGAAGGCTTTGCGGTAATTCTCGCGCTTCTTGAGGACGGTCAGCCAACTCAGTCCAGCTTGCGCGCCTTCCAGAATGAGCAACTCAAAGAGTTTCCGATCATCGTATTCCGGGACGCCCCATTCGGTGTCGTGATAGGCGAGGTACAGTGGATCAGTGGTTACCCAACCACAGCGGGTTGTGTTCATTATGTGTCTCCTCCTCAGTGCGTGACCCGTGCGCGCGCCTTCTCGACGTAGCGTTGGATGAGCAAGCGCATGGTTTCGGCGGGCTGAATGCCGATCAGCGGAAATGCGCCGAGCATGAAGGTTGGGTAGCCAACTACCTGAAACGTCCGGGCTTCCTCTTCGGTTTCTTTTACGTGACCGGTGAACGTGCCGTCCCGTAAAGCGGTCTCTAGCTCCTTGGGCGGGAGGCCGACCCGTTCAGCGATCCTGAGCAGGGTAGGGAGGTCGCCAATGTCTTGACCATCCTCAAAAACCGCGCTGAAGATCGCATCGTGGTAGTCGGCGAACTTGTTGTGTGCCTTCGCGAACTCCGCGCCTTCGAGCGCGTACGCTGAGTCGAGCCAGTGGTCTGGAACGCGCAAGGTGACACCGGTGTCTCGCGCTACTCGGAAAATTTTTCCTTTGACTTCCTCCCCGATCATCTCGCCGTTTTTCCAGCCCTCGTGGCGACGAGTGATGTGCACGCCTTTCCACAGCAGGGCGATCGCGAGTTGGCCATGCAGTTGGTCCATGACTTTCTTGGCGATGTAACACAGGGAAGAAGCGTAGTCGTAATAGAGTGGAATAATCACGTTCGTCATTGGCTCAGGTCCTCGCGGGAACTGTAGCGTCCTCTCGGATGAAAGTCCAAAGTCCAAGGTCCAAGGTCTCAAGTCCAAGGTCCAAGGTCTCAAGTCCAAGATTTGTTGTTTTTGCCATGCGCCATAAGCCATGCGCCATAAGCCATTCGCTCATCGCCAAATGTGGAGGAACCTGCTAGGTTTCGCGCCATGAAAGTAGGACTTGTTGGTTTTACCCGGTCGGGAAAAACGACCATTTTTAACGCCCTCACTGGCATGAGCGCCGAAGTGGGAGGATTTGAGAAAAAACGTGAAGCGGCCATCGCGGTCGTTAAAGTGCCAGACCTTCGCATTGACGCGCTCGCGGAGATTGTTCACCCAGAACGCAATAAATACGCGGAAGTCACGTTCCTTGACTTCCCGCCGCCAGAGGAACGAAAAACCGGCCTTGAGACGGAAGCGCTTGTCCAGATGCGCGAGTGTGAGGCGCTCGCGCTTGTCGTTCGTGCTTTTGATGATGCCACTGCTACGACTTCGGCTGATCCCGTGCGCGACATGCGCGGGTTTCAGGACGAATTAATCCTCGCGGACCTCGCGGTTATTGAGAAACGGATTGAGCGGTTGAAGAAAGAGAAGGGGAAGGAACGCGAACGCGACCTGCTCGACCGCTGTCACAAAATTCTCGAAGAAGAAAAGCCGCTCCGTTCCGTGTCTTTCTTACCGGATGAAGAAGGCATGCTCGCGGGCTTCGCTTTTCTGAGTCGTAAGCCGATGTTGATTGTCTACAACATGGCGGAAAGCGTCCTGCGCGAACCCCTCTCGCAAGAAGTGACGGCTCACACCGAACGCGAGAAGCTCCTGGTGGTGTCTATCTGTGGAAAAGTGGAAATGGAGATTGCTCAACTTGAGGAAGAAGAGCGCGATCTCTTTTCGGCGGATCTGGGGCTGACCGATTCCGCGAAAGATCGGTTTATCTTGCAGGCTTATGCGCTGCTCAATTTGATGAGTTTCTTTACCGCCGGGCCGATGGAAGCACGGGCATGGACCATCACGCGCGGCATGTCCGCGGTCAAGGCGGCGGGAAAAATTCATTCCGACATCGAGCGCGGGTTCATTCGCGCGGAAGTGATCGGCTACGATGACTACATTCGTTATCGTGGCGAGGCCGGCTGTCGGGATGCGGGGCGCGCGCGCTTAGAAGGCAAGGATTACGTCATGCAAGACGGCGATGTCGTCCATTTTCGCTTCAAGGTGTGAGGCCCTGCTCACTCACCGAGGCTTTTTATCCTCCGAAATTGTCTCGTCGCCGGGAGGGATTCCGGGAAGGGATTTTGGCGGAAACAAGACCCTGGGATTTTGCTCACCGGTTCCCTGGCTTCCGCCTGGGGAATGGCCCGGCTGTCCCATACTTCCACCGCCAGTAGGTGGGATGGGCAGATTGTCCGAGGGGGGAGGGTCCGGCAGGGACGGCATGGGAATTGGTTGGGCGTTTTCGTAGTCTATTTCGCCGCTTCCCCGAGGATCTTCCGCGGGGGCTGAGGTGACTGGAGGGTCGCCTCTGTGCTCCCTGACGTTCGTCTGTGCGTCTGGCATATTGCCTCCTGGGGAGCAAGCGAGGAAAGCGCCGATACTCATAAAGGCGACAGAACACAACCGTAATTTGTTCGTTGTCATACGCAATTCCCTCAATCTTTGTCCTTTGTGCCCTAAAGGCAAAAGGGGCGATAAACCCCTTTTGCCCACGGTTCTCATGTCCCTCTATTCAGAAGTTGCATACGGCATCAATCAGCCTCTGAAGTGAAGAGGGAAGAGATAACGGCAAGAGACTGTCTCTTCCCTCCCGTTTACAGGCACTGTGGCAACAAAGGACTCCCGCACGCGGAATTGAGGAGCGGAACAATGTTCCCGCTCGTGAATGGGCTTGCACCTTGCTGTTTGGGAGCGGTGCTGGTGTAGCCCCAGCTTGTGGTACCTACCACGACATTAGTAGCCGAAGCTGTGCCGGCAGTGGTCCCTGTCAGAGCGGGCCGGATACCAAAGTTGACTAGCCACGGGCCACCACTCGATCCACCGCACATCAGTGAGCCGATAATCGTGTTATTGACCTGAGCAGCATTCGTAAACCCATGGGAGTCATTGCGCTCCATGAGCAGCCCGTTATCGAGACAAACTGGATAGCCAATCTGTGTGATGTGAGTCAGTCTGCCCGCGGTGAAGCCATAGCCACCAAAGCCATACCCGTACCATCCGGTGGAGGTGCCCGGAAAGGCCCCACCTTGAGCAGTCAATCGTATGACCGCGACATCATTCGCGCAGACCACACCAGCGGTGGTGCAAGGGTCGGTGCCGTTAAAGTAGGAGGTCATTACCGCCGGTATTCCCGTCCATGTTCCATAGGGAGCAATGCCATTCCGATAACCAGGAACAAAGCGAATATTTTGATAGAATTGGCTCGCCCCAAACCTCGATACGCAATGCGCTGCGGTAACAACGACTCGTATCTACTTTAAATCCCAAGGCGGCCCCGCCATCAAGTCTGGACCGCTTGCGCTTTTTGCACGATCAAATCCGCCAGGGATGGGAGCTTGAATTGGCCGGTCACCCGGTCGTAAACGTAATCATAAAAGCTCACGCCCAGCTTC
>CAMBFS010000185.1 GCA_945865755.1 Klebsiella pneumoniae
GTTCAGGTTGCGTCTCTTTTGTTTCTAGGAAGCGGTCCTCCAACACCTGGGCGATCCGCTGGTGATACTGCTGGCGTTTGCTCTTGAGTAACGAGTGGTAGGCGGTGTCCTGAATCAGCGCGTGCTTGAAGAGATACGTCGCCTGCGGCCCCAGTCCACGTTGATACACCAACTCCACTTCCAGCAATTGCTTCAGCCCCTGTTGTAACGTCTCGTCACCTACAGGCGAAACGGCGTGCAGCAGTTCATAGGAAAACTCTCGCCCGATCGTCGCGCCGAATTGAGCAATCTCTTTCGTTGGCCCGAGCCGATCCAGTCGGGCCATGAGTGCATCTTGGAGCGTTGAGGGAATCCCGAGCGGTAGGGGCACGGCTCCTGAGCTTGTCGAAGGGCGTGCCCCGACATCGGCTTCGGCCTCTACGACCATCTTCGTCAGCTCCTCAACGAACAACGGCACACCATCAGTCTTGCTCACGATCTGTTGCACGACCTCTGGTGGGAGCGCAGTGCCGCCCGTGACCTGTTCGACCATTGCCTCAACCTGGGTGCGCCCTAAGCGGCTCAGCGTCATCTGGCTGAGATGCGACCGGTTCCCCCAGGGTGGCACGAACTCGGGGCGAAAGGTCAGGAATGCCAACAGCCGCGTCGTGGGCACTTGGTCAAGCAAGAGCGTGAGCACCTCCAGCGAGGAGGGATCGACCCAGTGCAGATCTTCCCAGACACAAAACACGGCTGCCTTCTGCGCTTCCTCGACCAGCCACGCCACTAAGGCGGCCTGCGTTTTCTCTTTCTGCTTCTGCGGACTAACCGTAATCGGTTGATAGCCTTCGGGATGAGGAAAGGATAACAGGGCAGCCACCAGGGGCACCGTGTCCGGCTGGGAGAAGCGATAGCGGCTCAGCGTGTGGTGGAGTTTCTCCAGCTTGACGGCAGGCACATCCTCGCGCACAAATTGGAGGAGCCGCTGCAAATGCTCAATGATGGGATAGAAGGCGCTGTTCTGGTGATAGGGTGAGCAGCGAAACTCAATGCGTGTGGCTCCTTCGGCGCTGACGTGCTCTTTTAGTTCCTGCACCAAGCGGGATTTGCCAATCCCTGGTTCACCGCTCAGCAGTACCACTTGGCCAGCGCCAGCTTTGGCCTGCTCCCAGCGCCGCTGCAACAAGGCAAGTTCTTCGGCTCGGCCCACTAGCGGCGTCAAGCCCGTTTGCACCGCCGCCTCAAAGCGACTCTGCGCCGTACCCCCACGCACAACACGGTACAGCGGCAGGGGAGTCGAGATGCCTTTTAACTCTTGAGGGCCACGGTCTTGGCACTCGAATAACCCTTGCACGAGCCGATACGTGGCCTGGCTGATCACCACCGTATCCGGCTCAGCTAACCCTTGCACGCGGGCGGCAATGTTCGGGGTCTCCCCCAATGCCAACCGTTCCGTGCGCTCCCCTTCCCCAATCTCGCCCACTACCACCGGCCCGGTGTGAATGCCAATCCGTACCTGTAACGGCGGCGTGTACACCAACTGGCCGACAGCCGATACGATCTCCAGCCCGCTGCGCACGGCCCGCACGGCATCCTCCTCATGCGCGGTCGGATAGCCAAAGTACGCCAGCACGCCATCGCCCAGATATTGGGCAATACGCCCCTCGTAGCGCGCGATGACTTGATGACAGGCCGCCTGATAGGCCACCACCCGGCCATGATACTCTTCGGGGTCGAGTTGTTGAGAGAGTGTGGTGGACCCCACCAGGTCAATGAACTCTACTGTCAGCTGGCGACGTTCGCCTGCTGGGGGCTGGGTGGAACTCGGAACCTGGAACTCGGAACCTGAAACCGGCGAAGCGCCCGCCCAAACAAGCACTTTACCATCTTCATCGGTAGCGAGCCGCTTCGCATCGATCAGCTCCGCTTTGAGATCTTCGAGATACTCGTCATCAAGGGCAAAGCGACGCTTGAGGGCACGGTAACTCACCCGGCCTTCACGTTGGAGTAACTCTACCGCTTGCATTAGCAACTCGTCGAACGTCATAAGCGAACATCTCCTGTGCACTATTCTTTGGTCGCAGGCGCGGGAACCTCATTCGCAGCTTTCCATACCATGACCATAACAGTGACGGACAGACCCTTGGTAGCAATGGCTGGTCACATGACGTGGGATTCGATACACAAAAGGAGGGAGGAGCAAACTCTGTGAATATATCCGAACTGCTTTTCGAGCGTGATGGTGCAATCGCGACCGTCACCTTCAATCGTCCAGAGGCACGTAACGCGATGACGTGGGCGATGTATGATGGATTAGTAAACGCTTGCGAGACGGTCGATGCTGACCCAACCATTCGCGTGATGATTCTCCGTGGTGCTGGTGGGAAAGCCTTTGTGGCGGGCACCGACATCAGTCAGTTCCAATCATTCCACACTGGGCAAGATGCCTTGGACTATGAACGTCGGCTTGATGACGTGATTGGTCGTCTAGAAAGTGTGACCAAGCCAACGATTGCCATGATCGAAGGCCCCGCCGCTGGTGCCGGAGCGGTGATCGCGTTGACCTGCGATTTGCGCTACGGCACGCCCGACAGTCAGATCGGCGTGCCGATTGCCCGCACCCTGGGCAACTGTCTGTCCATCGCCAATTACGCTCGTCTGGTGGATATGATCGGCCCGGCACGGACCAAGGAAGTGATCTTTCGTGCGCGTTTGGTGTCAGCGGAACAAGCCTGTCAACTTGGCTTGATGAATGAAATTGTTCCCGCCGACCAGCTCTCCGCGCATGTGAGAGCAGTCGCGGAGGAGGTCGCGACGCATGCGCCACTGACCCTGCGAGCGACCAAGGAAGCGATTCGTCGCTTGCAGGTCCATCGCCGAGCCGTGGACAGTGACGATCTCACCGTCATGGCCTACACGAGCGCGGATTTCCGCGAAGGAGTGACGGCATTTGTGGAGAAACGAAAGCCGGTGTTTTTGGGGAAATAAGACGTCTTACGTCAGCGGCTGTTCAAGCCGATACTTATCGATTTTCCGATAGAGCCGCTGTCGATCAATGGCGAGCAGACGCGCCGCTTCGTTCTTGTTGCCGTGGCTTTTGCGCAAGGCCGCCGTGATGAGCGATTTCTCCATGTCTTCGAGCGTCGGCAGTTCGGCGAGTTCGTGAAAATTGACGGGCTGTTCCTCAAATCCCGAAATCGGACCAGGCAAATCCGCCAGGGTGGTTTCATTGCTCCGCGACAACGCGAACATCCGCTCAATCACATTCTGCAACTCACGGATATTGCCAGGCCAGGGATACGTCACCAGTTGCTCCAGTGCCTCTGGCCGCACTTTTTTGGGCTCGACTTTATACTCCGTGCTGAACGTCGCGATAAAGTGTTCGATCAGCAACGGAATATCTTCTCGCCGTTCGCGCAACGGAGGCAGATGAATCGGCACCACATTGAGTCGATAGAACAGGTCTTCACGAAAGGTGCCTTTGCGCACCTCGGCATCAAGATCACGATTGGTGGCGGCGATAATGCGGACATCCACCTTGATCGGGCGACTGGCTCCCAATGGCGTAAATTCCTTCTCCTGAATCACACGCAGAAACTTGACCTGGAGCGGCACCGGGATTTCCGCGATCTCATCAAGGAACAGCGTGCCGCCGTTCGCGGTCTGAAAGACGCCATTGTGGTCGGCGATCGCTCCCGTAAATGCCCCACGACGATGGCCAAAGAGTTGGCTATCCAGCAAGGTCTCCGACATCGCGCCACAATTGATGGCGACAAACGGATGATCCGCCCAGGGGCCTTGGCGGTGAATCGTCCGCGCCACCAGCTCCTTGCCAGTCCCACTTTCTCCAGTCACCAACACCGTGCTCTTGTTCATGCTGACCGCCGCGATCAGCAGATACATTTGCCGCATGGCCGGGCTTTGGCCGATCAATTCGCCAAATTTCTTGTAGGCGCGAACCTCACGTCGCAGGTGCTCGACCTCCTCGCGTAAGCGCTTGGTCTCCAGCAGCTTATCGACTTTCAAGAGCAGTTCATCGGGATTGCAAGGCTTGGTAAGATAGTCGGTGGCTCCACACCGCATCGCCTCGACCGCGCTCTCGATCGTGCCGTGCCCGGTGAGGACAATCACCGCGCAGCCACGCTCCTTGACATTCATGGCCTGCAAGAGCTGCATGCCATCGAACACGGGCATCTTGAGGTCAGTAATCATCACGTCGAACGGCGACTCGTCGAGCAGGCGCAACGCCTCACGGCCATTGCTCGCGGTTTCGACGATATACCCCTTGCGTTGTAGGATTTTGGCCTGGATTTTGGCCATGTTGATTTCGTCATCCACTAATAAAACACGCGCTGTCATAGTGTGAGCCCTTCGGACAGTCACTCACGCCCGTGCGGGTGCCGTCTGTTTGTCCTTGCGTCGTTTCTCGGTCGCGCAGGGGCAAGGAAGTTCGATCAGAAACGTGCTCCCTTCCCCTACTTTGCTGCGAACGGCAATGTTCCCCTGATACCGTTTGATGACCGAATGCACGACCGAGAGCCCCAATCCCGTCCCCTGTCCAGGCTCCTTAGTCGTGAAGAACGGATCAAAAACTCGATGCAGATGGTCCTCGGCGATGCCCATGCCGGTATCGCTAAACTCAATCTGGACGCGCCGATCCGCATCCCGTTGCGTGCGGACGCGCAGCACGCCGCCATTCGGCATGGCTTGCACGGCGTTGGTGATGAGATTGAGAAACACCTGCCGCAGGGCATTCTGATTGGCGGTGCACACGCCGACCTTGCCAAAGGAGGTCGTGACCTTGACGCCGTTGGTCTGGAGGTACTTGCCCATCAGTTGCAAGGTTTTCCGCAACAGGTCGTTGAGGTTGACCTCTTCCATTTCCGTGCCGCTCTCACGGGAGAATTCGAGGAGATTCTTAATGATGTCCTGGGCGCGCGCGATCTCGTCCTTCGCGATCTGTAAATCCTCGTGGACATCAGGATTCGTGGTGTCCACGATCTCGCTGAGATCATAGAGGGCATTCATAATGATACCGAGCGGGTTACGAATTTCGTGCGCGATGCCCGCCGCGAGCTGCCCAATCGCGGCCATCTTCTCTGACTGAATGAGTTGACTTTCTAGACGCTTGCGCTCGGACACATCCACATAGATGCCTTGCACGATCTTCTTGCCCCGATGTTCCAGGCTGCCAAAATAGCCCGACACGGGGACAACTCTGCCGTCTTTCGTCAGCAGCCGCAGATTTTCCCGACCGAGGTAGCCGTGTCCGTTGGTATTGAGCGAGAGCTGTCGCACTTCTTCTTGTTCATCTGGCGGATGCAGCTCCCAAATCGGACGCCCGGACAGCTCGTGCTGGAGGAAACTCGTCACTTTCTCCGCTTCACGGTTCGCGCGGATGATCGTCCCGGTCGCGCCATTGATGCTGAAAATCGGCGCAGGGGCGTTATCCATCGCCTTGCGGTGACTTTCTTCCTCGTCCTGAAGCGCTTCTTCGCGGGCCTCGACAAAGAAATCGGTGATATGCAACACCCGCTCATAGAATTCCTGATCCAGCAGATTGAGCATGTCCACCAGTTGTTTCCGATCCTTGGCGTAGGTCGCACGCAGCCGTTCAACGATGAGCAGGCGGACTTTGGTCTGTCCCGACAGAAAGCGGGACGGGGAGGAGTGAGAAATAAAGCCATGTCGGGCGTGTTCGCGCAGATAGACGTAAGTGTCGATATCGTGAGGATTCTCGATATGGGAGGCCCACCGCATGAGGGCATCGTACATATTCTGGCGAATTTCGGGGATTTGTTCTGGAAGAAGGGCATAGACGGGCGCGATCAGTCCGATCCACTCGTCCACGATTTCAGCGGCACGCTCACGGATAAAAGTCGCCAGTTGGGTTCGTAACGGACTCGGTTGGCGCGGAAACTGGAGCAGCTCGCAGCCGCGCATGTAGCGTTCAACCCGCGTGAGATGGTCTTCGAGCGTCTCTTCAAACGGTGGTAGCATAGGCTCCCTCTTTCCGCCCTTTCCTCATAGCGTCAGGGGCTCGACTGATATTGGACCTCGGACCTTGGACTTTGGACCTTAGACTTTGGACTTTTGGACTGTTCCTTCCCCTAGCGCCGGGGTCTCGGTGAAACAATCCCCCTGACGAGGTCTCTTCATTTTTCAGCATCGCCTCTGTATGGTGGCCGCCTTATCGCGGCGGCGGAAACGCGAGACTCCACCCCCTTGGTGAATCAAAGAACACCACGGTGAGACTTTCTGCCCCAATACGTGTTGAATGGAACAACAACGAGAACCCATGGCCCCACACGACGATGCTGATGTGCAGTTGATGCTGCGCTTCCAGCAAGGAGAAGTTGAAGCATTTCAACAACTCTTTCAGAAATTCGCCCCGTCGGTGGTCAACTTCGCGGCCCATTTCCTCAATAACCGGGCCCGAGCCGAGGAGATTGCGCAGGAGGTCTTCCTCCAGGTATATCGCTGGCAAACGAGATATGAAGCCAAGGCCAAATTTTCGACGTGGTTGTTTAAGATCGCCCACAACCATTGCTTGAATGAGGTTCGCAAAGGGGAGTATCGCGTTTCGATAGAGTCGATTGGACCGCGCGAAGATGCGGACGGAGATACGCGGGAACGGCAACTGCCGGATACGCGGTCAAGCAAGGGAGAAGATATGCTGGCCGCGAAGCAGGCGGCGCGGCGCATCGAACAAATTTTACAACGGGTGCCGGAAACACAGCGCACCGCGTTAATGTTGAGTCGCTTGGAAGGCCTGTCGTATCAAGAGGTGGCTGAGGTGCTGGGGGTCACGGAGAAGGCCGTGAAAAGTTTGGTGTTTCGCGCGACGCAAAGTCTTAAGGACGGACTCAAGGATATGGTGAACCCCGATGACCTGTGAAGAAATTCGAGAAGAATTAGTCGCGTACCACGATGGCGAGCTAGCGGAACAGGACCGACAACGGGTGAGTGTCCACCTCAGCACCTGTCCAGCCTGTACCCAAGAAGCCGCGTCCCTGGCACGCGTTGGACAACTGTTCCTCAGCATGGAGCGAGTGACGCCTTCGCCAGATTTCGCCACGAACTTCTGGCAACGGCTTGAACAAGAGAACCACGCTCACCCGGCGCGTCGCCCAGAGCCCCGGCTCGCGCGCTGGTGGCGTGACCTGCGTGAGTCCATGACCAATTGGCATCTCACGCCAGCGCTTGTCGGCGTCGCGAGTCTCCTCATCTTTTTCGCGGCGCTTTCGCAGAAACCTGATCGCACCGCGCCGACAGCCGGACCAGAGATTTCAAGCACGAGGAAACCTGAGACTCTCGCCAAACCCGCAGCGGCAAAGGAACCCGACGTTCCGGCTGCGGTGCTGGAACAAATCGATTTCTTCGTCAATTACAAACTGATCTCCGATCTGGACAGATTGACACACTTTGAAGAGATCGCGGCGATTGACCCTGAAACTGAAGGTGC
>CAMBFS010000186.1 GCA_945865755.1 Klebsiella pneumoniae
CAACTTCTAAGAATTGCTAAACTGAGTTATTCCAATGGGTTAGAAACGATAGGGCGTGGTTCTATCAGAACTACCCTCTTCAGGTTGGTGTCCACATAGTCCTTGAACTCACTCGTTTCATGATTTTTCAGTGCGATTCTTGATCAGAATGACCTTTTCGTATGATACTCAGTTGTCAATTCTCAAAAGTGCTTTAAGAAATGAGCGAAGCATGAGTGATAGCTGAACGCTTACAATTTTCCCTATTGTTGCGAGAGGAAGATCATCACACGGCCAACCGACGGTTTGTCCATGATGCCTTGACCGGCCGCACCGAACGCGAAGTCGGGAATCTTGTCGCCGTTGATATCTCCAGGTGACGCGATGGTGTACCCAAAGCTCGACCCTTGATGCGGATAGGGATTGTCGAACGTCGTCAGATGCCGTCCATCGCGCCCGTTAAAGAGGAAAACTTCGCCTTGAATATGAAATTGGTCAACCGACTGGTATGGAGCACCAACCAGCAGTTCGGGGACACCATCTTGGTTCACATCGGGCCCCGCGACGACGGTGTAGCCAAAAACGGAATAGGGGCGGGGGAGTGGATTCTTCAAGGTGAACAATGATTTGCCAGTCGCTCCGCTGAGGACGTAGGCCGCGCCCTGGGAGATCACATTGTTCACATCTTGATAGGGAGCCCCAATGAGAAAGTCCGGCACCCCATCCTTGTCCTGATCTCCAACCCCGACCACGTGCCACCCAAACACGCCGCCCGCCATTGGTTGGGGATGCTCCATGGTCAGCAGGAGGGCATCCTCTTTGCCACTAAACACGAAGGCGCGCCCCTGAACCGTGTTCTCGCCAACCGTCGTATAGGGGGCACCAATAATCAGGTCGGGGATGCCATCCTTGTTAATATCCCCAGCGGTGTCCAGCGACCAGCCAAAAGAGAGGCTGCCCGCCGGAGGAGCAATGGCGCGCAGGATTTTGCCGTCGCTCCCATTGAACAGATAGACATAGCCGATGTTCTTTTGCGCAAAAGCCCCAATCGCCATATCCGGAACCCCATCGCTGGTGATGTCGCCGACTGAGATCGACGCCCACCCAAATCCGGCTCCGTTGTCGAGATGCGGCGCTTGGAGGGAGTACACCAGCTTGCCATCCTTGCCGCTGAAGACAAAGGCTTTGCCTCGTTCTTCTTGGCCAAGCGCGCCGATCAACAAATCGGGGGTTCCGTCTTTATTGACATCGCCCGCGGCGGCAACCGAAAATCCGAATGCGGCTTCCACTTGTGGTGCCGGATTGTCAATCGTGAAGAGGAGCTTGCCCGTGGCGCCACTAAACACAAAGGCGCGTCCTTGCCGGTCATTATTGTTCCAGCGGTGGTTGTACGCCCCCACGAGGAAATCAGGGGCCCCATCACCATCAATATCCCCGACCACGGCGAGCGAAGAGGCGAATCCTGAAAACGGGAGGCGGATTGGGTTATCAAGAAACAGAGTACGAGCATCAGCTCTGGACGAACAAAGCATGGCCGCGCACAACGCGAACAGGGTACTCACAACAATGCGAGAGCGTAACAACATGATAGGGGTTCCTTTGGAAAGAGAACGGTCTGGTGAGGAGAACAATGGTGTGTCAGTTGCGAAAGAAAGAAGGGGCGACCTCTTGTCATTAACAGGGAAGCACCGTAGCCGAGCCATAATTCGCTGTCAAAGGTAGACAACAGCGAGCCGTCGTCACTCACCGTTCTTCTCCAATACCAGACGTCCGTCGGCACGTGCTTGTAGTCCGTACCGAGCAATGAGGTTTTCCATACGGCTGTCCGCGATGTCTTGTTCGATTTCGGCCTGATGATCGTGATAGTAACTCAACGCGGCGAACACTTGCGCTGGAGTTAAGTGGGGCAGGCCTTCAATGATCTCCTCAACGCTCATGCCCATTTTGTAGTAGCCGACGATACTTTTCACGGACGTACGGGTGCCAGCAAGAACGGGCTGCCCGCCACACACCTCGGGATTCCGCGCGATATAAGGAGAATCGGTCGCTGTTGCTGTACGAAGTGCTTGCTCCTCAGCGGGCGTAGAGACAGCAGTCACATCCATAATTTCCTCCTGACAAAGAAACAACGTGATTATCGTATATTCCTAGCATTGATGTCGAACAATGCTAGGCGCGAGATTTTGCGCCTACTCATAACGCGACAAGCAAAAGGTAAAAATAGGAAAACAAGGATAGGTGTTAGGTGTAAGGACATTGCGTGGGGCCGTCGTGCCTCCACCCGCGGCAGTGCTAATGTGTCGAGCTGTGGAAACTGAAACCATCGCACTCGCCTTCGAAGAGAAACTGGGGCTCTTGCCCACCACGCCAGGTGTCTATCTGTTCAAGGACACCAAAGGCACCATCATCTATGTGGGCAAAGCGAAGAATCTGCGCGCCCGCGTGCGGCAATACGCGCGTGGCGGCGATGGTCGAGCGCAGATTCGCTTCCTGCTGGCCCAGCTCGCCGATGTCGAAGTGCTGATGACCAGCAGTGAGAAAGAGGCGCTGCTGCTCGAAAATACGCTCATTAAACAGCACTGGCCCCGGTACAATATCCGCCTCAAGGACGACAAATCCTACTGGCACGTCAAAGTCACCACCCACGAACCCTGGCCACGGATTTTCTTGACGCGGCGGATTCTCAAGGACGGCAGTAAGTACCTTGGCCCGTTTCATTCCAGTACCGCGGTCCAAGAGACGGTCGAACTGATCCGCAAGGCGTTTCCGCTGCGCACCTGCTCCGATGCCGTGTTCCGCAATCGCACCCGCCCCTGCCTTGAATATCAAATGCACCGCTGCTTGGGGCCGTGCACCTTGCCAGTCGATCCCGAAGACTATCGCCATCATCTGAAGAACGCGTTGCTCCTGCTGGAAGGGAAAAACACCGAGGTCGTGACGCAGATCACCACGCGCATGCACACGGCGGCGGAGGCACTACGCTTTGAAGAGGCGGCTAAGCTGCGCGATCAATTGCGCGCGATCACTCAGACCGGCGAGAAACAACAAGTCGCCACACCGTTGGGATACGATCAAGACATTTTCGGGCTGTATCGTGAAGGCGGCTCGATTGAGGTGCAAGTCTTGTTCGTCCGCGCCGGCAAACTCGTGGGCGGGCAAAGTTACAGTTTTGACGATCACGAGTTTCCCGATGAGGAAGTGCTCGGCGAACTGTTACCGCAATTTTACCAAGGAGAACGGTTCATTCCCGATGAACTGATTTTGCCACTCCCATTGGAAGACGCGAGCGTACGGGAAGAACTGCTGAGTGAACGCAAAGGTAAGAAAGTGTCGTTATTGTGTCCGCAACGGGGCGACAAGGTCCGCTTGGTTGAAATGGCCCACGAGAACGCGCGTCACAGCTTTACCGAGAAACGTCGCGGCGAGGAGCAAAAAGCCAAGACCGTGGAGACCCTGCGGCGTGCCTTGCATCTGCGCAACGCGCCCAAGCGGATTGAGTGCTTTGACATCTCCAATATCCAGGGCAACCTGGCGGTCGGCTCCATGGTGGTGTTCGACGAAGGCGAGCCGGACAAGAACCGCTATCGGCGCTTTCGCATCAAGACCGTGGAGGGCGCGGATGACTTCGCCATGATGTACGAGGTGCTCACCCGACGGTATACGCGGGCGCTGGAAGAACACGACCTGCCCGACCTGCTGATGGTCGATGGTGGCAAAGGACAACTGGGGGTTGCCGTCGCGGTCTTGCAGGAACTTGGCATTACCGAGGTGGATGTCATTGGGCTGGCCAAGATGCGCACCGAGCGCGACCCATTCGCTGAGGAGGTGGACCACTCGGCGGAACGAGTGTTTCTCCCTGGTCGCAAGAACCCAGTCGTGCTACTGCCCAATTCAACCGCGCTGTTTCTGCTGCAACGACTGCGCGATGAAGCGCATCGGTTCGCGATTACCTATCATCGCCAACTGCGGGCCAAGGAACAATTGGGCTCACCGCTTGATACCATCCCTGGCGTCGGTCCCTCACGCCGCAAGGCACTTCTGCGCCATTTTGGTAGTCTCACCCGGGTGCGCATGGCCACGCTTGAGGAGTTAGCGCAGGTCGCGGGGATCACCCAAGCCACAGCGGCGGCCATTCGCCGTTGGAGTGAGCAGAGCGCAACACCTGCCGCTGAAACCTCGGCAGTCACCGCCCTCACCACGCGCGAATGACCGCCGTCTCTTTTCCTCCTCACTCCCGCTCCTTTTCGATTCCATCGCACGCGCTGCTTTTCTTATTGACGATGGTCTACCTCGGCGGCGCATCGTGTGCCGCGTGGGACTTGTCCGTTGTTGCGCCCTGGTGGGTCGGTGGCGGTCTGTTGCTCACCGGTGGACTCTGGTGGTTTCAGGGATGGCGAGCCGCGGCACTCGGTGCCGGTCTTTTCGTCATATTTGCTTTCGCCAATGCGCAGTTGTGGACCGTGCTGCATCCACGGTTTCCTCTCGACCATCTTCGTCAGCTTTCCCTGCCGCAAAAAGTGACAGTCGAGGGATGGCTTTTTCGCGCACCAGAGCATGCGCCTCATCGAGGGAGGCTGTACATGGAGGCACAGCGCGTGTGGGAAAAGGACCAGTGGCGACCCGCCACTGGTCGTCTGTTGGTGACGGTGCGAACCCTGTCGGACTCTTGGCACTATGGCGACGTGTTACGACTCACGCTCAATCTGCGCCAGCCGCGCAATTTTCACACGCCAGGGGCTTTTGACTATGAAGGATACCTGGCCCGCCAAGGCATCTTTCTCTCGGCGTTTCTGTGGGATGATAAGACCGTACAGCGCGTGGGGATCGAGGGAAGCAGCTTGTGGGCCAGAGTGGAACGAGTCCGACAAGCGATTAGTGCATTTTTTGCCACGCACTTGGATACGAAAACCGCGGCCGTACTACAAGCCCTCATTATCGGAGACGAACGGTTCATTACAAACGACTTGCGCGACACCTTTTCCCGCACGGGAGTGGCTCACGTGCTCTCGATTTCCGGCCTCCATATCAGTCTGGTCGCCGCGACGGCCTATGGCTTCTGGTGGTGGGTCGTGAGCCGGAGCCCCGCTTTGCTGTTACGGTTCACGGCCCCCGTGTTGGCTTCACTGCTCGCGATCCCACCGGTCGTGCTCTACGCCAGCATCTCAGGCGGTAACGTGGCCACCTGGCGCTCGGTGCTCATGGTGCTCACCTATCTGATCGCCACGCTCATTGGACGGCAGAGTGAAGCGTATCGGAGTCTCGCGTTCGCCGCGCTGTTGATTTCGATCCTCTGGCCCGGCGCTTTTCTCGATGTGTCGTTTCAGCTTTCGTTTGTTTCGGTCCTCAGTCTTTTCCTCGCCACGCAGCGGTTTACGGAGTGGTGGAAAAAAAGGCGCGCACCAGATACTGGTCCACCACTCTGGCACGCGCGTCTGCTCCGCTGGGGCGGAACCTATCTGGCGATCTCAGGAGGTGCCTTGCTTGGGACACTGCCCCTTACCGCCGCCTACTTTAACCAAGTCGCGCTGATTGGCCTCGTAGCCAATGCCGTGATTGTCCCGCTTCTCGGAAGCGCGGCGGTGATTCTGGGCCTGCTGGCCGCTGGATTGCTCTTTTTCCACTCTGGTCTCGCAACCGTCTTTGTTCTGAGCGCGGGGGCCGTCATTCGCCTTGGCATTTGGGCCGCGGAAGGGTTCGCCACTGTTCCGTATGCGGCCATACAGACAGTGACCCCCAATCTATTCGAGTTGGCGCTCTTGTATGGTCTGCTTTGCTGCGCGGTTTTTCGTGCGAGACTCCGCCAACTTCGTGCCCCACTCCGCTTCCTCCCCCACCTGTTGCTGAGCGTCCTGCTGTTCGACATCGCGGGTTGGACGTGGCACCGGTATTATCGGGAGGAATTACGCATCACCTTTCTCGACGTAGGACAAGGCGATGCCGCGGTGGTCGAACTGCCCGACTCACAGGTAATGGTGATCGACGGAGGAGGATTCGCGAGCGAGAATTTTGACGCGGGGGAAGCGCTCCTCGCGCCGTTTCTGTGGAGCCGCAAAATTGGACGCGTCGATATGCTGGTCCTCAGCCACCCGCAACTCGATCATTATGGTGGGTTGCCCTATCTGGTCGAGCATTTTTCGCCGCGTGAATTCTGGTCGAATGGCGAAGTCACGCGGAGTGGAAAATTTCCGCGGCTCCAAGCAATTCTGGCGAAGCACGAGGTGCGCTCTCGCGTCCTGTGTCGCGAGATGCCACCCATCATATTCGACAAGGTGCGGATTCAGATTTTGCATCCACCGTGTCAACACACGGGGCTTGATGCCAATAACGCATCGCTGGTCTTGCGCCTGAGTTACGGCGCGATCGATGTGTTATTCACCGGGGATATCGAAGCGGAAGGAGAATCGGTGCTGCTCTCAACCCACGGAGAGCTCGCGAGTGAAATTGTCAAGGTGCCGCATCACGGCAGTCGCACTTCGAGCAGCCCGGCTTTTGTACAGACCACCGCGCCACGCATTGCCGTGGCCTCGCTAGGATTTCGCAATCGCTTCCGCTTTCCCGCGCCAGAGGTGGTCCGACGCTATGAACAACACGGAGGCACGTTTCTGCGGACGGATGAGCAAGGGACGATCACGCTCGTCAGTGACGGTCGTGGGTACCAGGTCCTTCCTTCTTTTCCTCTCGCGGGAGGCGCAAAAGAACCGACCGGTGGCGATGCCCTAAAAAAATAACGCCCGCGACTCCCCGGTACGACACACCATGAGCTGTCGTTCTTGCAGAGGAGACGTTACACGTAGTCGTCTCTCGCTTCGCCCTTGACGACTATACGAGGGACTCCGTCGTTCCACGAGTCTCCGCTGGCCATGGGCGTCACCAGTCACGGGGACAAGGCGATGGAACCATCGTTCGGAAAGAAGGATGGCTTTCGCCACGGCTCGGGCATCGATGCGATACAGTCCCTGATTGATTTGGTCTTTCAATCGCCGAACTTTTGCCTGACGTGCTTCCGTGTTCATTTGGGCAGTTCTCCTTTTTTGCGAGAAGATTGAGGGGGCCTAAGTCCCTTTTTTACTCCTCGGGACAGAAAGAATCGGTCGGTCTGGAGGAGAGCCTTTGCCACTTCTTCGGTGGGCACGTTATACGTGTGCTCTGCTATCTGTTCGCGAATGCGGTTTATTTTTTCGGTGCGCAAGTGAATCCTCGCTGTAGAAGAAGAATACTTACCGTTCGCTCATTTTGAGAACAACTTCTAAGAATTGCTAAACTGAATCATTCCAATGGGTTAGAAACTATGAAGAGTCATGATATCTGAACCACCCTCTTCAGGTTGGTGTCCACGTAGCCCTTGAACTCACTCGGTTTATG
>CAMBFS010000187.1 GCA_945865755.1 Klebsiella pneumoniae
AAATCGCCTCCGCCATTGCCGATGACGATCAGCGTTTTCGCGCGCGGCATGAGTGCCGCAACTTGATACTGCGCGGGGACGAGGGCTTCGTAGTTGGCGACCGTTGTCGTGCCAATCAGGTTCAACCCGTGCAGGGAGAGGGCATCGGTTATGTCTTGTAGGAGATTCATCATACGTTTAAGGTCCAAGGTCCAAGGTCCAAGGTCCAAGGTCTAAGGCGATTTCCGGAAAAGACTATCCCATGTAGCCCGGATGGAGCGGAGCGGAATCCGGGGTGTCCCGCGCGGAACCTGGATTCCGCTCCGCTTCATCCAGGCTACCTAGAAACGGTATATTCATTTCGAGAAATCACCTAAACAGTTCTGAGTGCTGGCCTCGGTCCCCAGTCTTCGGTCCCCGGTCCTTCCGGATACGTAACCTTTACCAGAAAAAGCCCTTGCGGTGGGGCATTCCGTCCGGCGCGAGTCCGGTCGCGGGCGGCGAAGATCTCGGCGAATCCTTCCACGCTGAGCGCACCGCGACCGACATCGACTAGCGTGCCGACAATGTTGCGGACCATGTGACGGAGGAATGAGCGTGCTTCGACATCGTAAATCAGAAAATCGCCCTCCTCACGGATCGTGCTCCGTAGCATGGTGCGGTGGGGATTATGCTCGACCCAATCCGCTCCTTGAAAGGACGAGAAATCGTGGTCACCAACCAGCACCGCGGCCGCCTGATTCATCGCCTGTTGGTCGAGCGGAACCCAGACATGCCACGAATACCGGGCCCACAGCGCCGACGGCCAGGGATGGTGCCAGAGCTGATAGCGATAGGTCCGACTCAGGGCATCTCGGCGTGGATTGAAATGATCGGGGACCGGTTCGACGTGGCGGACCACAATATCGCGCGGTAAGAGCGCATTGAGGGCACGTTGTAGCTCGTGCAGCTCCTTCACTTTTTCGCTCTTGAACGACACGACTTGCCCCAAGGCATGGACGCCAGTATCGGTCCGGCCAGCAACCCGTGCGCGGATCGGCTCGCCAAAGAACTTGGCGAGGACCGCTTCGAGGGCTCCTTGCACCGTGGTGGCGTTTTTCTGCAACTGCCAGCCGTGGTAATTGGTGCCGTCGTATTCGAGTGTAAGTTTTAGATGCACGATGGTTTCGGGTTTCGGGGTTTCGGGTTTGTGGTCCAAGGTCCAAGGTCCAAGGTCCCCAATACGCACTGATTGCCTTGGCATTCCGTGCGTGCTTCAGGTACGTTGACCAACCGTGACACTGTATTCGTTTATCATTCCGATTTTCAACCGCCCCGAAGAACTCCGGGAACTGCTCCAGAGCCTGACGGTGCAAACGTGCAAACAGTTTGAGGTTGTTGTCGTTGAAGACGGCTCAACGATTCCCGCCGAGGACATAGTCCGGCAGTTCTCAGGGATGTTTCCCCTCCAGTATTATCGCATTGTCAATGTTGGCACGGGGAGGGCTCGCAATTATGGCTGTCAGCAGGCCGCTGGGGACTATTTCCTCTTCATTGATTCGGATTGCGTGCTCCCGCCCCGCTATCTTGAAACCGTGCATCAGGCTTTAATGACAGCTTCGATTGACGCGTTTGGTGGGCCGGATGCCGCGCTCCCCTCATTTTTGCCGATCCAGCGGGCCATCAACTACACGATGACCTCGGTGTTGACGACCGGTGGTATTCGTGGCCGGAAACGGCATGTTGGGAAGTTCCATCCGCGCGGCTTCAATATGGGGGTCGCCCGGAAAGTCCACACCGCGACCGGAGGGTTTTCGACGATGCGCTTTGGCGAAGATGTGGAGTTCAGCGCCCGAATCATCAAATTGGGATTCTCCACCGCCCTGATCGCAGACGCCTTCGTGTATCACAAGCGCCGGGTGTCGTGGCGACAGTTCTTCAAACAAGTGCACAATTTTGGCATCGCCCGAATCAATCTCTACCTGCGCCATCCGGAAACACTCCATCTAGCGCATTTTTTCCCCGCGCTGTTTTTGTTGTATTGCCTTGGGGTGGGAGTGGGACTGCTGGTGAGTCCACGCGCGGCGCTGTGGGCGGCGAGCGGAGTGTTCGTGTATGCCGCATTACTTGTCGCCGATGCCACGTATCGTACGCGGAGTGTGGCGATTGGTGGTCTCAGCCTTGTTGCGGCTTTGGTGCAATTGCTCGGCTATGGGTCGGGCTTCCTGCGCGCGGTGTGGTGGCGGCTTGTCTGTCGTCAGGGTGAGTTTGTCGCCTTTCAGCGGACGTTTTATCAATGACCGTGTCAGCTTGGTGGCGTTGGGTGCGTAGTCGCATCAATGCCGTTCGGATGGCGCGGTGCTTTTGCCTCGCCGTTGGTCATCAGGCCGACAATCTCTTCGTCAATGCCGCAATCTTCCCGTCGCCCGCTGAGATAAATCAGCAGTTCGGCTAGCAAGCCAAAGAAAATGAATTGCAGGCCGGACAGCATCAGAAAAATACTAAAGAGCAACATGGGGCGATTCCCGATCCAGTGGCCAGCGGCCCACTGCACGGATAAGAGCGCGGAAATGGCCAGCCCGACTCCAAAGCAGCCGAGTCCGAGCATGCCAAAGAAATGGAGCGGCTTATGGGTGTACCGTCCCAACATCAGTAAGGTGATGAGATCAAACAGCCCACTGAGCGGACGCGACCAGCCATAGCGAGAGTAGCCAAAGCGGCGGGGGAAATGTTCAACGGGAATTTCGCCGATTAAGAATCCACGGTGGCGAGCGATGACTGGAATGAAGCGGTGCATTTCTCCATAGAGACGTAACTCTTGCACCACCTGCCGGCGATAGCCTTTCAGTCCACAATTGATGTCATGCAGTTTGAGACCAGTCATAAGGCCGGTGAGGAGATTGAACAACCGTGAACCGAGCACGCGCGACCACGGGTCTTGGCGGTGCTGTTTCCACCCGCAGACCACGTCATAGCGTTCGCGCAGTTGCTGTAAGAGGTGGGGAATTTCTTCTGGCGAGTCTTGCAGATCACCGTCTATAGTGATGAGAAAATTCCCTTGGGCGCGACTGAACGCTTCGGCGAGCGCGGCGGCTTTTCCATAATTCCGCCGGAAGCGGATCACTGACAGATGCGCGTACCGGTGGGACAGTTCCCGTAGGACGAGCGGGGTGTCATCCGTACTCCCGTCGTCGATCACGAGGATTTCATACGGCTGCGCCAGTTGTTGCAGCACGGCGTTCGTGCGTTCAATCAATTCTGGCAAGGCTTCGGCTTCATTCAATGCCGGAATAATAACAGAAATACTGTCACTACTGATCACGTGCCCACACCTGTCCTTTGCTACAATCTATGATGGACACCCTTCGTCGTTGTCATTGGTACTGGCATCAAGCGCGCGCGTGGGTGACAGGTTGTGGCGCAGCCCCGCGCGAAATCCTTTTGTCCAGGACACATACCCAGGAAGAAGCAGAGGCAGGAGGCGCAAATAGCGCAGCAATGCGGGCCGATTGGTGGACAAGAGCCGTGCCTGAGTTCGTAAGAGCCGCACGAAAGGGAGCGCGTACGAGAGCGTGGGATGGTGGATGAACAATTGACCTGGGATGGCAACGGTCCGGCGGGCGATAGCCGAACCGAATCCGAGCAAACGCTGATGGCGGAGAAACGCGGAAAAATCGGTGCGATTCTGATGGGTCACGACAATGGTGGGGTCAAAAAGAATGCGTTGTCCTTTTTGCGAGAGGAGGAAATTGTAGACTTGATCCTCCGCGCCGGGAGGCATGGCGATAAACGGTCCCACGGTGGAAAAGGCCTCGCGGCGAAAGCAGACGTTACAGTGCGGCACCATCGGCACGAGATACGAGGAGCTCGCCGGAAGAAATTCATTAAACTCAATGAGATAACTCGCCGTGCCGACGACACTCTCTGGGGTTCCATTGCCAATGGACCCCCCGACGACGGCATAGTCGTCTTCTTGATGGCGGGCTAAGAGGCGAGCAAGCCAATCCGGGGGAACGAGGCAGTCTTGATCCGTGATCGCGATGAACGGAGCGTGTGTCTGTGCAATGCCAATGTTGCGCGCGATGGATTGATGCGTTTGTTGTGCGAGACCAATCACGTCAATCGTTGGAAAATCGCGGCGGAGGCGCTCCGCGGTGCCGTCGGCGGAACTATCGACCACCACAATCTGGACATTGGCAACGCCCTCTTGCGCAAGCAATGAGTGTAAGCATTGGTCAATGAGCTGACCGGGACGGAACGAAGCGACGACAACCGCGCAGGACAGTTTCGGGTGTCGGGGAGCAGGGAAACGAGAACCGTTCGATGTGTTATTGGGTTGCCCTGTCAACGTGACCTCTTTCTCGCGTGTTTTCTTTTTTAGACTCGCAACTCGTGGACTGACCTATGGCTGCGGTTCTGTTGGGGCGAACACTATCACGTGCTGGCGTGGAAGGAAATCGAAAGTTTCTTGGATACGAAACCCCATGGGGGTCAGTTCTTCGCGGATTTGCGCGAGAGTCATTTTATGTTCAGGCTTGATCGGGACCGTTGGGTCTTCCCCGCGATATTCGATCATCACCAGTCGTCCGTCCGGTTTGAGCGCACGCCGGACCTGGGCCATCGTCTCTTCGGGATTGGCCAGCTCGTGGTACACGTCCACCATCAGGGCAAGATCGAGGGTGCCAGACGGCAGTTTGGCGTCGGTTGGCGTGCAGACCACCGGATCAATGTTGCTGACCTTGGCTTTCTTCATATTGACGTGGAGACGCGCGATCATTTCCGGTTGAATATCCGTGGCCAGCACGCGACCTTGTGGGCCGACACGTCTCGCCAACCGCAGACTGTAGTATCCGGTTCCCGCCCCGATGTCCGCGACCATTTGTCCTGGCATGAGCTTCAGCAGGTCAAGCACTTTTTCCGGCTGTTCCAGACGCTCACGCTCGTCTCGTTCCAACCAATCCGCTCCCAAATAGCTCATGGGCGCGGCGATCTCGCGACCTTTGTAGATGTTCGGCGCGAAACGATGCTGCGCCTCAGTGTCATCCGCGACGGCACGAGTAAAGGGACGGGTGGAAAAGAGGAACGTCAGCACGACGATAAGAGCAACATGGGCTTTGCGACGATGTGAATGGAATTTTCGCATGAGAATCTTCTTTCGTTTCGTGCCTTGTCTTATCTGACACAAGGTCGCTGGGATATAGGTGTTCCCTTGTGACTCGCCACTCACCCCGGAGAGGGCACAAGTGTTCCATTCCCTTCCACCAGGCATGGAAGGGCGACACGGAAGGCGAGTGGATTCGCATCCGCCTCGCGAGTGGAGAGTTTGGCTGGGTGGATGGCGAGGTCGTTGCCTAAATGGCCTCGCCATCCCTGAGATCGCGCTTCGCGGGTCAATCGCGCGTAGCCACCGTGATGGACGAATTTTCAGATCTTGAGTCTACGGCACATACGTGGCGCGATACCACCGTAGCAGCGTGCGAAGAGCTTGCGGCGGATTCGTCGGTTCCGGTTGTCCGAGCACGGTATCTTTCGTATTGACGCCGTGGCAATTGGCGCACACCCGGATTTCACCAGGGGCAAAAGTTACCCAGTAGCGTTCGCGGATGATTGGCGTCCCGGTCGGTGTTGTGAGTTGCCAGGATAAGGCACGTTCCGCTGGGACAAAGGCCGCCATGCTCCCATCCGGCCCTAGCTTCACACTTCCCGCTGGACCAGCGGGCAACGGTGGCAACAGCCCATTGTGCATCACTTTTCCAAGCACCCGCCGTCCTGGGGAAATCGTGGTATATCCGCGCAGCAAATCTCCCTGAAAAAATTGCAAGTGGGAAATTTCCACGGGCGTTGTTCCTGGCAGCGCGGTTTGCGTGCTGCTGCCCGTGATTTTGAGATTGAAATCCTGCTGACGATCTCCACGACGAGTGACATTGCGGCTCACGACTAACGCGAGCTTGCGCGCGGCCAGAAAGGTGCGCATCTGTTGCACTCCCGCTAGACCACCAAGTTCCTGCTCCAGGATCTGGGTTTCAATTGCCGGGACCGGCGTCGTATGCCGTGCTGGCCGTGTCCGCGCGCGCACCTCGATTGGATCGAGTTCCCACAGGCGGCCGGTATAGGAAAGTTGTTTATAGGACTGGTTATCCCAGTACGAAATCGTCTTCGTGATGGCGGGGAGAATCGGAGCGGTAGGAGTCCAATAGGGAACGCCTGCGATCATCTGTACGAGATGAAAGTTATAGCGTGAGCTGAGCGGCCCGCCGGTCCGCCGATCCGCGTAGGGCGAGGTGGCACGCACGGCGATAAGCAGGCCATTGGACAACGGCGTGGGGTTGCGGAAGTGACCGGGAAAGTTGGCTGGCGGAGTGACCCCATCCTCTGTGTAGGTGGCGGAAAGCGGATTCCCCACGTAGTCCACCTGCATGGTATCCGCATTCACCGTGGCCAACCCGTTGAGACCAATGATTTGACCGGCCGCATGCGTGGCGAACTCGGGCGCTTTGATCCCAAAGAAATAGCCGGGTCGGGTCGGTGATTCCTTGATTTGCAAAAAGAGATCGGTAATCCGCCTCCCTGTTGGGGCAATAAACTCCGGCAACCCGTTATGCGAGGAATCGAAGTAGCCAGACAATTCGTGACGGCCAATATGATTGAGTGTCTCTATCCCGGTCCCATCCTCATTGATCTGCCACGGAAAGAAGACATTCATCCGATGCCCATGATAGTAGCTGCCGGAGGGCTGAGTGCGGAGTTCTGGGAAAATTTCCGTATTCGTGGTGAGCTTCTGGGTACTGGCTTCCGACAGGAAATTGAAGGCGCCGTAGGAGAGAGTGCCCTCGTTGTTCTGCTGGTCGCGTTGGAGATGATCCCAACGGGTGTAAATGATCCGCCCGTCCGACGCGATACTCGGTGTGAACGCTCCCGAAGGGGTGTGATCAAGGAGACGGAGTCCTGTCCCATTGGGCAGCATTGACCAGATGCCAGTGACGATCGCTGTTGATTCGTACTCGTCGAGTTGTGGATAGAGCAGACGACTGCCATTGCGGGGGCGGTCCGAGGTGAACAAAATACGATCATCGGTTCCGTAGAAGGGGGACACATTGTTGGTATCCGCTGGTTGGAGGAGCTTGCGGATTTGGACCGGCTGCCCTTTGCCGATGCCGGTGACCTCATAAATCTGCCAATAGACGGGGCTATAATCGTTCTTGGTCGTTCCACCAATGACCATGGAGAACGGGTGCGATTCAAAGTGCGGGGGCAGAGCCCCATCAGGCTGCCGCCGCGAGCTGTCCCCAATAGGAGTCCCACTCCTGATTCGCTCGGACCACCCGCAGGGCGAGCATCGGTTCCACATGCTCCGTTTTCCACCAGGCCCCGGGTA
>CAMBFS010000188.1 GCA_945865755.1 Klebsiella pneumoniae
ATCAACCTTTGTGCCGAACACTATTGGGTGGGGAGTGGGTTAGTGCGAGAAGAAGTCGTGCGGTTTTCGCGATTGATTGATGTGGTCAATGCACGATTCGGCACGGACTTCACCGAGGCGGACCAGCTCTTCTTCGATCAGATCATGGAGGCGGCGTTAGCAGATGCCAGTCTGCAACAAGCGGCGCGGGTTAATCCAGTAGACAAATTCGTTCTTGTTTTCACCCATCTGCTCGACACCCTCTTTGTCGAGCGGATGGAGCAAAACGAAGAAATTTTCGCGCGCTTTATGAATGAGGAAGGCTTCCGCAAAGTGATCGGCGCGCGGATGGCCTCGGAGGTGTATCAGAAGTTACAGAGGCAAATCGGGAGCCTCGTGAACGAGTCGGCACTCGGAGAGCGAGAGAGCGTATCTTGAACCGCTACATTGCCGGTGGAGTCACCACCGGCACCACCACCCGAAAACAACTGCCCCGGCCCTCCGTGCTTTCGACCGTCAGGTGTCCGTGATGAAGAAGAACGATTGAACGCGCCAAAGCAAGACCCAGGCCAGTCCCGCCGCGGCTGCGGGCAGGATCACTCCGATAGAACCGATCAAAGATGCGGGCTTGCTCCTCTGACGGAATTCCCGGCCCGGTGTCCCTCACTTCGAGTGTGGCTTCCTGGCCATTCCGGTGCAGGGCGACTTCGACAGCTCCCCCAGCCTGCGTGTATTTGATGGCATTTTCTCCGAGATTGAACAGCAGACGAAACAACATGGACGCATTGCCCGCAACCCACGCTGGCGTGGTTGCCGTCACCGTAAAGGTCACTCCCGTTGCTTCGGCTAACGCCTGAAGTGAAGGGGCGACATCCACCACGACATCTTCCACATTGACCGGTGTTTTGCCAGCCTCCAGGTTGCCGCTGTCAGAGCGGGCCAGGAACAGCAGGTCTTGAACGAGCGTGCTCAACCGATCCACTTCTTCGAGACAGCTCGCTAGCACGCGCCGATATTCCTCGTCAGGACGAGGTGCACGCAGGGCGACTTCAATCTCGCCCTTGAGAATGGTCAGGGGTGTCCGTAATTCATGCGCCGCGTCGGCGCTGAAGTGCCGCACCGCCGCGAAGGAACTTTCCAAACGCATCAGCATGTCATTCAGGACCCGCGCCAGTCTGCCTAACTCGTCGTTACTTTCTCCTGTCTCAATGCGTTGGGACAAATCCTCGGCCTCGATCTTGCGCGCGGTCTCCACCATGCGATCCACCGGAGCCAAGGTGCGACCAGCGAGAAACCATCCGCCCGCGGCTACGCCACCCAACGCGAGAGGGGCCAGGGTCAACAAGATCAATAAGAACCGAGACCGTGCCGCCTCGGTACTTTCGAGTGGCATGGCCACTTGGACGAGATGAATGATGCGACCGCGTTCGATGACTGGCAACGTCAACATCCGAATGGAAAAATCAGACATCCCCGCCATCCGCAGAGTCTGATAGGTTTCTTGCCCCTGCTCGGCATTCCGCAGCGCTTCCACGCTGAGTGGCAGGTGGAGACGGCTGCGCGAGGCGACGCGCGGGTCGGGGCGACCGAACGGATCAAGTAAACTGAAGAATCGTTCGGTGAGGCCAGGTGGCAGCATCGAATCGAGCAGATCATCAAAGGGCGTTCCGACCGAAGCCTGCCGTCGTGAGGATTCGGCGATGGCTTGCGCGACGGACTTGAGGGACGCATCGATGTTGTCGCGCAAGCCGCGATCCAACAGGATCAACGCGCTAATCCCTAAGACCGCGAGCATCCCAGAGAAGAAGGCGGTGTACCACAACGTTAACCGTGCTCTGAGCGTCCGAGGCCACAATCGCATGGCTACAACTCTGGGGTCTTCATCACGTACCCGACCCCGCGCACGGTGTGGAGCAGTTTCGGCTCGAAATCGGTATCGATTTTCTTGCGCAAATAGTTCACGTACACATCAATCACATTGGTGAAGGTGTCAAAATCGACGCCCCAGACATGCTGGGCAATGAGCGCTCGACTCAAGACTCGGCCCGGCTGACGGAGGAAAAATTCGAGTAACGCGAACTCTTTTGCGGTAAGGTCGATACGTTTGCCCGCGCGGGTGACTTGATGGGAGACCAAATCAAGCCGCACGTCAGCAAGGGTGAGTTCTGGCGCGGGAGAGGACACGCCTCGTCGCAGGAGTGCACGCAAGCGCGCTAGCAATTCCTCAAACGCGAAGGGTTTGGTGAGATAATCGTCCGCGCCCTGGTCGAGGCCGGCGACTTTATCAGCGATGGTATCACGTGCGGTGAGCATGAGGACCGGGACCGCGAGCTTCCGCGTGCGCAGGTCGCGTAAAATCGACAACCCATCACGCTTGGGCAGCATCACGTCAAGAATCAGCGCGTCATAGTCGTTGTCGAATAATTGGAGGAGCCCAGCCTCGCCGTCGTGGGCGACATCGACCTGGTAATGCTCGGCTTCCAGGCCACGCTGGATAAAGCTGGCGACTTTCTTTTCGTCTTCAATGACCAGAATGCGCATACTTCAGTACGACAAAGGGCGGTGCGGCACGGGCATCCGTACCATGATGCAACCTGGAGAGAAAGGGGAAAATGGGAAAGGGGGGAAACGGGGAAAGGGGGGAATAGGAATCGGGAAAAGGGGGCGGCTTGGAATCTTCCGTTTCCCCTTTTTCCCTCTTTCCCGTTTCCCCTTTTTTAGGCGTTACTTACCCATCGAAGATAGATTCGATGTGCTAAAGGTCGTATCCGGGAGCCCGATCTGATACTCGGTGAAGTACCCTTTCGACTGGACATCGAAGAAGGTCGCCATATTCTGACGCACGTCCTCAGCCGAACCGAAGAAGGGATGCCGAGTCGTCATGTCACGGCCTGGGGTGTAGGCCATTTTGTCTTGCCAGAGGATCGTCTTCCAATATTCGCCAGCACGATCATAGAGGGTCGCCCAATACGCCCAGTACGCGGCTTGATCAATATAGATCACACGCCGACCGTACGCGTAGTAGGGATCCTTTGGCGTCGCTTCGACGATCCAGCATTTCCGTTTCGCCAATTTCAAATTGGTTGGGGCAAAAGCGGCACCAGTCCACCCTTCTTTTTCATAACCAGGAATGATTTTTTCTTCTGGAGACCAGGTAATGCGAGGCACTTGTCCGGCCGGGACCTGCCCTTTCACCTTAATGATGCCGGGGTCCGCCGTGAGTTTCTTCGGAGCTGGGTCGCCAGCAATCATGGCCTTTTCGATTCCCGTGGGAGCGATTGGCACCAAGATCTCTTTCGCACCAATCAGCTTCCAATTCATGTACTGGATTTTGCCGCCCCAGCCGTACGCGTCGTCACGGGCCATGGTCGAACCGAACATCCCTTCCGAAGAGTTCGACGCGGTCAGACGACGGACGCGACGAATGGTGGGAACGAAGGCCCACACGGACTGCCACTTGTCGGGGTCGGTATGCCACCACGTCATGTTCGACACGCCGACGACGTCATACGGAGCCACACCAAAAAGCAAGTCTTTCAGGTAACAATCATCCGGATTGTCGGTCGGTGCGCCGGAATGACGGCCAATGTTCCAGCGGGCATACGCACCGAACTCAACGGAGCGGTCAAATCCACTGGGCCGCGCCCATTTGATCGCGAGAAACCAGTAGACGTCGTCAACCTGGAATCGCGCAACCTGATGATTATACATGATTTTGTTGGCCGCTTGGGGATCTTTGTCATCAATCTGTCCTGGGAAGGGGAAGCCGTACCAGAAATGGGGCCAGCTCTTGGTGGCGGTTTCGTACATGTACCCTTGGTCGGTCACATAGTACTTCCCGGCGTTGGATTCAGACCCAGCCTTAAATTTGCTGCTGTACTGAAAATCAGCGTCTTTGACGTCGACGATTTCGGCTTCGTACTGTCCAGAGCAGAATTTATCCATGACATGCTCCGGCAGGAAGTCTTTGGCTTCTTGGCAATTGGCTTTGCCTAATTTGGTTCCAGGTGTCAGTTCGGCGGATGCGGGAGTGATGGATGTTACGAGGCTTACAACGGCGAGTGCCGCCAATCCCCATCGAAATAATTTCATCGTGGTTCTCCTTTTTGCGAAGTGTCTAGCAGTTACGTGCTGTTTCAAGTATTCATCGCCCCACTGTCAGTGTCCCTCACTCGGGGGAGCACGGCAGGTGCGCGCGTCATTATTCGACATACTACTGCCTCCTCACTTAGCGACAATCTATAAACGCTGAAGTTTATTCCCGCAGTGATGCCACAAACCCGCCTCTCTCCACAAGGGGCGGGGCCGATGTGCCATGGCGACCTACGCTTGGCGGACAAGAGGGGGACATGGAGGCTTGTCTCGTGAAGACGGAATCCCCTAGAGTGGGGGAGTTGAGGTTCGCGTCTCATCATAATCAGTGGGGCTCTTCCCCACAGCGATCTCGCGAACCTGAGGAGGCAGAGCATGGATATCCCCCCCACCGGCCTTTCCACCTGGCAACTGCTGCGCTTGGCGTCGCATCTGCCGAACTTCGTGAAGCTGTACTGGCGACTGTTCACGGATGACCGCGTCCCCTTCCGAGCCAAGGCGATCCTGGTTGCCGCGGCACTGTATGTCTTGTCGCCCATCGATTTTATCCCCTTCTTACTCAATCCCTTGTTCGGTGCATTGGATGACTTGGGCGTTATTGTTCTCGCCGCGCGGTGGTTCCTTTCCCTCTGTCCCCCGGACGTGGTAGAGGAGCGGGTGAGAGAACTCAGTGGGAAGAGTAGTCAGTAGCCAGTAGTCAGCATGTCATCCTCTTCGTCCTCCCTACTGGCTACTGACTACTGACTACTGGCTACTGTTCTTCCCCCCCACGAAGGAGAAACTATGGCGTATCGTCCGACACTGATGGGCAGCAGGGGTATGATCGCGACCGAGCATTATCTGTCCGCTGAAGCAGGAATGCGGATGCTCCATGCCGGCGGCAATGCGTTTGATGCCGCAATAGCCGCCGCACTCGCGGAGGGGGTGTTGAATCCCCACATGCACACGTTCGGTGGGGAGATTTCCGCGCTAGCCTATCTCGCACGGGAGAAAAATGTCTTTTCCATCAATGGCGATACCGTGGCACCGAAAGCCGCGACCATTGAGGCATTCCAACAGCGCGGCATCACACTGATTCCTTTCTCTGATGTACTCGCGGCTGGGCCCTGCGCGGCACCCGATTCCTTCCTGACGATTTTGCAGCGCTTTGGCACTTTCAGTTTTGCCGAGGTGGTGCAGCCCGCCTTGGAATTGGCCGAAGGGGGATTCCCACTCCATCCCGCGCTGCGTGGTCCCGCACCGGTGTATATGCTCTCGGACTTTTCCGTCGCGGGCAATGCGGACCATTTTCGCAAAGCGTGGCCGTCATCAGCAAAGGTCTATTTGCCCGGCGGACGACTTCCTGATGTCGGTGAGCTGCTGAAAAATCCAGACTTGGCGCGCACGTTTCGTCGCCTGATTGACGCCGAAAAGAAAGGCCAGAGCCAAGGGCGCGCGCATGGGCTCGCCGCCGCGCGTGATGAATTTTACACGGGAGAGATCGCCCATATTCTCGTCGAGCACGCGAAAACACGAGGAGGCTTTTTAACACTGGAAGACTTCGCGAACTTTCATTGCAAGATCGAAGCGCCTGTCTCCTGCGATTATCGCGGGTATCAGGTCTACAAATGTGGCCCCTGGAGCCAAGGGCCAGTCTTTTTGCAGCAACTCACGTTACTCGAAGGGTACGATCTTAAAGGCATGGGCCACAACAGCGCCGATTACATCCATACGCTGGTCGAAGCGGCGAAACTCGCTTTCGCTGATCGCGAGCAATACTACGGCGATCCAGATTTTGTTGATGTGCCGATGGCGGGGCTGCTCGCGAAAGACTATGCCACGCGTCGGCGCGCTCTTATTGACCCGCGTCGAGCCTCACTTGACCAGCGCCCCGGCAATCCCCGCACTGGCACGGCGATGCTTCAAGGAGAAACCATCTTCGCCGCGCAAAATTGGGGGCCAGGAACCGTGTACGTCACGGTCGTCGATAAAGAACGCAACATGGCGTCGTTTACTCCCAGTGGCGCGTGGATTCCTTCATCTCCGGTTGTCGATGGCGTCGGCTTTCCTCTCGGCACACGCGTGCAAACCTTCTATCTTGATCCGCGCCATCCCAATGCCTTGGTGCCTGGCAAGCGCCCGCGCACAACACTCACGCCAACACTTGTCTTACGCAATGGTGCTCCGTGCATGGTCTTCGGCACGCCCGGAGGAGACCAGCAGGACCAATGGACGTTACAGTTTTTTCTTAACGTGGTGGAGTTTGGCATGCCGATCCAAGATGCCATCGAAGCGACACGGTTCTCGATCGCGCACTTTCCGTCGAGCTTTTATCCCCACAATGCCGTGCCTGGACTGCTACGCGTCGAGAATCGCCTCCCAGCGGACGTATGCCAGGAACTTGCCGCGCGTGGTCACAAACTCGAAGTGAAGGAAGGATGGAGTGAAGGCGATGTGCTCGGCATTCGTGTCGATCTGGAACGCGGCGTGTTGCATGGCGGTGCCGACCCGCGTGGGGAGCAAAGTAAACGGATGCCTTCGTATGCGATGGGATGGTGACTTGAGACTTGAGGCTTGAGACTTGAGACTTGGAACCCGAAATTTGTTACCGCCCAAAACTGATCCCGGCGCGGCGATTGCGTTGCGCGACGCCGCGCCAAACCCATCCCAGGAGCAAGCCCGCACCTAACACGCCCGCTCCGGCGAGGAACCAACGAATGTAGAAATCGCGCACAATGCCTTCCTGTTGGACCTCGAGTTCCGCGGCCCGTTTTGCTTGCTCACTGGCTTTTGTTTCGGCTTGCTTCCGCGCGGTGTCGAGTTGCCCACGGTCCTGGCGCAATGCCGCCAGTTGGCGCTCTTGTTCTTCGGTTTTCGCTTGCAGTTCCTTAATTTGCTGCTGAGTTTTTTGTTCGAGTTTTTGCAGCCGGACCTCGGCCGGCTCTTGGTCCGTCATGCCGCTTTTTTGCACGTATCCGCGAGAACCACTGGGCAGGGTGACAAGATAATAGTCCCCTGTCCCACTGACCAAGGTGACCTCATCTCCGGTTTTCAACGTGACCATGGCCGTCCCGTCCGAGTCGGGACTCGTGCGCACGCCGACTTCACGGTGTCCGCTCACATACAAGCTCACCTTACGCGCCAGGGACAAAAAAGGTATAGAATCGCCGATATGAAAGCACAAGCGATAGCCGATTTGTATTCCGATTACTTGCTGGCGTCCTTTGGGGCCACCACCGCGACGGGGCTCAGCGAACTGCTGGAAGGGGAAGTGA
>CAMBFS010000189.1 GCA_945865755.1 Klebsiella pneumoniae
GCCGGGTCTACCAAACCGGGCGTCAAGTCGCCGCCGCCTTCAAAGCCGCCCTCCCCATCGTGTTCGATGCCCGCCTCCCCAAATGGAACTATCGCGCCATCCCCCAACCTTCCCCCTTTATCCGACAGTAATTGATGCGCCGATCCTTATACACCTTTCACCTTGTAAGGAGGACCACTTATGATGATGCGTCGAATTTTCGCCACCACCGCCATGCTACTTGGACTGAGCACGGCAGCACACGCTGACATATTGGCTGCGGGCTCAATGTACGGGGGGCCCACCCAAAACACGGCTGTTTGCTATCTCTTTAACGGTGGCACAGGACCGGTTGGCATTGTGTCTAACCAGATCTTTAGGGAAGGCCAGCCTGCGGTCAATCTTGCCTTGAGTTTTGACTCGTGTGGCGCGACGTTAGCGCCAAACAGTAGCTGTGGCATCGCCGTCAACAACATTGCTAATGGCGCGGCTCATTTGTGCAAGTTCGTTCTCAGTCCGAGCGCGGACAACGTCCGCGGGGGCTTCGAGCTGCGAAATGGCCTTGTGGTACTGACAAACGCGGACCTCCGATAGGTCAAGGGTTGTCACTGGATGCCACTGGCGGCTGGTTCGCCTCTACTGTGGAGACGGGCTGCAAGCTGCTGGTGGCATCGCACTCTTGACTGGCCGGATAGCTCGAACGCGTATGGCCGTAGGTGTAGCACCGGCCTTTTCTCATCATATTCGAGTTCCTCCAAGTTCTAAATTGGCCCACGGAAGATTCGTACACTTCGTCACACCTTGTGCCCTCCACCGCCCGACGATGAATCATCGGGCGCAGAGCACAAAGCCTGGTAAACCAGGCTCCCAGGGGGCTTCAGTCCTCTTTGTTGTGTGAGCCCGGTGCTTGAGCGTCGGGCGGCGGCTGTAGCAATGTCGTGTGGTTCGATTTAGCGGCGCGATTGATCGTACCTTACGGTTGCCTGACATTGGTGCGACTTCCGGTCCAACAACTCGCAAGGCAATTCGAGCGGCGACGAGAATGGTCTAATGAAGCAATTGTAGGTGAAGGGCGCTCGGTAACTCGAGCGCGTGAGCGAGCGCGCGATCCAGAGTTGCCATCTTAATCGGCGTCAGCGTGGCAATGAAATGCGTCAATTTGGACTTGAACATGAGCGTCAGGAAATCACACCGAATCGCGCTGACATGCGGCAAGCCGTCCGCAGGGCCGAGGACGACTTCCGTGCTTAACCCGAGAATTTCGCTGTAGATCGGGGCACAGATTACCGTCGATACGTCTTTATGACTGGCAATGAATGTTCGAGAGACGACGACATAAAAACCTGGTTTGCTTCCCCGTTCGGGTACGCGTTCTTGAGTGCGGTAGATTTCCCCCCGTTTCATAGCCGTACTTGCTCAGCTATGAGAGCACGAGCCTGTCGAGCGAGTAATTTCTTATGCTTGTGCAAAATCCCATACTCTTGGGCTTCATTTTTTCGTTGCTGTTCGCGTTCGGCGAATTCACGAAGCGCGATGCGTACCAAGGCGGAACGATTCCGATGGCGCGGAGACGCCGCGGCTAATTCATCAAGAAGGTTCAGCGTGATTTCATCAATGCTCACCGCAATGGTTTTCATATCATCTTTATATGAGGGATGGTGAGTTTATTTCAAGCGCTCTGCTATTGTAGGAGATCGCACTAATGAAAATCCGAGCAACCTTCGTGAAAGACGGAAAATGGTGGATGGCGTGGACCGCGGATGTCCCAGGGGCGCTCACGCAGGGAGCGACATTGGAGGAAGCACGGGAAAACCTTATTGACGCTATTCACCTGATGCAGGAGCCAGTTGATCTCACGCAACTTCCGAAACTGAAGATTCCTGATCCGAAATGACGATATATTTCCAAAACAATTCTTTCGCTCTCCCCTCCAACCTCCTCCTCGCCCCCCTGGCCGCGTACACCACGCTGCCGTTCCGCTTGTGCATGCGCGAGGTTGGTGGGTTTGGCCTAGCCGCGACCGAACTCATTCATGCGCGCTCATTGCTGGAGCGAAAACAGAAAGCGTTGGAGTTGGCGCAAACGTGCCCAGAGGATAGTCCGCTCGCTGTCCAACTTTTTGGCGCTGTTGCGGAAGAACTGCGGGATGCCGCGCAAATGCTCGAAGCCGAAGGGGTCGCCGTGATCGATATCAACATGGGCTGTCCGGTCGAAAAAGTGGTGACTCGTGGAGCGGGGGCCGCGCTCCTGCGTGATCCTATCGCGACCGGCAAATATGTCAGTACCATCACCCGCGCCGTCAGGATTCCCGTGACCGTGAAAACCCGCCTCGGCTGGAAAGGCGATACTTACGAAGCGGTTCAGCTCGCCCCCATCCTCGAAGACGCCGGGGTCGCCGCGCTGACCATTCATGGCCGCACGCGTGAAGGCGCGTTCGGTGGCACCGTCAACCTCGCCGGGATTCGCGCGGTCGTTCAGTCGGTGCGCGCACTCCCCGTGATTGGCAATGGCGACGTGCGGGATGCCGCTTCCGCGCAACGGATGCTCGAAGAAACGGGGTGCGCGGGCCTGATGATTGGGCGTGGGGCGCTGATGAATGCCTGGGTGTTCCATGAGATTCATGCAGCCCTGACTGGCACCCCACCCCCGCCGCCTCCGACGTTACTGGAGCGCGTGGCGTTTATGACGCGCCATTTTCTCCGCTCGGTGGCCCTGCGCGGTGAACATCTCGCCTGTTTACAGTTCCGCAAAATGATCGACTGGTATGCGCGCGCGTTCGGCCCCTGTAAGCCGCTGCGCTACGGTATGAAGGGCCTCGCTAGTGTCGCGCAGTTTCACGACTTGGTCGGACAGTTCCTCGCAACCCGCGGCACGGATGAGAACACGGGGGCCTCGCTTGCACCCGCGTCCACGCGCCTGCTCCCAGCCGAGTCTGGGAATGTGCCAGAGCCTTACGAGCACGTATAAACGTACCATGCTGGATATGGATAGAGATCGTGCTTGTGCCGAGCGTCCGGAGCACCCCGGCGATCAATCGCCGGGCTACACCAAGACGCCCCATGAATGGGGCTCGAAAGCCGGATTTATCCGGCGCCCTCACGGAGCGCGGGCCTTGGTGCCCGCGCGGGGCCGCGCCATGCGCACCTGCCTTGTGCTCATGCTCTGGCTCTGTTCATACACTCCGCTCTTCGCCCAGCATGCGGCGGACGAAGCGGATGAAGCGCAGGTGTTTAGTGGTGACGAGGGCGCGGAGACCGCCAGTCGCGCCACCCCCGCGCATTTGGCCACGGCCTATTGGAAAGTCTCGGCCACGATGGACTTGGCGGCGGCCCCCGCCGGAACCCACGTGCAAATGCTCATGCCGTTATCCGACGAACGGCAAAGCGTGCTCGCGCGCCAGACCACCGCTGATGGGGTGAACTATCGGGAAGAAGCCGACGGTCTCAACCTGTGGGGCCATTGGACCGTGACGGGCGCGGAAGGCACCCAGCGGCAGATCGTGCATGAGTACACCGTGCAGATCACGGATACCGCGAAGGAGGTACCCCCGGTGCCTTTTCCCCCGGCACCAGAACCGGCGTCCCGACAGGTGTTTCTCACGCCTTCGCCCTTCATTCAGAGCGACCTGTCCCTCGTGCGAGAACAAGCCCACCACGTGACGAGTGGCATGAATCGGATGGATCGCGCCATCTCCGCGCTGTATCACTATGTGGCGACGCTGCCCGCCCCCCAGGAGGTAAGTGAGAAAGAGACGAGTGAGAAAAACGATGCCCTCAGTGTGCTTACCACCGCGCGGGGGAGTCGGATGGGGAAAACGCGGGCGCTGGTGGCGCTGTTGCGCGCGGTTGGCATTCCGGCGCGGATTGTCGGGGGGGTGCGGCTTGGGGACACCGCGCGCACCCGCACGACTATCTCCTGGGTCGAAGCTTGGGTGGGGGGGGGGTGGATACCGATGGACCCCGCCGGGGGGTATTTCGCCTGGCTGCCGAATACCTACCTGGCCCTCTACCGCGATGACGTGCCGCTGCTGAGACATACCCGCACCGTGCCGGTGGCGTACACGTTTTTCATCCGCCAGGTGCCGCGCGGTGCCACGTTACTCGTGCCCACGGACAAACGCGAGGCGAGCCCGAAACGTCAGGGACTCCACTTCGCCAGCGACCATATCCACACGATCGCCACCTACGTGGATCGCCCCCTGGCTTCCATTGTGCTCCTCAACGATGGCGCCATTCCGCCGGAGACCATTGAGCAAATTGTCACCGAGGCCCAGGATACACAAGTCAACGTCGCGGTACTGAGCGCGGACTTCGAAGCGAGCCATTCCCGTGAACAGTACCTCCAAGCCCTCGTGAGTAACAATCTGACCCTGATTCGGGAAGCCGATCTCTTGCTCGTGCGCACGGTGGACACCGCCGGGTTTCATGCCCTGATGACACAAGGTGAGTTTGGCCTCCGGCTGGATGAGCTGCGGATCGTCATAGCCGGTGGTAGTATCCCGCCGGTGAACACCGTGTTCGCTTCGGTGCTGGCCCGACTCCTCACTCCGCGCGAGATTGTGTTGGTCAGTCCAAAAATGGACCTACTCGCCCTGTGGGAGAGCGGACGGGCAAGTGTGCGCGAAAAACTCCCGCTCCGTCATATCCTGGCCCGCGCCGGCGTGGACACCACGATTGTGAGCGCCGATACCTTCGCGCACCAATACTGGTGGCGGCGGGCGGTGGTCAGTTTGTGGACATTGGCCGTGCGGTCCCATGTGTCGTTGCCCGCCCTCAACCTGATTCTGGTGCTCCCGTTGGTGGCGTTCTTTCTGGTGATCCTCCGCAACGTGATTGGGCTGGAGACATTTGGCACCTTCGCGCCGATGCTGTTGTCCCTGGCGTTCTTGACGACTGGGCTGGCCTGGGGGTTCGTGGTGTTCTTTCTCTTGGTGGGGATTGGCGCGGGGTTACGGTTGGCCTTGCAGCGACTCCGCCTGCATCTCGTAGCGCGGGTGGCGATTCTCATTTCGGTGATGGCGGTCAGCATGGTGGGGCTGACGGTCCTGGGGGCCACCTGGGGGATTGGCGCGCTCTTGCACGTGAACATTTTCCCGATGGTGATTATGGCCAACCTCATCGAGAACTTCACGAATACCCAGCTCGAACGCGGCACCGGCGAAGCGTTGCGATTAACACTCAACACCCTGCTGGTCGCGACCAGTTCGTACATTGGGATTGAGTACACGGGCTTGAAGCCGCTGGTGCTGACCTTTCCCGAACTGCTGGTCGGGGTCATCGTTGTCGAGGTGATGCTCGGGCGTTGGCGTGGGCTGCGGGTCGTCGAGTATATTCGGTTCTACCGGGTGTTGTCCGCCCCTCACCCGGAGGAGCCCGTGCCCACAACGCAAAAGGTCTCACCCGGATGATACTCCGGATGATTCGCCATATCCGCGCGCTTGTCCACCAGATGCTGGGGCTCAATCGGTCCAACCATGATGTGATCGCCCGTTATAACCCCCGCCACCAGTTCCAAGTGGTCGATCATAAACTCAAGACCAAAGCCGCGCTGAGCGCGCTCCAGATTCCCGTGGTGGCCACCCTGATGGTGTGCCGCACCCAGCGTGACATCGCGCGGGTCGCCGAGCAGTCGCACGCCTGGGACGAGTTTGTCATTAAACCCGCTCAGGGCGCGGGTGGCGAAGGCGTGCTCATTGTGACGGGCAAAAGCGCGGGCGGCTTTGTCTTGTCGAACGAGCAGCGCATGTCCACGCGTGAGCTTGAGAGCCACTTGTCGGATATGCTCGGCGGCGTGTTCTCGCTCAATCAACGCTATGACGAGGCCCTGATTGAACGCCGGGTGCGGGTCCATCCGGCGCTCGCGCCGCTCAGCTTTCGTGGGCTGCCGGATATTCGCATCCTCGTCTTTCGCGGGGTTCCGATCATGGCGATGCTGCGGGTCGCGACCCGCGCGTCACGTGGACGGGCCAATCTCCATCAGGGTGGTCTTGGTGTTGGGATCGACCTTACGACCGGGGTGACGACCTCCGCGTTGGCTGGGCGACGGTGGATCACGCATCATCCTGATACGCGGGAGGGGCTTCGTGGTCACACCATTCCCGACTGGCACGAACTGCTGATGATCGCCGCGCGTTGCGCGGAAGCGGTCACGCTTGGGTACATCGGGGTTGATCTCACGCTGGATGCCCAGAGTGGACCGTGCGTGTTGGAACTCAACGCGCGCCCTGGGTTGTTGATTCAACTGGTGAATAGACGGGGGTTGCGCCCGCTCATCGCGGCGGTGGAACAACAGTCGCCGGATGCGCTTTCTGTCCGTGAACGAGTGTGCTTCGGACAGCAGCAGTATGCTCGTCATGTGGGCTGAGACGAAAGTCCGCATCGCGATGAAACCCTCGCTTCGAGTTGAGGACGGCACTCCTGAGTCAACTTTTCGGAACGCGGGCTTTTCTCGCGAGGGATGTTGATCGTGAGGCTTTCGCGACTGCGGGTGGTGGGGAAGGCGCGACAGGATGTCTGAGCATGGCGATAATCCTGGCGACTTCGCTACGCACGGGGGTAACGGGAGGAGCCGGGGGTGATTGTGGCGCTGCTCGTGTGGTGGAGAGCAGAGGCGGCGGCGGTGATGATGATGATGATGATGGTGAAGAGGAAGAGGAAGGGGCCGGTATCAAGGGAGTGGAGACCGGCGACGAGGTGCCACCAAACTGGGCTGTGGTTGGCCGTGATTCGCGCTGATCTAGGGTATTGGCTTCCACCGGTGCTGCTGACGGTAGCAACGCGGAGGCTGGGGCGCCGAATGCCTGTAATAGCGACCGCGCTCCTTGATAAGGCGAGCGAGTATCAGAACGGATACTTGGTGCCGGTGCTGTCTCCTGGAGTGGACTCGATGTCCCTATGCGCTCTTGAGGCAGATGCGCGGTTTGTATGGTGAGCGGTTGTTGCGATGCGGTGAGCCAGCCGATCACAATGCCGACACTGATCCAGGCAAGCGGTTGTAGCGGGGCGCGGAGAGCTCGCAGCATTTGTTGTGGGGTCAGGCGCTGATGTCAGGACACTTTTCGTAAATCCAAGAAATCACTTGATTTTAAGGAGTTTTGCTGGGCCTGGTCTACATTCGCCTGCCGACCTTTTACAATAAGCCCGTGCTGGAAGTTGGCTGTTATCGTACGAACCTTTGATTATTCTGCT
>CAMBFS010000190.1 GCA_945865755.1 Klebsiella pneumoniae
GGTGTATCATACCCCCAAGTCTCTCATGAGTGAAAACTCGTGGCTACCCGCCCCTTTAGCAAATGTGTCCTGACTTCAGGTGTTTAGCGGCTATTTGTCAAGATATTTTGGCGATTTTTCGGGTTGCCTTGGAATTTAAAGTAGATACAAATAATCTCCCCTCAAGAAAAAGGAGGCTCTATGCGTGTTGTCATTCTTGGTGCGGGAGGAGTGGGTTCAGTCATTGCCGGATACCTTACACGAGCAGGGGATGAGGCCATTATGATCGCTCGACCAGGCCATGCGGCCGCGGTACAAGCGCATGGCCTTCAGCTCCGTGGATTCGACAATTTCAACGTACGGGTTCCAGCCTTGGCGGACGCCAGCAGTCTGCGCGACGCCGATATGCTGATTATCGCCGTGAAAACGAAAGACATGGACCGCGCTCTCGCTGGGGTGGCGCATCTCAAGGTGGGAGGTGTCGCGTCCGTCCAAAACGGCGTGGTCAAGAACGAACAACTCGCACGCGTGTTCGGCTGGGACAAAGTGGTGGGCTCCACGACGATGATCGGTGCCACCTTGGTGCGTGACGGTGAGGTGGAGTACACGCTTGATGGCGTCACCTTCTTCGGAGAACTCGATAAACGCCCGTCCTCGCGTGTCACCCAGATTGTTGAGGCGTTTGTTCGTTCCGGGCTCAAGGCGGCCGCGGCGGATGATATTGTGTCCGTCGAATGGACGAAGCAAGCGTTTCAGAACCCGTTTGCACCGTTATCCGCCATTACTCGACTGCCAGTCCACAACGTCTGGTCGAGCCCCCAGCTCGCGACTTTGGCCGTGCACATGTTTCGGGAAGTCGCGGCGGTCGCCACGGCGCATGGCGTGGCGCTCTCCGAACACCCGGCCTGGAGCTTGTTCAATATGCGGATCATGCGCGATGCCCCATTCGAGGAAGCGGTGCGCAAATTAGTCGAGGTCGGGCAACAGGTCACCGCCAGTGGCCGCACCCACATTATCCCGTCGATGTTGCAAGATGTGCTAGCTGGCAAACAGACGGAAATCGAGGAGACCGTGGGATACGTCTTCCACGAAGGGCAGCGACTCGGTATTCCCGTCCCGTATACCGAGGTCGTCTATCGGACCGTCAAGGCCATCGAAGAGAATTACCCAGCACGGGTGAGTTGAGACATGGGCCTTTTGTTTAGGCGTAGGAACCGCTTTTCAACGACAAGCCACGCTCCAGGGTCGGCTTCTGATCATCATCAAGCCGCTGCTTCTCCTGCTCAGGCCACTGCAAGGGAATCCACACGCGAAAGGTGGACCCTTGCCCCACGGTGCTTACCACCTCAACAGTGCCGTGAATGAGATCCAGCAATTTCCTCACGATGTAGAGGCCGAGCCCCAGACCACCGTGCCGACGTGTCATGGAGTTATCTCCTTGATGGAACATCTCGAAAATCCGCGGGAGGACTTCGGGTTCGATCCCGATGCCAGTATCAGCGATCGACACAATGATCCCGTTATTCCGCTGGTAGGCATCGACAGTGATGCGCCCTTTATCGGTAAACTTGGCGGCATTCTGCAAGAGATTTTTCAGAACGATTCTCAATTTTGTCCGGTCCGTATAGACGAGCGCGAGCTCGGACGGCGTTCGTCGCTGATACCGGACCTCTGGGTTCTCCCGCAATTCTTGCGCCTCGGCTTCCAGTTCATCCAGGACTTCGGCGATCCGCACCGGGGTCGTCGCCAGTATCTCATGGGCTGCTTCAATGCGGCACACATCAAAGACCGCGCTAATCACATCGCGCAGCCCGCGCGCGCTTTTTTCCACTCGTTGCAAGGGTTCGGTTTGTTGCGGCGTCAAGCGTCCGAAATTCTCGCGCAAGAGCAATTCCGTGTACCCCATAATCAGATTGACCGGCGTTCGCAGCTCATGCGAGACCGTCGCCAACAAGTCGGATTTCACACGATCCGCCGCTTCCGCTTCATGCGCGCGTTTCTCCGCCGTTTGGGCGAGTTGGACCGCCGTCCCCAGGAGGAGCGCAAGCACCAGCCCGCCACCTAACACGATATTCGGCAGTAACGACCGGGCGCCAGTGAGGGGTTGTCGTCTAGGCCAGATACGCATGCGCCAGGTCGTATCATACAATTCGAGCATCACATCTTGTCCCCATCGCGCCTCGTGCTTCTTATTGGCGCCGGGATGACTGTAAATCTCCCGCTCATTCTCAAAAACAGCGACAGCGTACTCAGGCGCGAGGTTTTCATGCAAGATGGCGTTGAGCAGTTCCTGCAAATTAAAGATGCCAATAATCATCCCATCGAAATCATTGTCGCGATCAATCGGCACTCCCGCCAAGAACCCTTTCTTGCCTTCGGGGAGACTCACAACCGAAGTCACAATGATTTCGCGACGATTCCGTATCGCCTCAACAATCCCCCGCCAGTGTTCACGAAAAATCAGATCGACTTCCTGCACGGCGTCGCTACTCACCGCCGGTGCGACCCAGCGAGTCATCAGCCACAGATCCACCCACGCCAACGCGTAGTAGCCGGGGAAATGGCCCAGATTGAGTTCCGCCACGGTTTCCCAGTCCTGTTGGAGTGGGCGACCCTTCTCCTCCCAGCGTTTGGCGATCTGCGTTAACGCGAGGAGGCGAGCCTGCATCCGGGCGACGATTTCGCTTTTGACGTTCTCCGCCTCTCGACTAATCGTGCGCGCCACTTGGGCATGCTGTTCAGCAAGTAACGCCTGCCAGAGGCAAAGAAAAACGATTGCCACGGCAACGGTAATGATGACGGGATGTTTCGCCGTTTGAATGCACTTGTTCGCTAGTACCATCAACCCCACCCTTTTGACGGTCCGCTGAGATTCACTGATTGCCGCTCCGGTTCTCGCTTTCGCTCGGAGGACGGCTTCCTCGACCCCACGGTTATGTGGCCCGCATGATAGCGAGTCCCCTACGTTTAGTACACACCAACCGACCAGCACCAGTGCCCTAACATGGGGAGCAGCACCATTGAGTGCCATCAGGGTTTCACTTATGCTGGCCCGACATTTCTTCTCAGCAAAGGAGCACTGATGAATCACAGTCGTTGGAAAAGACGCGCCCTCCCCGGACTCGCGCTCGTCTTGGCACTGTCACCCGCGAGTCCCCTGCACGCAACCGACTCCACAACTCCCTTGGCCGTGCTCAACGGGAAAAGTATCACGGAAAACGACCTTGCTACTTTTAACCGTGGGCAAATCACCAGGATGAATAACCAAATTTATTTGACCCGCAAACAAACGCTGGACGCCTACCTCACCGAGCAACTGCTCATGCAAGAAGCCAAGAAGCGTGGCATCACCAAAGAGCAGCTCGTGGCCCAGGAAGTAACCGACAAAGTCGCGACGCCGACGGATGCCGACATCGAGAAATGGTACAACGAAAATAAGACTCGCATCGGCGGGAAAGCGCTCGCGGACATTAAAGCGCAGATTGGCACCGAGTTGAAAAATCAACAACAGCAGAAACGACAACAAGAGTTGCTCCAAGGCTTACGCAAGGCGGCGGACCTCAAAGTCTTACTCAAACCCCCAGTGGTTGCCATAACGGTCGAAGGTTCGCCGTCGCGTGGTCCCGACAAAGCCCCAGTGACGATTGTCGAGTTTTCCGACTATCAATGACCGTTCTGCGCACGAGTTCAGTCTGAACTCACCAAAGTCCGTGAAGCCTACAAAGATAAAGTCAAGCTGGTATTTAAGGATTTCCCGTTGGACAACATTCACCCGAATGCGCGGAAGGCCGCCGAGGCCGCCCGTTGCGCGGGGGACCAGAACAAGTTTTGGGAACTCCACGATGCGCTGTTCGCCAACGTTAACGCCCTAGACCTTGCGAACATCAAAAAATTGGCGACCGACCTCAAACTTGACATGACCCAGTTCAATACCTGTGTCGATGGCGGTAAACACACCGCTGCCGTGACCAAGGACGCGACGGAAGGAGCTGACGCCGGGGTGAGCGGCACGCCCGCCTTCTTCATCAATGGCCGCCCCCTCTCTGGCGCGCTGCCGTTCGCGTCATTTCAAGAAGCGATTGAAGAAGCGTTGACGGCGCAGTGACAAATGGGGGCTAGAGACTTGAGACTAGAGACTTGCTATTTCCTCACCTTCATTCAAGCCTCAAGCCTCAAGAAAGTCCCCGCTAGTGGGTGCCACTGCTGGCTTGTCCAGCAGTGTTCTATGCGCGGTAAGTTATTTCCTGACGGTGCCTAAAGTCCCCGCACCGCTGGCATCACCTCCGTAGCGAATCGCTTCATACTCGCGAGCACCTGCCGATGAGGGACAAGCCCGCCAGGATTGAACCAACAGACCACTTGATTCATGCCACACTGCGCGTGCGCCGCGCGCAGTTTCCGCTCGCACGTTTCCGCCGTGCCATAGATCCCCATCGTCTGGTCGATCTCTTCCCACGCGATCGTGGACATGCGTTCCCGCACTTCGCGTAGATAGGCATACGAAGTAGACTGGTCACGTTGACCGAGCTTGGCTTGCTGGTTGATGGTACGGAAGTAGTGCATGATGCTGGGCTCGACCGTTCCGCGTACCCGCGCATCGGTCTCCTCAACGTATAACGGAAAAAGAATCGCCACATCCGGCTGCTTGGCCTGGTGTCCCGCGGCCCGAAAGGCTTGACGGTAGCCTTCCACATGACTCGGTAACTTTGGAAACGGATTGATCGGCGAGGCAATCAGGACCGCATCTCCTCGCTCTCCAGCAAAAGCCGCGGTTTCTGGGCTATTCGCCGCGATACGCAAAGGCGGATGTGGCTTTTGCAGCGGCTTCGGAGCCACCGAGGTCGGAGGAATGCGAAAATGTTTGCCCTCGAAAGCGCAAGTGTCCTGTGTCCATGCCTGTTCGATCACAGCAAGCGCTTCCTCGAACCGTTCGCGACTCTCATCGCGTGACACCTCGAATCCCTGAAAATGAATGGCGATGGTTCCGCGCCCCACACCGAACTCCAAGCGCCCCTGGCTGAGAATATCGACAGTGGCGGCATCTTCCGCCGCGCGCAAAGGGTGATGCAAGGACAGGAGCGACACCGCCGTTCCTAAGCGAATCCGCTTGGTATGCTGGGCGATCGCCGTCGCCAGAAGCAGCGGTGCTGGCATGATCGAAAACGGACGGTTGAAATGGAGTTCCGCGAGCCACGCCACATCGAACCCCAGTTCATCCGCATAGACAATCTGTTCCATGGTTTCATGATAGCGCGTTACTTCGTCCTGGGTCGGCGCGCATGGCAATTGATAGAAAAGGCCGAATTTCATAGTACCTCTCAATTTGGACCGGAGACCGGAGACCGACGCCTAATGGACTCCTCCGAGGTTCTGGGGTCCTCTGGCTCAATTAGGACCGAAGACCGACGCTTAACGGACACGCTGCCTGAGACTCTTGGGGGCCTCGGTCTTTTTCGTTTTTTCTCCTCAGTCCAAGAGCGCTTTGGCTTCGGTCCCCGGTCTTCGGTCCCCGGTCTTCGGTCCCCGGTCGCACACTGCCCCACCCCCTATCGCGTTTCCCGCCATCGCGCAAGCGACGCCCCCTCTTGGCGGGTGAGAAACGGCTATGGTAGGTTCCCCCACATGGCTGACAATAGAGCAAAATCGGATCATCGTTTGGCTGCGGGCCCAGTGCCATCGGGACTACTGCTCACGCTCCGTATCCTCGCGGCCCTGGGACTGGCGGTGAGTGTCTACCTCTCCATTCTCCACTACCAAGCTGGGAGTAGTGGAGTCATCGACTCACCACTCTGCACCATCAGCGCGACGCTCAACTGCAATGCGGTCTTAGGAAGTAGCTACGCTCGGCTCTTCAAGATTCCCATCGCGACATGGGCGGCACTCACCTACGCCGTTCTCCTGGGCGTCTCGTTCATGGGCAATCTCCGCGTGCTCACCGTGCTCTGCTATTGGGCATTCGCTTTTACTGTCTACATGGCCGGTATTTCCTTCTTGAGCATTCAGTCGGCGTGCCTCTTTTGCATGACGCTCTACGCGATCAACATCGGCCTCTTCGTCTGCGCGCTCAAGATCGCGCGCGGGAGCGCGGGGTTTCAGATGCAGCGCCTCGTCTACTCACTCGCCACCTGCGCGGTCCTGGTGGGCGGGGTGGCTTGGACGCAGACGCGTCCCGCGATCTCCGTACCTTCTGGTCAAGCCGAATGGTTCAAGGCGTATCTCAAACAGCGCCTGGTGACCCTACAAGTACCCGCGCGTCAGACCAAGGGACAAGCTGATGCACCTGTGACGATTAGTGAATTTGTTGATTTCCGGTGACCGGCCTGTGCCAGCGCCCGTGCGGCGCTCACCACCGTGCTCGAAAAACATGCCGCGGACGCCAAAGTCGTCTTTCACCATTATCCATTGGACAATGAATGCAACTCAAGCCTCCCGCAGCAGGTGCATCCAGCCTCCTGCTTGGCCTCCTACGCCGCCGAATGCGCGGGGGAACAAGGGAAGTTCTGGGAATATGCCGATCAATTGTTCATGAATCAGCGAAAAGTCTACAGCCGCCCAGACCTCGAAGGCTACGCGACCACCGTCGGGCTCAACGTCGGGGATTTCAACACGTGCATGAACGAGGGGCGAACAAAACAGTTTGTGCGTAACGATATCGAGGAAGCACACCGCATTGGCGTGAACTCGACACCCACCATGGTCATCAACGGGCGCGTCCTCCCCGGTGCTCCGACCCCGGAACAGTTCACGGCCATTATTGAGTATGAGAAACAGCAGGTGACGGCAAAGAAGGAGTGATTGCGGATTGCGGATTACGGATTGCGGATTCCACACTCGGCCCCGTAGGCTGGGCAATGGCATGAAGTGAGAGGGCTCCGAAAGTTCCCTCTCCCGGCTGGGAGAGGGCGAGGGTGAGGGGGATCAAGTGATCATTCCTTTCTCGCGTTCAACTCCCAACTCCCAACTCCCAACTCCCAACTCCCAACTCCCAACTCCCAACTCCCAACTCCCAACTCCCAACTCCCAACTCCCAACTCCCAACTCCCAACTCCCAACTCCTTTTTCTCTCCATTAAAGTTCTC
>CAMBFS010000191.1 GCA_945865755.1 Klebsiella pneumoniae
ACCATTGTCCCTACCTGCATCCGGTCTAGTTGCGCCAACAATAGCGGAATGTCATCCATGCGTTCGGTGTTGATTGTGATCTCTTCAGTCATGCCGCAAGCTTACGGCAATTCCGAAAAGTGCGCTCTAAAATGAGCGAAGTGTGAGGGTATCTTCCAGAATCGAAAAATAGGCGCTGACCGTTTTTCTATCGACGGCGCACTCACGCGCGATATTGCTCACATTGAGGACTTCTCCGTTCTGGACGGCGGCGACGTCAAGGAAGCGGGAAAAATCCCCGATGTGCCGGGTAAGCGCTTCCTCCTGCACTTCCTCCTTGAGATAGAGCGACACATACGCTCGGAGGAGGTCCCGACACTCAGTGTCGCTCCGTCGGCGCACCTGCTGAGTGCCGTTCTCTGTTTCAGTCACAAATAGAGAGGGAAGCGTCCCAAACCGCAACACCGACTCCAGCTCAAAGGCGGCCCCGAGTTCTTCCGTGCTGAAGGGAAAGAGGTGATTTTCGAGCAGTCGGCCCCCGCCGAGATTCACCTGACTCCGCTTGAGTTTCCGCGCGCTGGAGCCGGTGAGAATGACTTGGAGATGCTTATAGCGCTCAATGAGATCATGGACCTCATCCAGCAATACCGGCAACCGCTGAATTTCGTCAATAAACAACACTCGCCGAGTAGTCTGCCCATGCGCAAGCCAGGCATCGACTTCTCGTCGTAACAGCGAGGGGTCCTTCGAGAGCTGCAAAAACCGGTCGCGGTGCAACAGGTTCACCCTGAAAGAACCTTCGGGCAACAGCGCGTTGATGAGTGTACTTTTGCCGGTTTGCCGTGGCCCAAGCAGAAAATAGGATAACGATACCGGGAGGTTGCAAATTCTGGGAATCATGTTGCCAAAATGTAAAGCATTTTGGCAATTATAGCAACAAATTGCTTTGCTCTCGCTACCAAAGGATACGACGATGAGCATCGCCGACAACACCAACGCCGCAGTCAGGTCCGATTCCATCGCCTCCCCGTACCCGTAGGGCCGGGCGCCATACGGCCACAGGGAGGCGATGGTTGTACCAAGGGCGGAAATGCTATCGTCCGTGAGGCATAAGGAACGAGCATCAAGTGGGGAGAGACCGTCAGAAGCATCCATGCTGTCTTGCTAGTAACGCGGATGCGCATGTAGTATCTCCCGTTCGGAATCACCACGACGAACTCAAGAAATAAACACCACAATGAGCACCACTACCTACCAAGACATTAAAAACACGCTTCACCATCTCTATACGGAAGACGAGCGTCCGTGGTTGGTGGGCTTCAGCGGCGGGAAAGACAGCACGATGCTGGCCTCGCTCATCTTTGAGACCGTCCTCTCGCTACCACCGGACCAACGCATCAAACCCATCTCCGTCGTCTGCACGGACACGCGCGTGGAGATTCCCGCCATCGTCGAAATGGTGGAAGGGACGTTGGACAAGATGCGCAAATGCTCCGAGCAAAACGGGCTGTGCATAGATGCCCACTTGCTGAAACCGCCATCCGAGCAATCGTTTTGGGTGAACATCATTGGGCGTGGGTATCCACCGCCGAACCGCACCTTTCGCTGGTGCACCCAGCGCATGAAGATCGATCCCGTCAATGTCTTCGTGCAGCAACGGCTCGGCCATTGGAGCGAGGCCATCCTTCATTTGGGCGCACGACGCGCGGAAAGCTCCAGTCGCTCCCAGACCATGGCGGGTCGCGAGGCACGTAATGGGTTACGCCGCCATCCCGACCTTCCCCGTGTGTGGGTGTCGAATCCCATCGAGTTTCTCAGCACGGAAGAAGTGTGGGCCTATTTACTCCAGAAGCCGAATCCCTGGGGAGGAGACAATCGCGCGCTCTACAAGCTGTACGCCAATGCCAGCGGTGGGGAGTGTCCGATCCAAATTGATACCAGCACGCCAAGCTGCGGTAACAGCCGCTTCGGCTGCTGGACCTGCACGGTAGTTGACCGCGACAAAGCCAGCGAAGGTCTGTTGGCTAGCGGTGACGAGCGGATGGAGCAACTGATCGAGTTCAGAGAAACGCTCCTGTTCTACCGCGACCCGGCCAACGGGAAACGCGACATGAAGCGGATGAATGGGAGTGAGGGAGCAGGGCCGCTTCACATGAGTGCTCGTCGTGAATTGCTCACCAAGCTACTCAAACTTCAGGAGGAAACCGGGCTACAAGTCATCAGCGAGGATGAACTGTTTCTGATTCAACAGTTCTGGAAAGCCGCACGTCAACCGGACGATGGCGGCGGCGTTGGGCGTATCGTCACCCGCCAAAAAGGGATCGTTATGAGTGACTGGAAAGAAGCCAGTCGGCTCCGCGAGCTGCAAGAGGAAGTGGCGAATGAGAAGGGGATTCGGGCTGACACGCTGCGTCGTTTGCTTGAAACGGTAGAGCAATACAGCGAAAGTCATCGGGCTTTCGGACTGCCCGATAAATTGTTGGAGATTCTGAAAGACGATTTGTGTCAGCTTGATGAACGTAGGGTTGAGAGCTGCTAAATGTCTCTCGCTGTTGTCAATCCAGCCTCTCCTGAATGGATCCGATGGCTCAATGTCCTGAGCGATCTTAACTACGACCCTGTGAGCGGAGTTGCACCGCATAAGCCTCTTCTTCTCCTGGTTGTTTGTGATTTGGCTGAAGAAAATAAGATTGCAGGGGCGCTTCTTCACCGTAATGGCGATCTTGTGTTTCGCTTCAGTTCTTACTGGAAAATCGTCGCGGAACGTCGGCGCACAAAGCCTGATATTAGACTCCCATTCTTCCATTTGCGGACCGAGAAGGTATGGAAACCGCTTGAAGCCGATGGGCGACCTGCTGAAGACAGAAACCGAGCTGTTCTGGCGCAACTAGAAGTGTCATTTCTTGTCTGCCTCAGCAATGCGGATTTTCGTACGCTGGCCCGCAGAACACTAATTGCAAAATACTTTGAACCGCACGAACGTGCTGAACTCTACAGCCTGGTAGGACTCGAAGTGCCTCCCGATGACATCGTTGCCGCGGACGCGATTCGTTTTCTTCCATCGGAAGAGTCTGAGGCAAAACGTGACACGAAATTCTCTTTTCGCGTGCTCCCAGCTTACGATTACACCTGCGCGCTCACGCGCTACCGGATGATTGCAATCAATGGAACAACCGCTCTAGACGCAGCACATATCCACCAATTCAAGAAAGGTGGTAGCAACCACCCAACTAACGGAATTGCATTGTCAAAAACAGCGCACTGGCTGTTTGATCATGGATTCTGGTCAATCACTAATGACTTACGAGTGATCGTGGCGGCGGATCTCTTTGATGAAGCAGGGGAAGAATCTTACCTCCTTAAAAAACTGGCTGGCCGCCAATTACTCCGTCCAGCTAATCCTCACTTCTGGCCCGACCCAGCGTACTTGGCTTGGCACCGTAAACGTCACAGCTTCGAGGCCGCCTACTCTTTCAGCGGATAGCAAGACAGCAATTTACTAGCGCCCAGATTCGATCCCAGTTGACGACCGCAACAAATTCGTTACCGGCATCGTCGAGCTATGCGCACAGGTAGAGGCGATAGACGCGAACCTGCGAGAACTGGATACGCGTATCCGACAGTTCAAACAGGATGCCGCGGCGATGGCGCTGGGCATGGAGTTACATCAGAAACGTGGTCAGTTAATGACTCAGTGTGAGCATTCGGAAAAGCAGAAAACTGGAGGCCGACCGCGCTGATTACGAGGAATACTTCGCTAACGCTCGTGCGGCTTTTGAACGAATGAGAGCTGCGAAAGCTGCCGGAGGTGAGACAACACCATGAAGTTCAAACCCAGCTTGGCGGCGGAAGAGTTCATTGAGAACATCCATCAGCGCGTTGGGGCGAGGAACAAAGCGGTTTTGGGTCGCTCCGCGCTCTTTTTAGCGCTTGGCGAAGGTGTCCCACCGGCCTTTAAGCCCGCCGATTCCCAAGGCAAAGACCTGGATGATGAAACGGTCATTGGTGACGAATTACGAGAGGTGGTGCGAGCAGCGCTGAATCATCGTTCCGGCAGGGGACTGGACGAAGCTGGCTATCGTCAGGTGTTTCGTCAACATTTCGAATATGGGTGTCAGCGACTGAAGGAAATCTGGGAAGAGTCGGGCAATGACCAAACCCGCTTTGTGTCGGCGTTGCTCAAAATAGCGGGTACGGACTTTGGCAACGGGTTGAACCCCACTCCCCATGTCGCTCCGATGGCGGTTGTCGAACAGGAGGTGACACTCAAAGTTCTGACGGACGCGCCGGAATGGAGCATCAACGGCCCAGGCACCAAAAACGGCTTGTTGGTCATTTCCGGCGAACCGGGGTCGGGGAAGAGTCAGCTTGCCCTCGACTTACTTGCCCAACTGGCCAGGCAAGGCGTGCGGTTTGTCTTCTTCGACCTGAAAGGGGAGTTGGAAGACGACCCGAATAATCCGCAGCAGCGCAAGAACCGCACGCAGTTCCTGAAACAAACGCGCGCGGACTATGTACGGCTGATTCATCAAGGGCTGCCAATCAATCCACTGTACTGTAACCCGAACCCGGCGCTGAACTCGCAAATCGCCCGCGAAATCACAGCGCTTATTCGTGCGTTTGCCTCGCAGTTAGGCGCGAAGCAAGCGCAGAACATCTCGGATGTGTATCAAGAGCTTCCGAATCCTGATTTCGCGTCTCTTTTGGCGGGATTGGAACAAAGCGGAGCTGACGGCGTGGACTTGGCCATAGTCAAACAGATTGTCGATGTGAATCTTTTCGCCAGCGATCGCGACGCGATTCCCCCGGAGACCTAGCTTAGCAATTCGTTGGTCATTGATTTCAAGGAATTTGGCAATGACAGCCAAACTAAAGCGTTGGCCGTCGCGCTCATTCTGAACTTCCTGATGAAGCGGCTCAACCGTAATCTCGCGATCAAGAACAACGTCCAGCCCCTCAAGATGGTGCTGTTCGTGGACGAGGCTCACTTGCTCCTGCCAAAAGAAGGCAAGGCAGGGTTACTTGGTTCGTTGGCGCGCCAAGGGCGCTCGTGGGGATTTCCGGTGTGGCTTGCTTCGCAGGATGCTGATGCTTTCTTTACAACAGGCGACAATGCCACCAATTTCGCTGAACTCGCGGAGTGTGGGGTGCACTTTTCGCCGCATACCTTGAAAGATTCAGAGCAAAAGAAAATCCTCGGCGGCGTTATTCACCGCGATCTGAAAAAAGCAGAGACTGCTTTGCGTTTGCAAGGGAAGCTGGCTACTGGTATGGCGAGGCAGTTTTGGCGGGATCAAGGGAAATAGTCATGGTACAGCAGTCTGAATCGGCTGAGTTTTTAGACCCCATACCTGCTCTTTCGGTTACGCAAGGTAAGGCAACGTTTTACTTGTTTGCGATTTCGGCAAAGAAGCTCCTTGAGATCGCCTACACTTCCGAGAGAACACAGTATAACAGAACAGGAATTCAGCGGGGTCTCCGTCCTGACCGACTGAGAGATATTGGTAAGTTCCTCACGTCAAACGGCTCAAATCCGCCACTCTTGCCCAACGCCATTATCGTCAGTCTTAGCTCTCAAAGTTATTTCCGAGACGGACATATTCACATACGCAGGTGTCCTGCTGGTGAAGCTTTTGTCATTGACGGACAACATCGCCTTTGGGCGTTCAATCCAGAGTATTCAGGTGATACGGACCTTGACGTTGTTGTAACCGCCTTCATTGATCTTGACGACTCTAGCAAAGCCTTTATTTTCCGGTCGGTCAACGGAAATCAGCGAAAGATCAACCCCTCCCTCGTCTATGACCTTATCCCGATGTTGCGGGACACAGAGTCGGTGGCCTTCGAGGATAAGAGATGCCAGGACCTCGTCGTGCTTCTCAACGAAACGCCAGACTCTCCGTGGAAGGACCGCATTAGTATGGTGGGGGGTGGAGACCGAATCATAAGCCAATCGTCGTTTATCTCAGCACTCAAAAAACTTTTTAAGAAAGGGCACTTGTTTGCCAGCACAGACCGAGACTTCTTCGAGGAACGCATGCAGCATGAACTGTTGCTTGCCTACTTCAAGGCAATTCACCGTTCGTATTCAGCTCAATGGGACAATAAGGCATTCTTCCTCTGCAAATACGTCGGAGTTTCATCACTCCTAAATCTTCTCGAACAAATCATTGTTGATCTCAGAAAAAAACGGACAATTATCAGCAATGACACTGGCTTAAAAATAGACGAAGACACTTTTGCTCCATACACCGCGAAACTGGCGAAATTTTCCTTCAGTACGGCTGAGGGGAAAAAAGTAGGCATTTCTTACGTAGGCGAAGGTGGAATTGCCGAGCTAACCAGACGTGTAATCTCAATAGTTTTTGGTAACTGAAATGCCAACAGTTATTACCTCTCCAGCAGCCACTGTCGAATCCATGCTAGGGCGCTCCTGGCTCGCGGATGATCAAAAAGTTGCGTTCGCTGCGTCACCCTTCGTCGCGGATACAACGTCTGTTTCGGACTACCTCAGCTCCTGGTTAACCAGCAGCGGCTACCATTCAACACATGTACGTAGTGGCCTCTATGTTCAGGACGCGCAGGTCACAGCCTGCCTCTTGAACCAAGCACTGGATTTCCTACAGAAAGCCCTGTGCAATACGATAGCGCATTACATCCTGGCACAGAATGGACTGGAAACATGGGCGCGTGTGACGAACTACTACGCAAGTTATTTCTGTGTTCACAGCCTGCTGTGTCTTCAAGGGCGAACGATCACAAGGCTACAATTGGATAAGACTGTACAAATTCAGTATCTACTTTAAATCCCAAGGCGGCCCCGCCATCAAGTCTGGACCGCTTGCGCTTTTTGCACGATCAAATCCGCCAGGGATGGGAGCTTGAATTGGCCGGTCACCCGGTCGTAAACGTAATCATAAAAGCTCACGCCCAGCTTCTTG
>CAMBFS010000192.1 GCA_945865755.1 Klebsiella pneumoniae
ATGAGTTAAGGTGATTTCTCGAAATGAATATACCGTTTCTAGGTAGCCTGGATGAAGCGGAGCGGAATCCAGGTTCCGCGCGGGACACCCCGGATTCCGCTCCGCTCCATCCGGGCTACATGGGATAGTCTTTTCCGGAAATCGCCTAAAACCGCTAGGGGAGTCCTGGAGAGTTACGTTTCCCGTAATGATAATTTCTTGACCAGGGGCGAGCTTGGAGACCAGTTCCGCCAGATGCGCCTGAGCTTCTTCGATAGTGACTGTTGCCGACATGAGGCTTTCCCTCTGTTGTCGGACATTTCGTTGCAGATCTTTGGCAAGGGCTCTCAATACCGCGGGGTAGTAGAGACCACCCCGCGTACTATCGTTGCGTTATCGCCCCTCCGGCTCCAACTCGACTTGGAGCGCGTTGAGGTTGCGCGCCATCATGTTCCAGAAGGACGTTGCCGCAGTCAGTTCGATGACCTCTTTCTGCCCAAGGCGCTCTTGCACCTGACGATAAAGATCATCCTCCACTTTGGCTTTCTGCGTCAGTTCTTCCGCGTACCGCAGCACTAACTTGTCCTCATCGCTAAACAACGAGCTAGTGCTATACGACCCAACGTTGTCGATCTGCTCTCTGGTTAGCCCGACACGCTCGGCAATGTCGATATGCCGCACGAAGCCATACTCGCAGTTCAACCGCTTCATCAGAATCAGCACCGCGAGTTCACGGCGCCGCGGACTGAGCGACGACTCGTTCATAAAGTAGTTCGCCAACGGAAACACCTTCGCCGCCAGCGCCGGACTATTGGACAGCGCTTTCACGACGTTCGGCACTCGTGACACCTTGAACTGCTTCTCAAAGCTGTCGTACAACGCTCTGGCGTCACCAGTCACGTTCTCTTTTTCCACATACGGAACACGTGCCATGCGAGATTCCCTCCTTTTTCTGAATACCGGCGCTTCCTACGCGCGGACTTCTTGCGCCGGGTTTTTGTCGAACGTCACCTCTCCAATTTCCGAACCGGTCAGCACCACGAGCAACACCGCCTCTTCCTGTCCCACATTGAGGAACCCCTCCTTGGTGCCAGCGGGAAAGGAGATCGTATCCCACGGTCCCAGAGTCACTTCATTCTTCCCCTCGTCTCCCCAGAAAAAGGAACATTGACCGGATAGCACGACAAACACTTCCGGTTTGGGATGGCTGTGCAGCGGTGCCCCTTTGCCGGGGCTGACTTTGTTCACCGCCATCGTGAAGCCGTGTTCCCCCGCAATGGCGGGAAGAGTCTTCCCGGCGCGGCCCACCAACGCATACCCCTGCGTCCCGTCTGGTTTATAGTTCTTAATGAAACTGGAGTAATCAATCGGCTTGAGATCGCCGAATCGTGCAACCCGATGGCTCATGTCCGCGGTTGATGGTTGTGTACTCATGATAGTTCCCTCCTTCAAGGAAATAAAATAGTCACTAATTGAGCTTATAGAATTCGATGGCGCTTTCAGCCAACACTTGCCGTCGCATACTCGCCGGCAACTTCTCCGCGATCATGGCCGGCGCACCAGGGAAAAACCCATCAGGATGCGGATAATCCGTCGCCCAAAGAATCTTCTTCGGACCTAGATATTCGGCCAACACCGAGAGGCTTCCTTCGACCGGCTCAAAGGCGATCCAGCACTGCCGCTTGAAATAGTCCGTGGGGCGCATGCGCAACGTGGTGTCATTAAAGACACCATGATCGTCGTAGTGGCGGTCCATACGATCCAGCCACGGCGCGATCCAGCCGCCGCCTGATTCCAGAAACGCGAACCGCAGGTGGGGAAACCGTTCACACACGCCACCCCAAATAATGCTCAAGCTCGCGAGCATCATTTCAATGGTATGCGACACGATATGTTTCGCTCCCATTCCCAGGAAGCGCTCGACTCCCGCGGCAGGCATCCCACCGGTTCCTTCATGCACACCAATGGGAAAGTCGAGGTCCTGCGCCACGGTCCAGAAGGGATCATACGGCGCATCACCCAGCATGATGTTGTTGTACGGGTTGGGACGCAGGAAGCCGCTCCGCATGCCCAGTTGATTGCGGGCGTACTTCATCTCGGCAATGGCCAGATCAACGGACTGCATGGGTAGCATGGCGACACCAAACAGCCGATCGGGGTACGGTTTGCAGTAGTCGGCTAACCAGCGGTTATAGGCGCGACACATCGCGGCGGCGAGTTGCGGGTCTTGCACCGCGCCGGAGAAGAGCCCCAGCGTCGGATAGAGAAACGCGGCATCGATATTATCAACCTCCATATCGGGAATACGGGCGTGTGGGTCGAAGCCCCCTTTGCGCCCCTCGACATATTTAATATCCGTTGGCGCCGCCCCTTGCCGAGCCCCAATGGCACCAGCGAAACCCAGTCCACGCGCACCACCAAGAATGCGTCCTTCAATCAACAATCGTTCCTTGCCATCGGTATCGACCACCAATTTTGGCACTCGATCCTTGTACACGGGGTCAATATAGTCCGCCCAAAAATTGGGTGGTTCCAGCACATGGGCATCCGCATCAATGATGTTGTAGGTACGACTCATAACAATCCTCCTTTTTCGTGTTGTCTGGTCGAGGTTTCATTCCCCTGCCTTGCGTCCTACCACCTTCCGCTACGTCAGGGCAAGGTTTACGAGTTTACGAGTAAGATGGAGGGGGAGCGAATAATCATTCGCCCCTACCACGCCGTGCGAGCCGCGCTAACTCTTAATTCTTAATTCTTAATTCTTAATTCTCCCCTACCCCCGCCGCCGTCCCCACAAACTCAACGGCGGTGGTCCTTGCAAACCGCCGGCGAGGCGTTGGGTGAGATCAACCACCGCTTCTCCTAATAAGCGCAAATGCTCCCGTGCTTGCTCATCGCTAATAGTCGTGCCCTGCATCTGATTGCCACGCACGTACACGCTACCCGGCACGAGGTGCAGGTTGAACCACATCAACAGCGGGCGCAGTTCCTGGTCGATACTGAGATAGTGATGATCCGTCGCGCCATTCACGATCAGGCCCGCCACTTTTCCCATCATGGCTTCCACTGGAACGTGATCAAGCAAATTCTTGAGCGAGCCGGTGTAGGACCCACGATAGATGGGCGTCCCGATGATGTAGGCATCGGCGGCTTGAATCCGCGCGACCGCCTTGGATGTATCATCAGGGTAGTCGTCCAGTGGGCGACCGTCACAAAATGAGAGCGTGACATCACGCAGATCGAGAACGTCAGTGGTGATGTCCGGGTAGCGTGTTTTCGCGGCCAGCAGCGCGGCGTCGATCACCGCCCTGGTGCTACCGCCTTTCGTCAGACTGCCGGAAATGCCAAGCAATGTGAGAGACACGGAGAGACTCCTTTTCGTTAAATAATCCCTTGTTCTTTCAGAGCGGCGACTTGCGAGCGGTCCATCCCAAGCAGCCGTTCGTACAGCTCCTCGTTATGCTCACCAACCGCCGGAGCCGGTTGATCGAAGGTCACCGGGTTGCGCATGAACTTGATTGGCATGCCGATACCTTTCACCCCTGGGATGTTGCCGCCGCGCGGGAGTTGCATATCCACGATCATGCCACGGGATTTGATGTGCTCATCGTGCAGCAACTCCCTCGGACTTAGCACCGGCCCGGCGGGCACCTGACTCTTTTGTAAATGATCCACCGCGTCAGTGACGGTGTGTTGCCCGATCCAGTCCTGCACGATCCCATCCACCACGTCACGATGGTCCCGGCGACTAATCAAATTGGCGAACCGTGGATCACCTTCTAACTCCGTGCGCCCGATAGCCGCCAAAAGTTTGCGCCAGTCGTTCTGCGTCACCGCGCAGAGCGAGACAAACCCATCTTGCGCGCGATAGACATTGAACGGCGCGCCGCTCACATGCGCATTCGCCAGCCGTTGCGGCTCATCACCAGCCGCGAGAAATTCCATGATCTCCGGTAGCAAGAAAAATGAGCCGTCTTGCATCGACATGTCCACCCATTCCCCTTGGCCGGTCTTCTCGCGCAGTTGCAAAGCCGACAGAATCCCGATCACTCCATAGAGCGGTGTGGTGGTATCGCTAATCGCCGCGCCGCACCGTACCGGGTCACGGTCCGCATAGCCCGTGACGCTGCTGATCCCACTGGCAGCTTGAATAATCGGATCATACGCCCGCCACTCACTATGCGGGCCACTCTGTCCAAAGCCAGAAATCGAACAGAGAATCAGTCGTGGGTTGCGCGCGTGCAACACGGGAAACCCCAGCTCCATGCGGTCCATCGTCCCAGCGGCGAAATTTTCAACGACGACATCCGCCTTCTCACACAGTCGCAAGAACATGTCTTTGCCTTGGGGATGACGCAGATTCAGCGTGAGCCCCTTCTTGTTGCGCGCGCGATGGAGAAACGACAGTCCAACGTCCTCCTCGGTTTGCTTCTTAATGCTCGCCCCCTTTGGTCCGGCGAACGGCGGACGGAAGCGTTGGTCCTCACCCTTTGGGGGCTCGATTTTCAGCACCTCCGCGCCGAGTCCACCCAGCAGCAGCGTGCAATAGGGACCGGCTAAGAATCGTGTCAGGTCGAGAACAATGAGACCGCTCAATGGCTTCATGCGTTTTCTCCTCCATCCAGACGACAATGTGAAAAGTTCCTTACCCCATGCCCGACCAGGCTCGGAAATGCAACGGTAGCACCCGCGATGACGACCCCGCTCCCCTGTTCAGCCCGCTCAGGGAAAAGTGCTATAAGAACTCGCCATAGCGACGAAGCAAAGGAGGACAGTATGAAACTCGTCACGTTCACGCAAGGAAACGCAACCAGAATCGGCGTTCTGGATGGAGACAGCATCGTGGATCTTTCGGTGGCCGCGCCCGCTCTGCCCCGCGAGATGTGCGCTTTTTTGGCGGCGGGAGCCGCCGCGTTAGCCACGGCCAAACAGGCACTGGGCGGTAGCTCGGCTCGTGTGGCCCTGAAAGACGTCAAGCTCGAAGCGCCCATTTTACGGCCACCAAAAATCCTCGCCGTGGGTCTCAACTACAAGGATCACATCGCCGAGACCGGTAACAAAACCCCAGAAGTGCCGATGATCTTCAACAAGCAATCCACCGCGATCACCAGTCCACGTGGGGACATCTACTTGCCACGCGAGTCAGAGCAGCTTGATTATGAAGGCGAGTTCGGCGTGGTGATTGGCCGCTACTGTCGCCACGTCCCGAAAAATCGCGCGCATGAAGTGATCGTCGGCTACACGATCGTGAATGACGTGAGCGTGCGTGACTGGCAACGTCGGGTGCCGACCTTCACGATGGGCAAATCGTGGGACACGCACTGCCCGTTAGGCCCGTGGATCACGACCGCGGATGAAGTGGGCGACCCGCACACGCTGGCGCTGAAAACCTGGGTCAATGGCGAGCTGCGGCAAAACTCGAACACCAGCCAACTCCTCTTCAACGCCTTTGACTTAGTCGAACATCTGACAACCGCGTTTACCCTGGAGCCAGGAGATGTGATTTCCACGGGTACGCCAGGCGGAGTCGCGGTGGCCATGAACCCGCCGAAGTGGTTGAAGCCAGGGGACGTAGTGAAAATCGCGATTGATAAACTTGGTGAGATTGAGAATCGGGTAATCGCGGAGCCGGAGGGGACGGTGCGGATATAAAAGGCCCTCCAACCTCGGCTCCGACAATGGCCTGAGGTTCATGGGCTCCGAAGTTCCCTCTCCCGGATGGGAGAGGGCCAGGGTGAGGGGGATCAGATGACCTGCTCCTTCGACTTTCCGTGCTCACGAACCGAACGATCACTCGTACATATAGGCCCAGTTGCCAATGCGGATCACTCGATTGCCGTACAACCGATCGGGATAAGATTCGGTCGGCCAATAAAAGAAATGATCGATATCCGCACCTATTCGTGGCATCGATACCATCAATTCCCAGGCATGAGGAAGAAACTGACCAGCATCTCCGGGGACACCAAGAAGCTCAATGACTTGCTCCTCGCTCATGCCTTGCAGCCGCACTGTCTGGAGTAGGTCATGGATCATAGCGACACGGCCAGAATCTTGAGCAACGCGATCCTTTTTCCAGCGGTCGCTCTCGAACGCTTGTTCTTCAAGGTGCTCTGGTAAGCGGTCGGTATCAACTTCGACAACGAGATTATTGTGGTCCAACGTCAGTAGAAGAATCGCATCGCGTGACGGTCCATAATGATATTTTCGTCGCGGCCAAAATTGCGACGGGTTCCGCGCGGTGAGATTGTCGCCGAGCCAATACGCCATATACCTCCCCTGCGGTGGATAGTGCGCTCGATATTTGTATTCTGGATAGGCAGGTAAGCCAGTCACGGGGAAAGTCGCCAGAAAGTTCGGAACCAGCTCCGCGAGAAAACGCGGCGGTCTGCCCTTCTCAGCTTCGTAGCGATGAATCGCGCTTATCAGTGGCTCGGTACGCTCGGCAAGTTTCAGAAATGCGGATTGCTGGACGGAGTCACCGAGCAGCAAAGCCCAAACCGGGATGACACATGAGATCGCCGCGGCTTGCACGCGGCGCCAATAGGCCGCCCGTTTGTCTCTCTTGAGAACAACAGCAAGCAGCAACAAGATGGGGAGCGATAAAAAACTAAATACGCAGAGCACCCCAAGAAGGGAGAACAACAACACCCCCAACATGATGAGAACGGTCAAGCCTGGGCTCGGCCATCCCGCCGCGACGTTGTAGCTACCGCAGGCTACCGTCAGCACGGAGAGCACAACCGCGACGACCTCGATCCAGTGACTCCGTTCTTTCATGCGGCGGCCTTGAATTTGGCAATTACCCC
>CAMBFS010000193.1 GCA_945865755.1 Klebsiella pneumoniae
TGCAAGTCATCTTTACGAATCGAGCGCAGCACCACTTCGCCCGTATTGATCCCCACCCGCATTAACAGCGGCGGATAGCCTTTGGCGCGCAGCGTATCCGCATAGCGCCGCATGGCTTCTTGCATGCGCAGCGCGGCGTACAGCGCCCGTTGGGGATGATCTTCATGCGCCAGCGGCGCGCCGAACAGGGCAAAGATGCCATCGCCCAACGCTTGCGCCACATAGCCGTCATACTGATGCACCGCGTCCATCATCAGTTGCAACGCGGGATCAATAATCGCCCGTGCCTCTTCAGGGTCCAGTCCTTCAATCAGCGCAGTGGACCCTTTGAGATCGGCAAACAGCGCGGTGATCGTCTTGCGCTCGCCGTCGATGAATGCCGCTGCGCGAATACGTTCGGCCAGGTGCGGTGGGGTGTAGCTGCTCGGGGGTTGGGTGCTCGGGGTTGGGTGCTGGGGTGAGGCTTTTGGCTCTCCGATTCCCCGGTTCTCCGGTTCTCCGGTTCCTCTCCCACCTGTCCACACCAACATCTTGCTGTCTTTATCGACAGCCAGCTCTTGGACCTCAAGGAACTCTTCCTTCAGCGCTTCGAGCTGTTCGTCGTTGAGGTCAAACTCCAGCTTGAGGGTCCGATAAGAGACTCGTCCCTTCCGCTGCAGGAGGGCACTCGCTTGTTCAATGATTTCTGAAAATTTCATGCGCTGAGCTTTCTCCGTGCCGCGGGAGACGGCAATTCTCCAATACCTCGTTGGCTCAAGGTGGCATTAACTTTCGCGTTCCCTGTCTATGTTTCATGGAGCATCAACAAAAGGGCGTTGTCTTCCCCAAATATCCGATTCTCCGTTTCGATTTATTTTTCTCCCTTGTATAGCACGCCTTGTTGATACAGCGCGGACAAACTGTCCACCGAACGGCCCAAGTATTTGCCGAGCACTTCCTCGTTATGTTCCCCTAACAGCGGTGCGGTCAGCGGCAGTTCGTCAGGGAAAGCCGAGAACTTGAAAGGAAATCCGGGGATCGTTACTTCGCCCAGGATTTGGTCGGGCACGTTGCGCACCATTTTGCGTGCGGTGAAGTAGGGGTGCGCTACGGTCTCTTCAATCGACAGCACCGGACCTGCTGGCACGCGATGATCGGCGAGGGCTTTCAACGCGGCCTCGTCGGTGGGGAAGGACTGGAGCCAGGCTTCGATCATGGGAATGAGTTCACCCTTGTTTTTGCCGCGCCTGCCGGAGCTGGAGAACCGTGGATCATTAACGAGTTCCGGCTTGCCGAGCGCCTGACAGACGTTGGCCCATTGACGCTCAAGCGCCAGGATGACGATGTGGCCTTGCTTGGACTTGAACACGCCTTGCGGGCTGGACATGTGGTGATGAATGCCATAGCGCATCGGCTTATACGCGCCGCCACTGGCCGCGAACATTTGTACTTCGACCGACTGCATGTGATACAGCGCATCGACCATTGAGATGTCGATATACTGTCCCTGCCCAGTCCGGTGTTTATGTAGCAGCGCATACCCCAACGCGGCGAAGGCATTGACTCCGGCGATCCCATCAGCAATGGCCACACCGACAAAGCGCGGCGGACCATCGGCGTCACCGGTCATGTGCATGACACCGGAGAACGCCTGAGCGATGTAGTCATAGCCAGTGAGATGCGAGAGCGGGCTTTTCCGGCCAAAGGCGGAGACCGAGCACATCACCAGTCCAGGGTTGATCGGTTGCAGGGACGCATAATCGAGTCCGCGTCGCTCCATCACCCCAGGACCATAGTTTTCGATGACGACATCAACATGGGGAATCAGCGCGCGCACGAGTTCGATGCCTTCGGGTTTATTGAAATCGACGCAGAAACTTTTCTTGCCGCGATTCTGTTGAATGTAATAGATGCTACGTCCCTCTTTGACGAAGGGTAACGAGCGCGACGGGTCGCCACTCTTGGCTTGTTCGACTTTAATAACCTCCGCGCCGAGTTCGGCCATGAGGCGCGTGGCCGTCGGCCCGGCCAGATACTGGGTGAAGTCGAGCACCTTGATGCCCGCGAGCATCGGTGGTTGTTGGATTTGCGTGGACATGCGGTTCCTCCTTTTCGCTGGACGCAGGTATAGCGGAAAGAGCGGGCGATTTCCAGAAAAATGCTTGTCAGGCGACGGGAGGGCGGTATAGAAGAGGGGGAGCGATACGGAAAACGGGAGCATGACAGGAGAAGGACCAATGCCAGCACCACAAAGACCGAACGTTATCATGGAAGAGGTGAGCGATCCCGAAGAGCTTGCCAAAGCGCACTTGCAGCACGAGCGCTTCGAGCGCAATTCGACTTGGCTTCAATCGCATATCCCGGAAGTCTATTCGGCTCACCGGGGTAAGTGTATTTGCGTGGCGGGAGAAGAGTTATTCGTCGCGGATACCCCACGGGAAGTGATCGCGCTCGCTTACGCCGCCCATCCCGAAGATGATGGCAAGCTGCTCCGCTACATTCCCAAAGAGAAGGTGGCACGAGTGTATGCGCATTGATGGGAGGTGGCTGCTCTGTGACGACGGCTTTATCCGGCCTGTGATCCGAGGGGAGATTCTGACGGGCGACCGGTCCTGGGTGCCGGCTGAATTCCTCGTCGATACAGGCGCTGACTGTACAGTTTTTAGTGCGCTCATCCTGGAGGCACTTCGCCTCCCGTCTCGTGTAGGCCAAAGCCGTCTTGGTGGTGTTGGTGGGATCGCGGATTCGCTTATCGTTGAAACGCGGATTCGCTTCAGTCGCGAAACGGGGAGCCAGGTGCTCTTTCGAGGCCAATATACCGCTTTCTCTCAAGTAGAGTCGCTTGATATGTGCGTGTTGGGACGTGACGTGACGGATTTGTTCGCGGTAATTGTGGATCGACCTCGTGATCTCGTCTGTCTGGTCGGGCAACGGCATCGGTACACAATTGAGCAGGATTACCCCCCACGGGACCCCATACTCAATCCGTGACCGCCGCCTCTTTCTCGCGCACTTTTTCCACCGCCCCCTCTATCGGCGCGCCATGCGTCATCAGATAGCAAATGACCGTGGTGAGCGCGCACAGCAGTCCCCCGCCATAGAACGTACTGCTCATGCCGAAATGATCGGCGATCAACCCAAACAAGAGGGGGCACACCGTCATACCGAAACTGTGCACGGTGAGCAGAAAACTCATCACCGTGCCCATGCCCAGACCGCGTGCATGCTCCATCGCTAAAGCGGTATGGGCCGGAAACGCCACGCCCGTGGCCGCGCCCGTCACCACACTCAACGCTAGTAAATGCCAAAAACTCGTGGCCAGCGGGAACATGCTAAAGGCAATAGCGCTAATCGCACCGCCAATCGCAACCAGGGTTGCTTTATTCATCCGGTCCGCGAGCCGACCAAACGGCGCTTGCAGTATGGTGCTGACCAATACGTTGAGAGAGATCAACGCGCCGATCTGCGAGGTTTTTAGCGGTAACATTTGCGCCGCTAACAGGGGCACGAACACCCACGTGATCGTGCTCGCGAAGGCATACCCCAGGCGATAACAGGCAACGCCGAGCACCGGGCGACAGGAAAACACTTCCCGAAACGGGGGCACCACGGCATTCGCCGCTGTCTTATGCTTTGGGGGATCGGGCAACCAGAAGTACATCAACACGAACGCGAAGAGACTGAACAGACCGAGCGCGATGAAGCTCGCTTCCATGTTGATCGCGTCTTTCAGCACGCCGCCGAGAATCGGCCCACCGGCCACACCACCGAGAAACGCGGTGTTGATATAGCCTGCATAGGTGCCTTCTTTCCCCTTCGGTGTGAGGTCGCCTACGTAGGCCAGCGTCACGGGTTGCACCATAGCTGTGGCGATCCCTTGCACCCCCATGATCAGGAGCAGCAGGCCCAGGCTGTCAGCCAACAAAAACGCGACGGATGACAACGCATACAAAAAGACGCCGGCCAGCAGAAAAGCCCGTCGGCCTATACGATCCGACGCTCGGCCGATCAACGGCAATAGAAATGTGCGCGGTGCGGAATGAGCGCTAAACAAGAGACCCGCCCCGAAACTGGCCGCCCCAAATTGCTGGGCATAGAGAGGGATAAACGGCATGACCACACCGTTGCCGAGCATGGTGCAAAAAATCGCCACGCCGAGTACGAAGAGTGGATTCATAACAGATGGCGACTCATGGGTTGTGTGACCGGACGGACTGCCACGGTTAGGAGGAATGGCTCAAGGCACATAACCGCACCCTTGTACCATCCCTCGCGGGAAAAGAACCAGAGGGTGAGCAGCCTCCCAGCCGCGGGTTGTCCGTGCAAATCCGAGGTGCTAAGTCGTTTATACATGTATAAGCGACTTGCCGAGCTGGATATCGCAAAGCGCCAATCCCTCTTTCTGTGGGGGCCGCGACAAACTGGGAAAAGCACGCTTCTGCGGTTGCTCTTTCCGCACGTGCTCCATTTTGACCTGTTGAATGCCTCGGAATTTCGCCTCCTCAAATCGCAGCCAGAGGCCCTACGTGAACGGTGTCGCGCGGTGGACCCGAAAGCTGGGCCAGTCATCATTGATGAAGTGCAGAAGATTCCCGAGTTACTGGATGAGGTGCAGTGGAATATCGAAAACCTGGGTGTGCGGTTTATTCTTTCCGGGTCCTCGGCGCGCAAGCTGCGTCGGGCCGGGCAAAATCTCTTGGGCGGACGCGCCGTGCGACGCGAACTCTTTCCTCTGGTTTCTCGCGAGATTCCTGGGTTCGACCTTGAGCAAGCGCTGACCCGTGGTCTCCTGCCGAAAATTTATCAGAGTGAGGATGCCGCCGAATTGTTGCACGCCTATGTCGCCGACTATCTGAAGGAGGAGGTGCATGCTGAAGCCCTGGTCCGCAATCTGCCGGCATTCTCACGCTTCCTGGAAGTCGTGGCGCTCTCGAATGGTGAAATCGTGAACTACACCAACATCGCACGGGAGGTGGGCGTGAGCGCGGCGGCGGTCAAGGATTACTATGCGATTCTGGTGGACACCTTGCTTGGCGATTTTGTTCCGGCCTTTCTCCTGAGACCGAAACGACGGGTGATCCAAACGCCGAAGTTCTATTTGTTTGACGTTGGGGTCTGTGGCGCGCTGATGGAGCGCGAGCGGGTGCGGCCCGGCTCGGACGCCTTTGGGCGGGCGTTTGAACATTTCCTTTGGCAGGAGTTGCGCGCGTATGCGCATTACTCCGGGCGCCGGTTTGCCATCAGCTACTGGCGCACGTCGTCGCAGTTCGAGGTGGATTTTGTCCTGGGCAAGGGCGAAGTAGCGGTGGAGAGTAAATCGAGCGACAAACTCTCGACACATCACTTGACGGGATTACGCGCCTTTGGCGAGGAGTATCCACAGGCACGGCGCATCGTGGTCACCAGGGAGGCGCGCAAACGTATCACGGACGACAACATTGAAATTTATCCGTGGCAACAATTCTTGGACGAATTGTGGGCAGGGACCTTGGTCTCCGCGTGATGACGAGTACCCATAACCGAAACGTGTGCGTGACTTGCAATGATGCGCGCTCCAATTATTTCACACAGTCAAGAAACACCACGGGCGGGTGGGCGAGAAAAGCGGACCAGTAGTGACGTGCGGCGTCCCCCACGATTTCTGGTGACAGTTCGGGGTCGTGCCACGTGACCTGCCGGAACCCGGCGGTTTTCAATGCCTGCTCATGGGTCGCGACGCTCAGAAGAAAGACTCACGCGGAGCCGCGGAGGCGCGGAGAGGGGACCCGACGAGGCTGCCTTGACAGTAGGCAAGAGCGTGTGTGAGAAAAGGAGCCGATTTCGACAACGGAAAAAGGAGCGATTGTATGGACATTAAAACCGAACGAGTTCACGTGAGTGTGGATGGCAAAACGATGGGTGCGTATATGGCGCGCCCAGCCGACGGTCCTCCGCGCCCAGGGGTGCTGGTGTATATGGAAATTTTTGGGGTGAACGCGCATATCCGCGATGTGGCGGACCGGGTGGCCCGTGAAGGCTATGTGGCGTTGGCACCCGATTTCTTTCATCGGACCGGGCCTGGGGTGGAATATGGGTACGACCAAACCGGGATGACTGAGGGCGTCAAGCTGTTGGGGCAATTAAAGGCCGACGAAATTGTTGCCGACGGGCGTGCGGCCTTGTCGTTTCTCAAGCGGCAGAATTTCGCGAAAGGCGACAAACTCGGCGCGATGGGATTTTGTGTGGGTGGGCACGTGACGTATCTCACCGCGTGTGAACTCGGGGTGAAGGCCGCCGCGAGTTTCTATGGTGGCGGGATCGCTGGCGCGGAGGGCTTCGGTGGTCAACCGTCCACTATCGGTCGGACAAGCCAGATTGGTGGCAAAATTATCTGCCTGTACGGCGCGAAGGATGCCCACATTCCGCTGACGCAAGTCGATGCCGTGCGCGCCGAACTCGAAAAGCACAAGATTCGCCACGAGGTGGTCGTGTATCCCAATGCGGACCACGGGTTTTTCTGTGACCAACGCGCGTCGTATGACAAAGCCTCGGCTGACGATGCGTGGACACGGGTGAAGACGCTGTTCGCGGAGGAGCTGGGAACATAGGGGAAGAGTTATGAGTTATGAGTTAAGGTGATTTCTCGAAATGAATATACCGTTTCTAGGTAGCCTGGATGAAGCGGAGCGGAATCCAGGTTCCGCGCGGGACACCCCGGATTCCGCTCCGCTCCATCCGGGCTACATGGGATAGTCTTTTCCGGAAATCGCCTAA
>CAMBFS010000194.1 GCA_945865755.1 Klebsiella pneumoniae
ACGAGCACGTGGCGCCATCGCTGTCGCAGATGCCCAATGATTTCAGGAACTGCACTCGCACTGCCACGGTTTTCGTTCAGCTGGTACCCAGTTGGTTGATGTTGCGAACCCCCCGTAATCACTCATAAACTTCTTGGACAGACTCTTAGGCTTGCCCTGACAGTGTGGATTTGCTACGGGAGCAGGCGAGTCGTTTTCTCCACGATGTTGACCAACAAGAACAAGACGAATGTCAGGAAGGAGGCCGCACGATGTACGACCAGACGGGACACGCGCTATTGCCGCGATCCACGCATGATGAACACGCCCGCCAAAATTTTGTCCAAAGCTTGAAGGAACACCTAGCGATGCAGGTCTCGCCAGGGAATAAATCGGTCTATACGCGGCGTGCCAAACCGCGCTTTGAGCAGGAACATCACCGCGCGCCGCGGGACCGCCACGAGGTTCGTCGTGTGATGAAAGATGAACCATATTATCAAACCTGGAGTGCGTTACTCCGTACCAGCCAGGAGATGATGTGGGAATCCGTCGCCAGCAGCGTCGAACGGCAACTGCCGGACCTGACGGCGAAGGCCAAGATCAATGGCCGTGCGCTTGGGTCGCTCACGCTTGATCCCGACCTGCCCATTCCCGCGTACCATACCGCGGTGGATATTCACTGCATGCCCGGAGGCTATCACCGCGAGGGCAGCGCGGACGACATCGCCGCGGGGGCCGTATATGACCGTGCCGTCCATATCTATGCGATGGGGCGCATGGGGCCTTTCAACGATGACTTGGGCGCCTCCCTGGTGGCTCATCTCACACAGCAGTATCCGCATTTTCGCCCACGGAAGATTCTCGATATGGGCTGTTCCGTCGGACATAGCACGGTGCCGTATGTCGAGGCGTACCCAGAGGCGGAAGTGCATGCCATTGATATTGGCGCGTCGATGCTCCGCTACGCGCATGCGCGCGCGGAAGCGCTGGGCAAACGGGTGCATTTCTCGCAACAAAACGCGGAACGGACGAATTTCGCCGATGCGTCCTTTGATCTGATCGTGTCCCACATCCTGTTACACGAGACCTCGGGCGCGGCGATTCGCAACATCATGCGCGAGTGTCACCGCTTACTGACTCCTGGCGGGATGATGTTTCATGTCGAGGTGCCGCAGTATCAGGGGATGGACCCTTATGATGCGTTCATCTTGGACTGGGACACGTACAACAATAACGAGCCGTTCTGGGGCGCCATGCACGATTTAGACTTGGTGGAACTCGCGAGGCAAGGCGGGTTTGTTGGCGAGACCGTCGTGCAAACCCTGGTGCCCAGCGCGTTTACGATGGCGCGGACGCACACGCAACTCTTCCAAGGTGGCGACTTTGGCGGCGGTGGGCAATGGTTCGTGTTCGGCGCGACCAAGTAACCAAGCAAGCAAGGGAAGCAACGATGGCGAAGAAGGCCAAGGGGAAGAAGCCGGTATTCTTTAGCGATCCGCACATCGACAAGATGATGGGGATTGTCATGGCGCTGGCCGGGGAAGTGTCCGTGCTCCGCGAACGGCTTGATACCGTTGAACGGCTGGTGGAACAGAAAGGGCTCTTTTCCCGACAAGAGATTGACGCCTACCACCCGGACCCACAAGCAACGGAGGCACGGGAACGATGGCGGGCCGAATATATCGCGCGCATCCTGCGCGTCGTGCACGAGGAACTGGACTCCATTGAACGCGGCGAAGCGCCGGAGTCCTACGACGCCATTGTTCAAAGAGTATCATCTCCATAGGGGAGAAAATGTAAACCGTGAACCGGAAAATCGAAGACGGAAGACCGGAGACCGGGGACGGAAAAGATCAAACTCATTTTGGGTTCGTTCCATTTTACGTCTTAGGCCTTCCGAAAGTCGCAAGGAGGAAAAATCATGGGACGTTTACAGGGCAAAGTGGCATTTCTGACCGGAGCCGGGTCCGGCATCGCGCGCTCCGCCGCGCATATTTTCACGCGTGAAGGAGCGAAGGTGGTGATCGCCGAACTCAAGCCAGAGTTAGGGCGCGCGTGCGAACAATCCGTGCGCCAGGCGGGTGGCGATGCCACATTTATCGAAACCGACGTGACCAAGGAAGACAGTGTCAAAGCCGCCATCGCGCGGACGGTGGCGCTCTATGGAAAACTCGATGTGCTCTATAACTGCGCGGGTGGATCGGTAGTGGAGGACAAACGCGTGACCGATGTGGACATGTCGGTGTGGAATCACACCATGTCACTCGATCTGCTGGGGACGTTCCCCTGTTCGCGCCACGGTATTCCGGAGATCATCAAGGCGGGTGGGGGCGCGATCATCAATATGTCGTCGGTGGTGGCGCTGCGCGGGGCTTTCCCGGTGCATATTTACACAGCGGCCAAGGGGGGCGTGATCGCGCTCACCCAAGCGATGGCGTGTGAGTATGCGCACGACCATATCCGGGTGAATGCGATTTGCCCCGGTGTGATTCTCACGGATCGGGTGAAACAACGCTTTGGCAAGTCGGCGGAATCGCCAGCGACGACGGACCAGACGCGGGCGATTAAAATCGACTGGAAAAACTATCCGTTCGCCACCGGAGAGCCGGAAGACATCGCGAATGTGGCGCTCTTCCTGGCGTCCGATGAGTCCCGCATGCTGACCGGGGCGATCATTCCGGCGGATGGGGGAATGTCGGCGTATTAGGGCGTAAAACGTAAATAGGTAAAACGTCATAAAGACAAAACCGCTGAGGGAGACGTCTGAGTTTTACGGTGTATGACCGCATGAAAATTTTCCGTATGAGAGACACTTTTTTTCTATTGCTTCTGGTCAGTTTGTTGTCCCTTGGCTGTAACCCACTTTCGACGGTGCAATCGGTGGTGCCTGGGCTCAAGAGCGAGTCGAGCGCGCCTGATGTTGGAGAGAAACTGAAGCTGCGCATTACCCCGGATGAAGCGGTGCGGATTCTGGATGACGTGGCGGGAGCGAATGGGTGGTATCTCGTCAGTGTTGGAGATCAACACGACATGCAGGGCGGGCGCGGCAAGTATTTTCGCCTTGAGACCGACCGCTTTATTGGGGGACGGAAGGAGATGGCCGGTGTCTTCTTCAGCGACACGGCTGGTTCGTATGTCGTGGTCGGCAAACATGACCACGGCCTGCCCGAGGAGCTGGTGCCCGCGTTCGTGGAGGCCGTGCAACAGCGGACGAGTGCGGGAGCGGCGGAGTGAAGCGGTGTCGGGTGGGGCGCGCCCGCCCTGGAGGATGGAGAACCGAGAAGAGGTGAAACCATGCGAGTGACAACAAAAGGCCAAGTGACCATTCCTCTCCCTGTACGCGAGAAACTGGGGATCGTTCCTCATTGTGAAGTGGAATTCGTCGAGGACAAGGGGCGCATGTATATTGTCAAGACGACTAAGCAGGCGAGAAAATCCCGCAGAGTGGCCGTGCATGGGAAGGATTACGTGGTGGAGTTACAGCCTGATCTTGAAGATGGTGGGTATGTGGTGGAATGTCCGGGATTGCCTGGGTGTCTGTCGCAAGGAGAGACGGTCGAAGAAGCGCTGAGCATGATTCGTGACGCGATTCGTGGCCATCTGAGTGTTCTGCGTAAAGAAGACCAGGGAAAGAAAGGCCGCCGTGCGGCATAATCGTCTATCCGTCGGCGCGCGGGAGTAGCGGAGTGGCCGTGGCGGGCATGCACAACCTCAAACCGGATCGAGTGATCGTGGCATTCGAGCGGGCGGGGTGGGAGAATCTGGGGCGCTATGGCAAGCATTACAAATTACGTAAATCAGGAAACCCGAATATCCTCTCGGTTCCTGTCCACGGAGGGAAGCCGATCAAGGCTGGTCTCCTGCGCGGATTGCTGAAGAAGGCGGAATTAACGGAAGCCACGTTCCTGGCGTTGTATCGATGAACGACGGGCGCTTGTTATGACCGCAACGACAGCGTCCGCAACCGTAACGAATTCGCCACCACCGACACCGAACTGAACGCCATCGCCAAGGCGGCGAACATCGGATGTAACAGCACGTGAAACGTCGGGTAGAGGACTCCGGCGGCCAGCGGAATGCCGATCACATTATAGATGAACGCCCAGAAGAGATTCTGTCGGATGACGCGAATGGTGTGACGCGAGAGCGCCAGGGCCGTCACCACGCCATTCAAGTCGCCCCGCATCAGCGTCATATCCGCCGCTTCAATGGCCACGTCAGTGCCGGTGCCGAGAGCAATGCCCACATCGGCCTGGACCAATGCCGGGGCATCGTTGATCCCGTCGCCCACCATGCCAACCACGCGACCTTCCGCCTGAAGTCGTTTCACTTCGGCGGCCTTATCTTCTGGCAACACTTCCGCCAGCACCCGTGTGATGCCTGCTTGTCGCGCGATCGCTTCCGCCGTGCGCCGGTTGTCTCCCGTTAGCATCACCACATCAAGGCCGAGGCGCCGCAACGCGGCAACTGTTTCCGCGGCGGAGGGTTTCAAGACATCGGCCACGGCGATAATACCAGCTACCTGATGGTCCACGACGACAAACATGGGAGTCTTGCCCTCATCGGCGAGCCGTTCCGCGTGTGCCTCCATCCCATCCATCTTGATGCCTCGCTCCCACAACAAGTGCCGATTGCCGATAAGGACGGACTGCCCCGCCACTTTCGCCTCGACGCCTTGTCCAGGAATGGCCTGAAAATCCTCGACTTCCGCTAACTCTATGTCTTGCTCACCCGCTTTGCGGACAATCGCTTCACCCACGGGATGCTCGCTGTGCCATTCGACGCTAGCGGCCAGGAGGAGGACGGGGGACGGGGGACGGGGGACGGGGACCAGAGACTGAGGGTTGATGAAGCTAGGAGGAGGTGAAGATTGATAGTTCTTTTTCTCCGGTCCCCCGTCTCCGGTCCCCCGTCCACAATCAATGATGTCCGTGACTTCCGGCTTGCCCGTCGTCAACGTTCCGGTTTTGTCGAACACGATCGTGGTCACGGTATGTGCCCGTTCCAGCACTGCTCCGCCCTTGATGAGGATGCCCTGTTCCGCGCCGCGGCCGGTGCCGACCATGATGGCGGTGGGCGTGGCGAGCCCTAATGCGCATGGGCAGGCAATGATAAGCACGGCGACGAAATTCAGCAGGGCGAAATTCAACGCGGGCGCGGGACCAAGGAAGAACCAGGCACAGAAGGTCAGTAGCGCGAGGAGGATGACGGTCGGTACGAAATAGCCGGCGATGGTATCCGCGAGGCGTTGGATCGGCGCTTTCGATCCTTGCGCTTGCCGCACGAGCATCACAATATGCGCAAGCGCCGTATCCTTACCGACTTTACTCGCCTGGAATGTGAACGCGCCGGTTTTGTTGAGCGTGGCCCCAATCACGGGGTCGCCCGGTCGTTTCTCCACTGGCATGCTCTCGCCGGTGAGCATGGATTCGTCGAGTGTCGATGCGCCAGTCACAAGCACGCCATCGACGGGAACCTTCTCGCCGGGCCGCACGACGACGAGGTCGCCAACTTGTACCTGATCGACCGGCACTTCTTCTTCTTTGTCATTGCGCATCACTCGGGCCGTGCTGGGTTGGAGGCCAATCAAGCGGCGGATGGCATCAGTCGTGCGACTTTTCGCGCGGGCTTCCAACATGCGCCCCAGAAGGATGAGGGCGATAATCATCGCCGCGCTATCAAAGTAGAGCTGTGGGGTTTGACCCGTCGTGGTGAAGAAGCTGGGCAGAAAAACCGCCACCGTGCTGTAGAGAAAAGCCGCCGAGGTGCCAAGGGCGATTAACGTGTTCATGTCGCTGGAGCCATGCCGCGCCGCGTTCCAGGCCCCACGATAAAATTGCCACCCAGCCCAAAATTGGACGGGGATGGTGAGCAGAAATAAGAGGACGGGGTTATGCAGCGGAGGAATTGAGACCATGTCGGGCATCGAGCCGAGCATAAGGAGGACGGCGAGGATGCCGCTCACCACAAGTTTTGCCTTGAGGGTCGTGAGTTCGGTATTGAGCGCGTGCGCGGTCTCCGCGTTGTTCTCTGATTGTTCGGCGATCTCATAGCCGGTGGTGACGATAGCCTGGCGCAAGTCTTCTTGCGTGGCCTGGGCGGGCAAGTAGTCAATCAGCGCTTCTTCGCTGGCGAGGTTGACACTGGCGCGCAGCACGCCGGGAGTACGTTGGAGCGCGGTTTCAATCTTACTGACGCACGAGGCACAGTGCATCCCACGAATGCCAAGGAGGATGGTTGTGGGCTGTTGGGAGGGTGCGGCGGGTGATGGTGGCATCGTGTGAGAGTGCATACGGAATGTCGCTTACGCTGGTCCTGGCTGCTCTTCAAACACTTGGTATCCAGCGGTTCGAAGTGCGGTCAGCACCTCGGTAATATGTTGGGGACCGGTATCTACTTTAAATTCCAAGGCAACCCGAAAAATCGCCAAAATATCTTGACAAATAGCCGCTAAACACACACACTTTATGGACTTTGAACAGAGAAGACTTACAGGCTGAAATCAACGCCATCGACCAAGAAATCGCCCAACTGG
>CAMBFS010000195.1 GCA_945865755.1 Klebsiella pneumoniae
ACTCCGAACTGCCCCCGACTCCGAACTCCGAACTGCCCTCAACTCCGAACTGCCTTTAGAATTCGGTGAGGCTCACAAACTGTCGGTAGCGCCGTTCGATGTCGTCGCGCGTGAGGGTTTTTAGGCGACGCAAACTAAAATCTTCGACTACGAAGGAAGCAACCACGCTACCATAGACAATGCCCTTGCGGACATTCGCCTCGGAGAGGTCGTTCGACGCCGCCAGGTAACCGATCAACGCACCCGCGAATGAATCTCCCGCTCCCGTCGGATCGAACACTTCTTCAAGCGGATACGCGGGAACGGCAAACACGGAGTTAGGAGAGAAGGACAATACTCCATATTCTCCCCGTTTCACCAACAACGTTCGAGGTCCCATGCCAAGAATCTTGCGGGCTGAACGGACCACATTGCGATCTCCGCTGATGAGTCGAGCCTCTTCGTCGTTAATGACCAACATCTCGACCCGCTTGAGCAAGGCTTCCAGTTCGGGCCGCGCGCCTTCAATCCAATGGGAAATCGTGTCACAGGCGATGAGCTTCGGCTTGGTCGTCAATTGGTCGAGCACGCCATCTTGTAAGCCGGGGTTGATATTGGCGAGGAAGACGAATGGGCAGTCCCGATAGCTGGGCGGAAGGACAGGCTTAAAGGTGGCGAAGACGTTGAGTTGCAGGTCGAGCGTATCCCGCATGTTCATGTCTTCGTGATATTTGCCGGTCCAGCGAAAGGTCCGCCCTTTTGCGACGGACAACCCTTCTAAATCAATGTCGCGGGAGGCTAAGAAAGCCCGGTCCTGTTCAGGAAAGTCTTCCCCAATGACGGCCACCAGTTTGACCGGAGCAAAATAGCTCGCCGCGACCGCGAAGTAGGATGCCGAACCACCGAGCACCTCATCCGCATTGCCATGCGGAGTCAGAATCGTATCGAAGGCCACCGAACCAACAACCAGAATACTCATGCCACCCTTCCCTTACTCTCCAAGATATTTCCCAAGCAAAATACCGAGTTCTTGTTTCACCGCCGCCGGAATCAGCGCGCGGTCCGTAATGATCGCATCCTTGAGCGCGTGCGCGCATGGACACGAGCGCGTCGTCGGCAGGCGCGGAATCGTGTTGACGATGATGCGTTGCGCGGTCGTCACATTCTGCGTGAGAATCCGCAGGATATCCTCGATCACCACATCGGCATGTTCGGTATTCCAACAGTCATAATCCGTCGCCAATGCCACCGTCGCGAAACAGATTTCCGCCTCACGCGCGAGTTTCGCTTCTTGCAAGTTGGTCATGCCAATAATATCGGCTCCCCAACTGCGATACAGAAACGATTCGGCCCGCGTCGAAAACTGCGGTCCTTCCATGCAAATATACGTTCCACCAACGTGGAGCGTCGCTCCGACCTCGTGGCCCGCGTCTCCCAAGAGGCGGATCATCTCACGACACATCGGATCGGCGAACGACACGTGAGCGACAATGCCCCGGCCAAAGAAGGTGCTGATGCGCCCGCGCGTGCGATCAATAAACTGATCGGGTAGGACGATATGGCCGGGCACGATCTCTTTTTTCAGGCTGCCGACGGCGCTCACCGCGATAATTCGCTCGACTCCGAGCTTCTTCATGCCGTAGATATTCGCGCGGAAATTGAGTTCCGAGGGAAGCAGGCGATGGCCGCGCCCATGACGCGGCAGGAAGACCACGCGCACGCCGTTGAGTTGTCCAACAAAATACTCATCCGATGGCGTGCCGAAGGGGGTTTCAACCGTGATCCACTCGCCCCCCTGGACATCACTCATCTGATAGAGGCCACTCCCACCAATGATACCGAGTACTGTGGTCACGCTGTGGTTCTCTCTTCTCGTCGTTCGCTCTGGTTCGCTTGCACATCAACTGGAACTGCCGCCGCCAACTGTCCACAGGCGGCCTGCGCGTCTTGTCCGCGACTCTCACGGATGGTGGCTATGATCCCTTTGTCGAGTAGAGCCTGGCGAAAGTATTCAATCCGCGAGCGCGGCGACGACTCAAACTCGGACCCAGGGAAGGAATTGAAGGGAATGAGGTTGACCTTGAGACGAAATCCTTGCAACAGCTTGGTGAGCCGTTTGGCGTCCGCTTCGCTGTCGTTGACATCCTTGAGCATGGTGTAGGCGAAGGTCACCCGTTTCCGTGGGGCGATAGGCAAAGTGCGGCACGCGTCGAGGAGTTGTTCCAGCGGAAAGCGCCGATTCACGGGCATGAGATCATCACGCAGGGTGTTCGTGGTGGCGGTGAGCGAAACGGTGAGGTTCACCGAGGTCTCTTCGAGCAATCGCTTCATCTGTGGAATCAAACCGACGGTAGACACGGTCACGCGACGTGGAGAGAAGTTGCACCCCCACTCGGCGGTAATGATCGCAATCGCTTTCACCAATTGCTCGTAATTCGCCAGCGGCTCGCCCATCCCCATGAACACCAGGTTTGTCAGTCGGCGCTCAGGTGGCAGTGTTTGCTGTACTTCCCACACCTGGCTGACGATTTCTCCAGCCGTGAGATCACGAACGGGACGAACGGTCGCCGTGGCACAGAAACGGCACCCCATCGCGCAACCAACCTGTGACGACACGCACAGGGTTAAGCGGTCTTCCATGGGAATCCGCACGCTTTCAATGCGCCGCCCATCGCCCAGTGCAAACAGGAATTTCCGCGTGCCGTCGGCCGCCGAGGTTGTCCGTACGCACTCCAGATGCTGAATAACAAACTCCTGCGCAAGCCGTGTACGTAAGGCGGTGGCAATATCAGTCATGGCGGCGAACGACGTTGCGCCGCGCTGATAGAGCCATTTGAGCACCTGGCGCGCGTGGAACGGTTTCTCACCGTGTTCCAGCATCCACGTTTCAAGATCGGCTTTGGTGAGTTCTTTGATATCCATATCTACAGAGGGAGTCTGGGAGAGTCTGGGAGTTCGGAGTCAATAAAGATCAGACCATTAGAAGGGAGAAGCCCGCCCTATAGGCCATAAGCCATAGGCCATGAGCTACAGGCTATTCTGAAGCTCCATCTCGCTGAAGAAGTAGCCAATTTCCCATTGCGCGGTGTCTGGGCCATCGGACCCGTGCGCGGCATTCTTTTCCACGTCGGTCGCCCAATCCTTCCGAATCGTCCCCGCATCAGCCTTGGCGGGATCGGTCGCCCCCATCAAGCGGCGGTTGGTTTGAATGGCATCCTCGCCTTCGAGGACAGAGATCAGCACCGGACCAGATGACATAAAGGTAGTGAGACTCTCAAAGAACGGGCGTTCTTTATGGACGGCGTAGAATCCTTGGGCGTGCGCTTTACTCAGGGTCGTCAGTTTCGCGGCGACAATTGTGAGCCCAGCATTTTCAAAGCGACGGAGAATATCGCCAATCGCGTTCTTCTTCACGGCATCGGGCTTAATGATCGATAAAGTACGTTCCTTCATGCGGTTCCTTTCTTACAGTCGCGGCAGTGTACCGGTGGTCTGAAAGAGGGTCAACGAGGCCACAGTGCCGGTAACACGAACGCCAATGCCCGACTTTCAGCGCAACGTCAAATCCCATCTCCAATCAAAAAAACCAGGCATCCCCGTATCCTCACCGTCCGAGGAGTTGCCCGGCTCTTGTCGCTCTCCGTTCCTGTACTCTCCCTTCCCTTCGCTGTTTTAGAGCAGGCTGGCATCAAAGAACAAGCGATTGCCCCTCCCCGCTGTTCCTTGACAGATCGCCTTGCAGGCGGTGGCGAAGGCCGTATACAATTTTGTCTACAAGAGGAGGTTACTTCATGGCGAGTTTAACAGTAAGAATTGGCGCGACTGCCCATCGCACCCTACAAGCGCTGGCAGAACAGACGGGGACCTCCATGCAATCCGTTCTTGAAAAGGCCATTGAAGATTATCAGCGGAAGTGTTTCCTGGATGGGCTGAACGCCGACTTCGCTGCTCTACGTGGGAATCCGAAAGCGTGGCAGGAAGAACAAAAAGAGCGAACAGCCTGGGATGCAACACTGACCGATCCGAATTATTGAGCGACTGAACACTGGCCCCTCGCTGCGATGCCGTGATGGAAATTAGGAGGGTCAACCCACGGCGAAATTCGACCTGCCGCATCAAGGGTGCCGCGAGCAGCTCGTCTGCCCGCGAGTTTCGTTAGCATTGCTGAACGAGCCAGCAGTGGCACCCGGCGCAGCCAAACAACGAAAGGGGGACCGGTCGCATCATTCCGTCACCACCAGCAGGCTGCGCTCACACCGGCAACTCCGGGCACTACACAAAGCCAGAAGCGAAAGGAGGAACCGGCACAATACGAGTGAAACAAGCAAACCAGCGGCAATGGCGCGGGACTCGTCCCACGGGACTCTGGTCCCAGAGGATCAACAACTGTCAACTTTCACAGGAGGTTTCCAATGAACACGTCATTCGTGCAAAGTTTTCGGAGCAAGATGGTGTTGGCGGCAGCGCTGCTCGTCGGTCTCGCCACTACTTCCCCAGCACTGGCCACCTCGACTGGCGCGCAAACGCTGGGGACAGCAGCGAACGCCATAGATGTCTATACCTTCACCTGCCCCGTGGGTGTTGGTGTCAGGGCTCGAGCCAACGTGCAAGATGTCGCTCCCATCAACAATCCAGCGTTCATGCAAGTGGTGTTAGGAAAAGCTGGTTTTGCGTCTTCCCAAACGACCGACGTGCTGCCTGTGCCCTTCGGTGAAGGCGGCGCGGCGTCACCCGTTGCACAGGTCATTGGAGGCCCAGGTCTGTACACCGTGGCCTTCAAAAAGACGGCGGGTGGCCTTGAGGGCTACATAGGGAATGTGGTGTGCTGTAATGTGGCCAGCGTTTGTGTAAACCCGGCCTTATTTCGGTCGATAAACCAATAGTATCGCCGCAGCGAACCGGGGGTTAAAACCCCCGGCTACCCTCAAATGCCGCTCTGCGGCATATCTGGCCTCGGAGCAAGGCGATGAGGGTAGCCAGGGAGTTCAGTCCCCGGCAAGAGGTGGCGTGGAGGCGGTCTCTCCCACGACAAAGTTTCGCTTAACTTAATGCCATTACCCAGCACGAGTCACCCATGCAGTAACTTCTTCGAGACTTGCCCTAGACTTTTCACGGCAAGTTCAAGGGCGGTGGTGGGAGACAGAAGTGGAGACCACATGCGCGGTAAGCTTTTTTGACCAGCGTCCAGTCCGGTGTCGGATCAACCAGCGCCAGTCCAGCCAGCGCATGGCAGGCTTCGGCGTGATAGCCGTAGCGTTCGGCTTGCTCCAGACTTTTCACGAACGCGACACGCGCCGTTTTTGTTTTCCCCTGGAGAAAGGCCAGCTCCCCTACTCCCAAGCGACAGTAAATCGTACCGCGGTGATCGCGGGTCTCACGAAATAATTGCTGCGCGCGAGCGAACTCTTCGCTGCTCCGCTGATAATCCCCGCGCATCTTGTGCACCGTGGCCATCGCCCAGACGGTGTAGGCGAAGCTCGCCTTATCACCAATGCGCCCATAAAATTTTTCGGCTTTGGCGAAGAATCGCATGGCCGTGACATAGTCATTCCGCATCCGCGCGGCATTGCCCAGCCCACAGTACGAATACGCGCGGCCATACACGTCACCAATCTTCTCGAACAGCGTATTCGCGTCTTGATAGTAACGCTGCGTGTCCGCGAACTGTCCCATCAGCCGCGAAGCCCCGGCTAGCCCGCACAGCGCGTAGCCAATGCCGGGTTGGTCTTTTTGCTCACGTGCGAGGGTCAACGCCTTTTGGAAGTACGCGACCGCTTTGCGCAGATCGCCACAAAAGCGGTAGGTGCTCCCCAATGCCCACAGCGTGAAGCCCTCCCCTTCCTTGGCTTGTACCCGCCGATACAACTGCCGCGCTTCCTCAAGATAGGGAATCGCCAGCTCAGGGTTTCCCTGCGCGCGCAGGCTGAGTCCCACTCCGGCAAGGCTCTCGGCAAGTCCTTCTATGTCATCAAGTCCTATGGAAAGTTGCACGGCACGCGTATAGGCGCGTTGCGCGGGCCCAAACTGCCCGGTCATGCGCAGGCAGTCACCAACTCCGATAGTGGCATCGCGTTCGCCTTCGTGATCGCGTTGAGCTTTGTATGCGGTTTGGGCTTGCTGATAGAACGCCAGCGCTTCGGCGAAGCGACTCTTCGCGCGGGCACGTTCGCCTCGTTGGAAGACTTGGTCGGGAGAATTAACGGCCATTGCCATAAAAAGCGTGATCGTAAAAAACGTCGGGGCGCAACATGCCGCGCCCCGACAAAACAAATGGCTAAGAGCTAACAGCTAAAACTCATGGTTCGCTCAAATTAAGGGGCGGTTTTGAGAAATGCAAACTCAAGCGCAGATAGAGGTCAGGTGCGAATCCCAGCAACAGCAGAATGCGTTGTTGCACGGCCGACAGCGGCGTCACGTGAGCACGGACCCCCTGGGCATCGG
>CAMBFS010000196.1 GCA_945865755.1 Klebsiella pneumoniae
GGTGGGGCCGTGGCTGGCGGGCACGGCCAATACGATCTTGTTGGGACTGTTACTGTGGTGGCGGTTCGCGCGGGGGAATTGGCGGGAGATCAATATCTTCGCAGTAAGGCGAAGGGGGGGTATGAAGACGTAGGGGCGTGTGAAAGACAGAGGGGCGTATGATTATACGCCCCTACAACAGGCCAGGATTATGCGCCGTGATTACGCGGCCACCGCTTGCTGGGGCGCGGCGATACCCATGTTCGCGAGCTTGGAGACGGCGCGCTCACTCAGCAAGCCGACGCGCGTCATGTTGTTCCACAATGAGGCATGGAAGTCCTTCTTGAAGAATTGACGGAACAGCATGTGTTCGTTTTTCCGCGCGACTTCGTGCCGCAGTTTCTTGATGTCCTCAATCTCCGCCTTGTTGAAACCCACCGCTTCGTAGGCTTCACGAGGGAACTGCCCACCGAGCAGCCCAGCCGCCGCGTCACAGGCGAAATCCTCGACTTCACGCAGTTCTTGAGCGGAGAGTTGCTCCATTTGCCCTGGAAGGCTGAGCATCCCAAACCCCATGTGACGGGCTTCGTCAGCGAGAATGCGTTTGCAGATTGAGCTGACCAACGGGTCCTGGCTGTGCTGTTCGAGCATACGGAACAGCGACACCGCGAGAGTCTCGGCCACGAGCTGCGTGCCCACGGTCTTAAAGTACCATTGCGGGAGCGAGAGGATCTGGTCAAACAAGTTGCGTAAACTCGCGGTGAGGGGATAGGTCACGCCGACTTTGTCGAGCAGGTAGCGCGTGAGCACTTCGGAGTGGCGCGCTTCATCCACCACCTGCGTGGCCATGAAAAACTTGCCGTCGATATCAGGAATGACATTCACTAACTGACTACACACCAGCATGGCGAACTCTTCGCCGTACATGAGCTGGCTGATGCGCCACGCTGAGAAATGGCGATTCAATTCATTCCGTTCGCGTGGGCTCATCTTGTCCCAGTATTTGGTGCCATGAATGTCGATCAAGCCATCGGGGAAGATCCCGCCATCCGGGTCCACATCGAGTTTCCAGTCGATATCGCTCGACGCATTCCATTGATCGCGTTTCGCTTTTTCATAAAGCCCCCGCATATCTTGATTCTTGGGGGCAAGCTCGTGGGTGAAAATAGCATCAACAGTGGCGCTCACGGTGTGAGTCTTGGGATGTGCGTGCGACATAAGAAGCTCCTTAAAATGGTACTGTGGAGTTGCAATACTGAACGGCGAGGTTGACCCTAACCGCTGCGATTTTTTCTGTCAAGCGAGAATTGCCCTTTCTGCGTTGACCAGCGGGAAACTGATAGGCACGATGAAGCACTTGGAGGATCGTATGAAAAAATTAGCAGTCGCGTCGTTGTTCGCAGTCACAATCGTATCGGCCTGTAGTTCACCACCAGAAGCGCCCAAAGCCACCACACCGCCAGCGCCCCGGCCCCAAGCGGCCCCGGCACCAGCCCCGGCATCTCCTTCGGTGGGACAAATCTATGGAGACACGCTGAAAGGTGGGATCGACAAGGCGAAGGAGATTGAACAGATATCAAAAGAAAGAACTCAGCAGATGGATGAGGCGGCGAGGCAAAATCCGCAAAGTCCGGGTGAGTAGAGGAGAATACCCATGATCAGAATGAACGAGAATTATCTCAAACTACAGGCTTCGTATCTTTTTTCGGAGATCGCCAAGCGCGTGAATGGCTTTGTCGCGCAAAATCCCGACAAGAAGATTATTCGGCTGGGCATCGGCGATGTGACCCGCGCGCTGCCAGCGGCCTGTACCACCGCGTTTCATAAAGCGGTCGATGAAATGGCCCAGGACGCCACCTTTCGGGGCTATGGACCGGAGCAGGGCTATGAATTCCTGCGCACGCAAATTGCCCAGCACGACTTTCGCGCGCGCGGCGCGGACATCAACGCCGAGGAAATTTTCATCAGTGACGGCGCGAAATGCGATACCGGCAATTTCCAGGAACTCTTCGCGGCGGACACCCGCATCGCCGTGCCCGATCCGGTGTATCCCGTCTATGTCGATACCAATGTCATGGCTGGCCGTACCGGCGCGTGGAAAGATGGGCGTTACGAAGGACTCGTCTATCTCGAATCCACCGAGGCGAACGATTACGTCCCGGCTCTACCCAAGGAGAAAGTCGATGTCATCTACCTGTGCTTTCCCAATAATCCCACGGGCCGCACGGTAACGAAAGCGCAACTGCGACCGTGGGTTGAGTACGCGCACGCCAACAAGGCGTTGATTTTGTACGATGCCGCCTATGTCGCCTTCATGCGCGATGATGCCTTGCCTCAAAGCATCTATGAAATTGACGGAGCGCAGGATGTCGCGGTCGAGTTTCGCAGTTTCTCGAAAACCGCTGGGTTCACGGGTACTCGTTGCGCCTACACGATCATCCCCAAACGATGCAAGGTGTACGATTCACAAGGCAACCCGCATTCGTTACACGGGCTCTGGGACCGGCGGCATTCAACCAAGTTCAACGGCGTCTCCTATCCCGTCCAACGGGCCGCCGAAGCGGTGTACTCGCCTGAAGGACAGAAACAGATTCGCGAATTGAGCGATTACTATCTCGTGAACGCGGCGCGGATTCGCGACACGCTGGGCAAGCTGGGATTCAAGTGCGTCGGTGGCGACCACGCTCCGTACGTCTGGGTGAAGGCGAACATGGATTCGTGGAAGTTCTTTGATCTGCTCTTGCAAAAGGCCAATGTCGTCTGCACCCCAGGCGCGGGCTTTGGCAAATGCGGAGAGGGATACATTCGTTTCAGCTCCTTCAATAGCCATGAGAACGTGGAATTGGCGCTCCAACGGGTGGCCGAGGCGTTACGCGATCTCTAGGGCAGTTCGGAGTCGAGGGCAGTTCGGAGTTGGGGACCGTTGGGAGTTGGAACAGGTGGCGGATTGCCCTTGAGGACACAAATAGTTGTCAAGCGTGCCCATTGTCGATATAGATGGCACGTTTAGTGAGGCCCGGAGGAAGATGGTTCACCGCGTCCATATTGGCATTGGGTCCAACTTAGGAAATCGTCGCGTGCACTACCAGAAGGCGTTGGAACTGGTCGCCGCGCTGCCGAAGACCCGGATCGTCAAACGCTCCTCACTGTATGAGAGTGAGCCGCACGGAGACGCGAAGAATTGGTACGTTAACGGCGTGATCGAAATCGAAACCGAGTTCCTGCCCGACAAATTGCTTCAGCGCCTTCAGGCCATCGAACAAGCCATGGGGCGCAAGAAAACCCCGCAAACCAAGAGATGGGCGTCTCGCAAGATCGACCTTGATATTCTGCTGTTCGAGAATCAAACACTCGACACGCCGACGCTCAAGATTCCCCACCCCGAGATCCAGCATCGCCGCTTTGTCTTGGTCCCGCTGTCTGAACTGGCCCCCCACCTGACGCACCCACGGCTTGGCGTTACTATCGTCGAACTCCTCGCCCATCTCAAGGATAACAAACGGGTGACGCTCTTGCCGCCGCATGCGGAGTGACGAGTGCGCCACCTGCTCCCTTGACCGAGGAGATGAAGGGAAGAACGTATGAAAATCTTCATCGACACGGCTGAGATCAAGGAAATCCGCGAAGCTCACGCGTGGGGCATTATTGATGGTGTCACCACCAACCCTTCGCTGGTCGCGAAGTCGGGACGATCGCTTGAATCGGTCATCAACGAGATTTGCGCGATTGTGGACGGCCCCATCAGCGCTGAAGTCGTCAGTGTCGATGCCCCCGGCATGATCGCCGAGGGCAAACGGCTCGCGGCCATTCATCCTAACGTCGTCGTCAAAGTACCGATGATCCCAGAAGGGCTGAAGGCGACCAAAGCCCTCAGCAGTGAAGGACTCGCCGTCAATGTCACGCTGATTTTCTCGGCCGCCCAGGCACTCTTGGCGGCCAAAGCCGGAGCCGCGTTCGCCAGTCCATTCGTGGGGCGGCTGGATGACATCGCCGAGGACGGCATGGCGCTGATCGACTCCATCGTCCGCATCTACAAGAATTACACGTTTTCGACGCAAGTGCTGGTCGCGAGCGTGCGGCATCCGATTCATTTTGTCCGCGCGGCCGAAATGGGGGCGCACGTGGCTACCTGCCCGTTCAATGTCATTCAACAACTTGTCAAACATCCCCTGACCGATATTGGCCTGGAGCGCTTTCTCGCGGACCATCGTAAGGCAAGCAAGTAGCCTGTGGCTTATGGCTTATGGCTTATGGCCCGTTCGCTACGCTCACTCTATGGTAGGAGAACTCCCACCATCAGCTATCCGCCATAAGCCATAGAGCGAAGCGAGCCATGAGCCATAAGCAGGGCTTGACGGGTAGGAACAGGGGCCTAACATGCCAAGCTATATTTATGTGGCGTAACTCTTCGCGGCAGCCGATCCCTCAAAGTGTGCGTCACCAAGGAAGTGCCTGCTGATGTTCCAGCTCCCGCCGGTGTATCTTGAGCGACTCGTCGAAAGTTCCCTTGACATCGTCATCGCCGTTGACAGTGAAGGGAAAATCATCTTCTACAATGACGGCGCCTATAAAACCCTCGGCTATACCTCCACGGAGATTCGCGGCGAATACGTCACCGCCGTGTATCCCAGCCTTGATGAAGCCCGCCGGGTGATGGCCGCGCTCCGGAGCGGGGAGCCTGGCGAGACGAGCCAAGTCAAGAACTTCGAGACGACCCTGCTGACCAAAACCGGAGATCAAATCCCGGCGGCGATTTCTGGGTCGATTATCTACGACGAAGCCGGGAACGAGATTGGCTCCATTGGCTTTCTCAAGGACCTGCGCGAAATTCGTCGACGCGACCAACTCGCTACGCTGGGCGAACTCGCCGTGGGTCTCGCGCATCGCATCAATAATCCCCTCGAGGTGATCTTCAATAACCTCGACCTGCTCTCCAAGCATATCTCCCAGGTCTGCCCCGACGAGGAATACGTCATTGATGAGGAACGGCTGGAGTCGGTGCAACGCGAACTGGGCAAAATTCGCGCGATCGTCAGCCGCATTGATGAAATGGCGCATGAAAGCCGCTATGTCACCACCGAGTATCTGCGTGGGTCGCGCATGGCCGATCTGGGCCGCGACGAAACCGCGGTGGCCCTGCTCTCCCCAGAGGCGCAGCCCGCCGAGCGTGCGTTAGCGGGATTAACGATTCTCGTGGTCGATGACGACTTGGGCGTGTGTTATTCCCTGCGCGATTTGCTGTTGGCGGAAGGGTGTGAAGTCGAGGTCGCCACCAACGGGCTCGACGCCCTCAAAGTGCTCGCCCGTCGCCCGGTCGATATTGTCATCAGTGACGTCGTGATGCCGGATCTTGACGGCTATGACCTCTATATGGAGGTGCGCGAACGGTATCGGCAGACGCCGGTCGTCCTGATGACCGCCTATTTCTACGACAAAGACCATGTCATCAAGCGCAGCAAAGTGGAAGGCTTGAAGGAAGTGATTTTCAAGAAACCCGTGGACCCCACGCGCTTGAAAAACATCATTCTCGAACGCTGCCGACCGAACCTCGTGCCTGCTCCGTCACCGCCACTTCCCACGCCATAAGAACACCATCCATGCTCTCTGGACATGCGACTCCCGCGGGAACCGACTCCTATCGCCAACGGTTCGCCACCAGCGTGCATCCGCTGCATTTTCGCCGCGCCGCCGACCTGTGGCTCTCCTCGATTGGCCTGGGCACGTATTTAGGCGACCCGACACCACAGGTTGATGAACTCTATAGTGCCGCTATTCGCCAGGCATTGCTGAGTGGCTGCAATGTCCTTGATGCCGCCATCAACTATCGCCACCAGCGGAGCGAACGCGTCATTGGTCAAGTGCTCACGGCGCTCATTGGTGAGGGCACCCTCGGTGAGGGCACCCTCCAACGAGAAGAAATCGTAGTGGCGACCAAAGGTGGGTATATCGCCTTTGATGGGGACGTGCCGCCCGACCCGCGGGCCTATGTGCAAGAGACCTTCATCAAGACCGGCTTAGCCACCGCCGATGACATCGTCGAATGGAATTGCATCGCGCCTCGCTACCTTGCGCATCAAATCGAGTGCAGCCGCCGCAACCTCAATTTGGACTGTCTCGATATTTACTATCTGCATAATCCTGAAGCCCAGCTCCAGAAATGCTCGCGGTCAGAATTCGCGCGGCGCATGGAAGTGGCCTTCACCATGCGGGTGCGATTCAAAGTGCGGGGCTTGTGGTCAAGGCGGCACTTTGCTTTGACAGGAGGCATGCACTCCAATACAGATGAGCTTTTTCTCTCCCGTCTCAATCATCATCCGCGCCTACGTGAGCGGATGGACACCTTACTCCAGGTCG
>CAMBFS010000197.1 GCA_945865755.1 Klebsiella pneumoniae
AGTAGTCAGTAGTCAGTAGTCAGTAGTCAGTAGTCAGTAGTCAGTAGTCAGTAGTCAGTAGTCAGTAGTCAGTAGTCAGTAGTCAGTAGTCAGTAGTCAGTAGTCAGTAGTCAGTAGTCAGTAGCCAGTAGTCAGTAGTCAGTAGAAAGGCCGTGGATGTTAGGCAACTCCGAACTCCGAACTGCCCTCTGACTCCGAACTCCGAACTCAAAGACTCCGAGACTTTTTTATGATTGTCCCTTTACTGAGAACGACCGACCCCACCTATCAACGCCGGTTACGGCAGTTATTGACACGCGGCGAAACAGCGGGCGCTGAAGTCGAGACTCGCGTGCGTGAGATTCTCCAGCAAGTGAAAAAGACTGGCGACCGCGCGCTGTGCGCCTATACCAAACAATTTGATCGCGTCCACCTGACCCCAGCCACTTTGCACGTCACCAAAGCCGAGATGGCCGATGCGTTAGAGCACCTCCCGCGCGCCGACCGAGCGGCCTTACAAACCGCGGCCAAACGCATCGCCACCTTTCACAAGAAACAACAACAGCACTCGTGGTCCTATCGTGACCCACTCGGCGTGACCCTCGGACAACGCATTACTCCGCTGGAACGGGCCGGGGTCTATGTCCCAGGTGGGAAAGCCGCCTATCCCTCCTCGGTCTTGATGAATGTGATCCCCGCCAAAGTCGCGGGCGTGAAAGAAATCATTGTCGTATCTCCGCCCTCACCACAGGGGGACTACCCCAAGGGGTATCATCCCGGCATTCTCGCGGCTGCCGCTCTCGCTGGTGCGGACGCCTTCTTTCGTGTTGGCGGAGCACAAGCGGTGGCTGCCCTCGCGTATGGCACGAAAACCATTCCCCGCGTCGATAAAATTGTTGGACCCGGAAACATTTACGTCGCGACCGCCAAACGGCTGGTCTTTGGACAAGTGGATATTGATATGGTGGCGGGGCCGAGTGAGATTCTCGTCATTGCCGATGACAGCGCTTCGCCTGACTACGTCGCGGCGGACATGCTATCGCAAGCCGAGCATGATGAACTGGCCGCGCCGCTCTGTCTCACGACCTCGGAGCAACTCGCGACCGCGGTTGTGCAAGCGCTCACCGAACAACTGAAGACGCTGTCTCGCCGCGCCATCGCTCAGGCATCACTGAAACGCTACGGCGCGGTCATCATCGCTCGCGACCGCGCGGAAATTGTGACGCTCGCCAATGCCCTGGCTCCAGAGCATCTGGAGTTAGCCGTCAAGAATCCGCGTTCATGGCTCAAGGACATTCGTCACACTGGTGCGATTTTTCTTGGTCATTGGTCCACTGAACCGTTTGGCGACTACATGGCTGGTCCCAATCACGTCCTCCCGACTGGCGGGACCGCGCGGTTCTCTTCACCGCTCGGCGTCTACGACTTCCTCAAACGTACCAGCATTATCGAAGCCTCACCGCGCGCCATGCGGACGCTTGGTCCACACATTGTGCGCTTAGCGGAGATGGAGGGGCTTGAGGCGCATGCGCGGGCAGTGCAGTATCGTCTCACTGGAGGCGCTCATGGCCACACACGCACGCACCGCGACCCTACATCGAAAAACCGCTGAAACCGACATTCGACTGACCATCAACCTTGATGGAGAAGGCACGTACCACATCTCGACTGGCGTGCCATTTCTCAATCACATGCTAGAGCTGTTTACCCGGCATGGATTCTTTGACCTGACCATCGAAGCGACGGGAGATGTGGAGATCGACGACCATCACACGGTCGAAGACGTGGGGTTGGCACTCGGCCAAGCGTTTCGCGAAGCGTTAGGCGATAAAAAAGGCATTCGGCGGTTTGGTGACGCGACCGTTCCATTGGATGAGGCGCTCGTGTCGTGTGTGGTTGATCTGAGTGGCCGCCCCTTTCTCGCCTACAATCTGAAAATTCAGCAGGAGAAAGTTGGCAACTTTTCCACCGAATTGATCCACGATTTTCATCTCGCCTTCACCAATCAGCTTGGTATGAACCTACATTTCAACATGACACAGGGGCGCAACCCGCATCACATTATCGAAGCCAGCTTCAAGGCATTCGCGCGTGCCATGAGTAGCGCCGTGCAGTACGATCCGAGGGTGAAGGGCGTGCTGTCCACGAAGGGCTCTCTATAAAGGACCGAGGTTACTGTGCGCGGAATGAAGTGACACTGTAACGAGTATCAACCTCGACTGGACGCAGGTATGAATGGCGCGGTTCCGCGCGGGCATCAATGCCCACGCTACGTACAGGCGCCGGATAAATCCGGCTTTCTGAGCCCCATTCATGGGGCGTCTTGGCGTAGCCCGGCGATTGATCGCCGGGGGCTCTCAGCCCTCCAATCCCTGCATATCCCCAAGTGCCTCGGCGAATTCTTCCATGAACTCGCGGACCACGACCCGGCTTGATTTCACACTATCAATCAGCCCGACTCCCTGACCAACGAAATACGTCACCAGTTCACGCGCTTTTTCGTTGCCACGTTCGGCGGCTTTCTGTGCGGCATACAGCGCCGGTTCACTGATGAGGCTTTGTAACGGCATGGGCAACGCCTTGATCCCGTCAGGCCCCTCCCACGCATCGGTCCACGCTGAACGGAGCTGACGTGTATACTTGCCGGTGCGACACTTGGAACGGACGGTGTCGCGCGACCTGGCGGCGATCATCTTCTGCCGAAAGATTTCCGTGGTCTCCGATTCCGTCGTGGCCAACCACACCGATCCTGTCCACGCCCCCGCGGCACCAAGGGTCATGCACGCCGCCATCTGACGACCAGTCATAATGCCACCTGCGGCCAACACCGGCACGTTACGAATCGGTTTAATGGCGCGCACGACTTCCGGGATCAATACAAGGGTCGAAACCTCGCCGGTGTGACCACCAGCCTCACCGCCTTGCGCGACGATAATATCGACTCCCGCCTGCACCTGACGCACCGCATGTTCCTTGGCCCCGACCAGGGCGGCCACCGGCACGCCATGCTTATGGCCCATATCAAGCATTGCTTGCGGGGGAACACCGAGGGCATTGGCGATCAACTTGATCGGATGACGAAAGGCAATCTCTAACAGATGTAAAGCACCATCCTGTTGCAACGACGATTGCGCGTTGGGATTGCCGATCGGTCCACTGTCCAGTTGCCGCGGCGGCTCCACGTCATGCTTCACCAACAAGTGACGCACGAAGTCTTTGTGGGTTTGCGGAATGCGTTCGGCCAACGCGCCAATCGTGACTCCCTTCTCTTCCTTGATCGACAGGTTCTCTGGAATGAGCACATCGACCCCGTAGGGCCTGCCCTCAATATGCTCGTCGATCCATTTCAGCTCCATCTCAAGCTGGTCTGGCGAGAAGGCCGTCACGCCCAGCACCCCAAAGCCGCCCGCGCGACTCACCGCGGCAATCACGTCGCGACAGTGACTAAACGCGACTAATGGAAAATCGATCCCCAGCATTTCACAAATAGGCGTCTTCATACGTGTGTCCCCCGACCGGCAAAATATCGAGTCCTTAGCCTCATTGCATGGAAATCAGGGATGCTAGACAAGCGCAAATACAGCCGCGGCAAACATCAGAATACCGAATTTCATATCCTCTCCTTTTTGGACAACGGCATTATGACAGCGTCTCGAATCTCATCCCTCAAGCGCGATCCGATAGAGCTTCGCCGCGTTCTGACAGATAATCTTATCCCGTGTCTGCTCGGAGATTCCGGCGAACTGACCGTCTATCACTGTGCGTGAATGCGGCCAGGTACAATCGGAGTGCGGAAAATCCGAGGCCCACATATAATTCTCTTCACCGAAGAACTGACTAGTCATGGGGCCAATCGGATCATCCTGAAACGTCACCATCACCTGGCGACGGATATACACGCTGGGCTTCATCGGCAAGGGCTCATCCGACATGGCGTTGAATTTGTCATAGGCGTGATCAAGCCGGTAGAGATAATGCGGAAACCAACCGCTATCGTTTTCCGCCGACACCAACAGAAGCTTAGGAAAACGCTCCAACACGCCCCCGAGGAGGATGTCGGTGAATGAGCGCTGAATCTCATGGATGTGGTTCACATAATTGCGCGTCATGAATGGTGGCCGCTTACCCGTGGGCGACGTTTGCACCTGATCGCTCATGCCGCGCCCCTTACCGGTGCCGAGATGCAGCGACAATGGCATTTGCAGCTCTTCGGCGACTTTCCACAACGGATCATACTCTTCCGTCCAGAAGGGACGCTCCGGCGGTGGCGACCCCCAAATCTGTGCCCCCTTGAGCCCGAGCTTCGTACAGCGTTCCAATTCCTTAACACCCTCGTCCAGATCTTCGAGGGACACCAGGCCGACAGCATGCCACCGCGTGCGGTTATGTGAACAAAACTCCGCGACCCAATCGTTGTAGACCTTGAAACACGCGCGTTGCAGGTCCGCATCCGGTAGCCGAAAGAGCGGCATGCCAAACGTGGTGTAAAGGACCTCCGCGCCGACGCCGTCCACGTCCTGATCTTTGATGCGCTCGACCGGATCCCACCCGCTGGGACGCGCTCCGGCGAAGTTCCCCTTCTTGAAGTATTCTTCGAGCTCCTTGCCGCTGCGGCCAGCGGCAAATCCCAACGACACCCGCGAAGGTTTAATGCCCGGCGCGACAAAGAAGCTCCCCTTCTCGTTCTCTTCGACATGTGGGGCCTGATCGCGGTGTTTCTTATCAAGACGCTCAGTCCACAGCGTTGGCGGTTCAATCATGTGTGAATCGGCGGAAATCACAGTGTAGCTGGACATTTTGCCCTCCTCATGTTGCGGTACGACGTTTCTCACCGTCTTCTTTAGTTCCGAAACGTGACGGGTGCAAGGTTGTGTCGCGAATTCTGTCTGAAGCCTAGATTCAGCCGGTTGTCCAGCGATACTCCCAGGAGTACAACAGCTCCGAGGGCGAGCTATGACGTTTGATGAGGTGCTGGATCAAATTCGCGAGTTGCTCCAACGCGAGGGGCGCGTATCGTACCGAGCAGGGAGAGGGACAGGGTGAGGGTCATACAGGTGCACACTTCCCTCCCCCTCACCCTAGCCCTCTCCCCCAAGGGGCAAGAGAATTACAAGTCCGCATCGGCATTCACACCGGGGTAGTCGTCATTGGCGAAATGGGCGGCAGCGAGAAACACGAAGTCCTGGCCCTGGGCGAGGTCCCGAACGTTGCGGCCCGTATCCAGGGACAAGCGAGTCCTGATGAAGTCATCATCAGCGCCGCAACATCTCATTTGGTCGAAGGCTTGTTCGAGTGTGAAGACCGGGGCCAACCCGCACTCAAAGGAGTGACCACACCGCTCACGCTCTATCGAGTGCGCCACGAAAGCACGGCGCACAGTCGGTTTGAGACGGCCCTGCAGAAAGGCTTAACGCCACTGGTAGGCCGAGAAGAGGAGTTCGCGCTCCTGCGTCGCCGGTGGGAGCAAGCCAAAGAGGGGGAAGGCCAAGTCGTCTTGCTCAGCGGTGAAGCTGGCATTGGGAAATCCCGGCTGGTGCAGGAGATGAAGGAGCGGGTGAGCGCGGAAGGGGCGATCCGCATTGAGTTTCGTTGTTCGCCTTTTCATCAAAACAGTGCCCTGTCTCCAATCATTGACCACCTGCAACGCCTCTTGCAGTTTGCGCCGGATGATACCCCGCAGACCAAGCTCACCAAACTCCAGCAGGCCCTGGCCCGGTATCGTTTCCCACAGACTGAGACTCTGGCGTTGTTCGCCACGTTGTTGTCGCTCCCACAGCCAGAGGGACTTCCACCGTTGACACTGAGTCCGCAGAAACAGAAGGAGAAAACACAAGAAGCAATAGTGGCGTGGATGGTAGAGGAAGCCGCACAGCAGGCCGTCTACCTGGTATGGGAAGATTTGCATTGGATTGATCCGTCGAGTCTGGAAGTCCTGACCTTACTCCTGCGGCAGGTGCCGACCCGCCGAGCGTTGGTCATACTCACGCATCGACCGGATTTCACGCCCCCGTGGCGTCAGCGAGCGCACAGCACGCAACTCACGCTCAATCGGCTGGGACGGCAGCACGTGGCAGCAATGGTCAACCAAGTCATGGCCACGGTCGTGTTGTCCGCCGAGGTCGTGCAGCAGATTGTCAGTCGGACCGATGGCGTCCCTTTGTTTGTGGAGGAATTGACCAAGTCGGTAGCAGAGTCTTCAGCAATTCCCGGATAGTGCACGATCCCAGTAATTACGGGGCTAAGAGGGTTAGCTTTTCGTAAAGCGCTATGAGAAAATCGCGCGGTCGCGGAGCGAGTGCGCCGTCTTGAGACGAGGAGGTGTTCATGGCGAGAGTTGCCCCCAAAG
>CAMBFS010000198.1 GCA_945865755.1 Klebsiella pneumoniae
TCGAACCCTCGATCTGCCAGTGGATGGACAGACGGAAAATGAACTTTCAGATAGTCGAGGGCGCTCCGCACTTTGACCAGGGCAACCCTATGCCTCCGACGTAGGGCATTGAGCACGTGCGCTTCGACCAAGTTGAAGAACGAGAGGAGGTGCCGTTTTGCATCAGCAGGAAGAATGAGTGGCGTAAAGAGTCGCCGCTCGCCCCCTGCCGTGTAGTGCCGCCCGATCACCCACGACCGGAGCGTTGCCTGGAGAATCTGGAGATAGTGCGCCGCCTCCGCGATGCCATAGGCAGGCAGTTCGCGGGGGGCTGGTCTGTGCTGACGAGCGACCTTTTTCGTGTTCATGGCCAATTGAGATGTTATGCGGAGATGAGAGAAAACGCACTCATCGTTTACTCTATGACATAGGTTCCGCGCGCGCGTAAACCCGCGCGAATCCCCTCGTGTGGGCACTTAATTTATTGTGGGGAAGAGGAAGGGCTCTCAGGGGACCCCAGCTTAATGGGGAAAGGGATAGTCGCGACTTCCCTCCAAGCAGTTTCCTTTTCTCCTCGTATCTGCACGAGGAATTGGTACGTTCCAACCCCTCGGAAGCGGATGCCATCGAGTCTTGCTATGGTACGCAGTCGCTGTTTCTCTTTGGTGAGGTCAGCATCATACTCAAACTCTTTTATGATCTCGTGATGAGGGGAAATAAGACTCAAGCGCACGGTTCCCTTTGTTGGATCGCTTTCTGGTTTCCGCTGCCAGAGAGAGACCACACTCACAGGGAAACGAATGATCTGCTCCTTGTTGTCCTCCAGAGGTGGTAGCTCACCAAGGGTGACTTCTTCAAGAATATCAATCAAACTGAGAAGTCCTGTGCTTCCCTCTATAATGCTCCGCGCACAGAGCATGCTCCAGATATGCTCAATCATACACTTAGGCGGCGAGTTTTACCGTGTACGTTGAATTTTCCGCCTCAATAGCGGAAGGGCAAGGAGTTGCTGACCACTGCACCATGTCGTGCGTACCCGTTAGGGGAGGAAACAGCGTCGGCCCAGAAGGCCACAACACGTCCTCGGCATCTGATACACAACGCACTTCTTTTTCTGAAGAGTGGAAAAAGAACTCGTACTGCTTCGACGCGATCTCATTAACATACTCTGGTTCTGGAACAGGAAGCCCTTCCTCTTGAATGACCTCCAGCCAGCCAGTAATGGCGTCTTTCAATTCCATCAAGGCTTCGGGTGCTGATTCGCCTATGCCGGATAACCCTGGAATTTCTCTGCATTCCGCGACATACTCACCCGAGGGGTCATCGAAAAAGCTGTAGTAATGATAAGGAGGGAGAGTCACCGGCATGGTTCATTCCTTCTCTATTATGCCCATAGCGATAGCCATATCAAGCATCTGACGGACTTGGTACGACTTGGCGGCACCACTTTTTCCTTCTTGAAGATTCAATGGTTGTGGGTAGCGCTTTCTGATTTTCTGACTAAGCGGATGATGAAAAACATGATGACTTCCGTTTATTCTCTTTTTCTCCCACCCAAGGTGCTGAGCCAAGGAGCACGCTTCGTCGAACATTACGCTCGCCGGATTCTCTCTTGCGCGCGCCAGGAGCTGTTCATCGACGGGCATCCCCACTCCGCCACATGACTCCCAGGTGCCACTTCAGTGCTACTCGTTTTGATAATATCGAAGCCCACCAGAGGCCGCACCGGCAACTTTTGTTTTCCATACTACCGCTACACGCATTCACTCTCTTTGAGGAAGTCCCAAGCTTTCTTGTACCAACAAAGTAATTCTCGATTCTTCCGCCCCTGTCAAGCAAGGGCGGCATGGTATCCTCTTTCATTCCTCGTGCTGACTTATTGCTGACTCATTCGTCAAAGTCGGTTTTTAGAAAGTCCGAGAAAAACAGAAAAGCCCCTGATTTATCAGAGGCTTATAAAGAAGCCACCCATCGGATTCGAACCGACGACCTGCTGATTACGAATCAGCTGCTCTACCAACTGAGCTAGGGTGGCGCAAGGAACAATTCGCTATTAGTGAGGGCGAAAAAGGTGCGGCTACCCTACCATTTTTTTCGCCGAATTGGCTAGTCCCACGATCAGAGACGCAGCACTTTCCGTAACGCGGCATCCACATCAGGCATACACGGACAGTCCCCCAGTATCCTTTCAATCTCTCGATCAAGCACGGTCGCCAGATTATCCGCCATGATAACCGAGTCCGTAATCAGCCCCATCGCGTTCCCAGCGGTGGCGTGTTGTCGAATCAACACCCGCGTATCGCCCGTACGCGTGAGATTCGAGGTAATCATCGCCACCAGACGTTGCGGGAGACCAGTCTCTATGTGCTCGTCTTGAATGACCAGCACCGGGCGTTTTTTGTACGTAACGAGATCGGAGTTGGGAAACCGAACAAGGAGGACCGCGCCACGCCTAGAGCTTGTCATACCCTTCCATGCCTGGCGCATCCCAGTCTTCCGCGAAGGACGCAAGCCGTGATCGGGTGTCCGCAGCTTGCTCAGGTGTCCAGCCAAGATCAGCGACGAGAAGGGACAACTCTTCTTCAGGCGCATGCTCCCGCAAGGCAATGAGCCGCTGAGCCGCGCGCTCTAACAGCGAGTCCGGTAAGGTGTCGATCAGTTGGTGCAGGTGTTTGCGCGGTTCCATCTCACCGTCCAGCAACGGAGGGCTCATATTTTCCATAGTATCTCCCGCGCGGCGTGCGCCGGATCAGCCGCCGCGCTGAGCGCCGAAATCATCGCGACTCCATACGCGCCAGCGCCGCGGACTTGGGGAATACGTTCCGTCGTGATCCCACCAATGGCGAAAATCGGCACCGCGCTGTGCGCCACCGCCTCGCGTAACCGCTCCAGCCCTTGCGGGTCGCCATACGCGGCCTTTGAGGGAGTGAAATACACTGGACCAAAGACGAGAAAGTCAGCTCCAGCAGCGGCGGTGATTTCCGCGAGACTGTGGGTCGAAACACCAATCAGCTTATCGGGGCCAAGCAGCCGACGCGCCGTCGCCACGGGGAAAGAGGTGTGCCCAAGATGCACGCCGTCCGCATCGACAGCCAGCGCGACATCAAGACGTTCGTTAATCAGCAACCGCGCCTGATAGCGTTCGGTGAGGGTGCGGAGTCGCGCGGCGAGGTGATACAGCTCGCCGCCTTCGAGGTCCTTCTCTCGGAGTTGCACCGCGCGGACGCCACCATCAAGAGCCGCGTGGATCACATCAACCAGTGGGCGACCAGCGGTGTGCGTGCGGTCGGTGACGCAGTACAAGCGAAAGTCGAGCACGGCGACGCCAGGCTATTCGATGCGGCCATCCATCGGACTGGAGGCCGACGCATAGAGTTTCTTCGGCATGCGGCCCGCCAGATAGGCTTTGCGACCCGCCTCGACTCCTAGCCGCATCGCTTCGGCCATGAGAATCGGGTCCTTGGCTTCGGCGATAGCGGTATTCATCAACACCGCGTGACAGCCCAGCTCCAGGGCCACGGCGGCATCGGACGCCGTTCCCACTCCCGCATCGACAATCACTGGAATCCGGCTGTGTTCCAAAATAATGCGGAGGTTGTACGGGTTGCGAATGCCCAACCCTGAACCAATCGGCGCGGCCAAGGGCATCACCGCCGCGCAGCCGATGTCCTCCAGCTTCTTGCATGAAATGGGGTCATCCAGGATGTAGGGCAAGACAATGAAGCCTTCTTTCACCAGTTGTTTCGCGGCTTCAATCGTGCCGGGAATATCGGGGAACAGCGTGCGCTGATCGCCGATCACTTCGAGCTTGACCATGTTGCCCACGCCCGCCTCACGCGCGAGACGGCAGGTGCGCACCGCATCGTCCACCGTGTAACAGCCGGCGGTGTTGGGCAGGATCGTGTATTTTTTGGGGTCGATATAGTCGAGCAGGTTTTCCTTGTTGGGGTCGGTGATGTTGACGCGGCGGACCGCGACGGTGACGATCTCGGCCCCAGAGGCTTCCACCGCGCGCCGGTTCTCGTCGAAGTCCTTGTACTTGCCCGTGCCAACAATCAAACGCGAGCGGTATTCTTTTCCAGCCAATATGAACGGATCTTTCATGGGGAGCGTCCTTCTCTGCTTATCCGCCACCGACGAAGTGGACGATTTCAAGATGATCGCCCGCGCGCAGGTGATGGGTCGCGTACTGTTCGCGGGGAATGATTTCGCGATTGGCCTCGACCGCGATGCGCCGCTGAGCGAGGCCCAACTCGGTCACTAAGTCAGCAATGGTCATGTCTTCGCGACACTCGCGCTCGTCGCCGTTGAGGACAATAGTCATTTCGCGGGGCACCATAATCGGTTGGCTTTACCTTTACAACCCTGGAGGTGTTTGCTATGTCGCCCTCTCCTTACACACTTCCCAAGGAGTACCCCCCATTATGACTACTGTCCGTCGCGCGCTGATTAGCGTGAGCGAGAAACGCGGAGTTGTGGAGTTCGCGCGAGGGCTAGCCGCGCTCGGCATTGAGATTCTCTCGACCGGCGGCACGGCGAAAGCGTTGACCGACGCGGGCATCGCGGTCGTCCCGGTTGAGCAGTTCACGGGCTTCCCGGAAATGCTTGATGGCCGCGTGAAAACGCTCCACCCCAAGATTCACGCGGGCATTCTCCATCGGCGCGATGATGCCGTACACATGCAAACGATGGCCACGCACAGACTCAAGCCCATTGATCTGGTCGTCGTCAATCTCTACCCCTTTGAGCAGACGGTGGCCCGACCTGATTGCGCGTTCGCCGATGCCATTGAGAATATCGACATTGGCGGCCCGTCGTTGCTGCGCGCGTCCGCGAAGAATCATGCCGATGTCGGCGTGGTGGTTGATCCTGACGATTATGCGTCCGTGCTCGAAGCGGTGCGGTCCACGGGCGGGTTGACCGCACCGCACAAGCTCGCGCTGGCGAAGAAGGCGTTTCAACTGACGGCGCGCTACGATGCCGCGATCGCCGATTATCTGGGCAGCCTGGATGAGGAGAAGCACCGGGTGCCGTTTGGCGAGACGCTGCATTTGCAATACGCCAAGGTGCAGGATTTACGCTACGGCGAGAATCCGCATCAGACGGCGGCGTTCTATCGGCAACCGACGATCAACGAGTCCTGCATCGCTAATGCGCGACAGATTCAAGGGAAAGAGTTGTCCTTCAATAATATCGTTGACGCCAATGCGACACTGGAGCTGTTGAAGGAGTTCGATGAGATCGCCGCTGTCGCGATTAAGCATACCAATCCCTGTGGCGCGGCCACCTCGGCGACATCGCTGGCCGAGGCGTTTCGCAAATGCCGGGCGTGTGATCCCGTGTCGATCTTTGGTGGCATCGTGGGACTGAACCGGGAAGTGGACGAGGCAACCACGAACGAGATTCTGGAACTCTATAAAGAGGGGTTCATCGAAATTCTGCTGGCCCCCAAATTTTCCGCCCAAGCATTGGCACTGCTGGCGTCGTCCAAGCGATTGCTGAACATTCGCCTGATGGAAATTCCGACATTGACGAACGCGACTCCGGCACGATTGGAAGTGAAGCCGGTGATCGGCGGCATGCTACTGCAAGAGCGCGATGTTGGGCGGGTGCGTGTGGAGGAGTGTCAGGTGGTGACCAAGCGGCGGCCCACGCCGGAGGAGTATCAGGCGTTGAATTTCGCTTGGCGGGTGTGCAAACACGTGAAGTCAAACGCGATTGTCTTGGCGCGTGGCGACTCGGTAGTGGGCGTTGGCGCTGGGCAGATGAGTCGGGTGGACTCGGCGAAAATCGCGGTCTCTCGTGCTGGTGATCTCGGACTCTCGACGCAAGGGACGGTGGTGGGGTCGGATGCGTTTTTTCCGTTTCGCGATGGGCTTGATGTGGTCGCGCGCGCCGGGGCGACGGCGGCGATTCAACCTGGTGGAAGCATGCGCGATAAGGAAGTCATCGCTGCTGCGGATGAGCATGGGATGGCGATGGTGGTGACTGGGATGCGGCACTTTCGGCATTGAGACCGGGGACAAAAGTCAAAAGTCAAAAGTCAAAAGTCAAAAGTCAAAAGTCAAAACTTACCGTTCGCTCATTTTGAGAACAACTTCTAAGAATTGCTAAACTGAATCATTCCAATGGGTTAGAAACTATGAAGAGTCATGATATCTGAACCACCCTCTTCAGGTTGGTGTCCACGTAGCCCTTGAACTCACTCGGTTTATG
>CAMBFS010000199.1 GCA_945865755.1 Klebsiella pneumoniae
ACCCTCTTCAGGTTGGTGTCCACGTAGCCCTTGAACTCACTCGGTTTATGATTTTTCAGCGCAATTTTTGGTCAAAATAACCTTTGCGTTTGATCCTCAGCTGTCAATTCTCAAAAGTGACTAAAGAAATGAGCGAAGCATGAGTAATAGCTAACAGCTATTAGCTTCCCTTCTCCAGTGCCGCGAAAATCGCGTCTCGCGCTTTCGTATACTCCGCTGGCAGCTCCACGGGTCGATTCGCGTAGCGCGATTTCAAGCCACGCAGTTTCCCTTCGTGATAGCGCCGCTTGAAGTCGGTGAATTTGAGGCCATTCGCCGTGGAAATCACCACCACGCGCTCGCGTGGTCTGACCCACCCTCGTTGTACCAATTTCGCCAGCACCGCCAGCGCCACTCCCGTATGCGGGCAATTGAACAGCCCGGTCTGGTCAGCCAAAGCCGCTGCATCGGCCAGTTCCTCTTCATTGGCTTGTTCGACGATACTCTCAAACGCGGTCAGCACTTTCACCGCCCGATGAATACTGACCGGGTCGCCAATCTGAATCGCCGACGCCAACGTCTTCTTCGCTTTGATGGGGTGGAACTCTTGATAGTTAGTCAAGAAACTCCGGTAGAGCGGGTTCGCCCGTTGCGCCTGGGCACAGACGAGACGAGGCAGTTTCGTGATAATCCCCAACTCCTGCATCAGCAGGAACCCACGACCAATAGCCGAGATGTTCCCCAAATTGCCGCCCGGCACGACCACTACATCCGGCACCGCCCAATCAAACTGCTGGACAATTTCGATGGAGATGGTTTTCTGTCCCTCGATCCGCAAGCTGTTCATGGAATTGGCGAGATAGATATTCTCTTTCGTGCATAATTCGCGCACCACCCGCATGCAGCCGTCAAAGTCGGTATCGAGTGACAGCGTCAACGCACCGTTGGCCATGGGTTGGATAAGCTGCGCGGTCGATACTTTATTGCGCGGCAGAATCACAATCGCCGGAATCCCCGCGGCGGCGCAGTACGCGGCCAAGGCCGCGGAGGTATCTCCGGTTGACGCGCACGCGACCGCGGGAATTTTGGTCCCTTCGGCAATCATTTGCTTCACCATCGACACCAGCACGGTCATACCCAAGTCCTTGAAGGAGCCAGTATGCGAGATCCCGCATTGTTTCACCCACAATTCATTGAGGCCAACTTGCTTGCCGAGCCGCTCCGCCCAAAAGAGGTTCGAGCTGCCTTCGTACATGGAGACGACGTTGGCATTGTCCACCGCCGGACAGACCATTTCCTTCTTGCCCCACACCCCGCTGCCATAAGGATAGGTCGTCCGACAATAGCGATCATCGAACAGCCGCTTCCATTCTTCTGGCGAGCGCGTCCGCAGCGCGGCGGTATCATGGTGGACATCCAACAGGCTGCCACACTTCGGGCAATAATAGCTGATCTGGTTGAGAGGAATCTCGCCACCACAGCCCGCCGCGCAGGCGAACCATGCGCGAAATGGAGAGGCCGGGGGTGTGGTGTCCATGGGCTGTGAAAGAGGCATCGTCGCCATCGTCTGCGCCTTCTAATTGGAGGTTGAGGATCGTGGCTCAATTAGCCAAAATTTTCTTCGATACGAATCGAGACCGACTTCCCCTGCACGATGGGAAGTTGATCGACCAAGGTGAGCGCGGCTTTCAGCTTCCGTTCACTCGCCAGATGGGTGCGCATCACCAAGGGCACCGTCACGTCGCCTTCACTGCGATCACGTTGGATCATCGCCGCGATACTGATGTCATGCTCACCAAGAATGCCCGCGATTTTCGCCAGCACCCCGGGGCGATCCACCGCCATGAAGCGTAAATAATACTCGCTCTGGAGATCGGCGATGGGACGCAACGGCGCGACCCGCAGGTCTTTCCAGGACAGTCCCAATGCTGGCACCCGCACGCCACGCACTCCGACCGGATTCCGTGCCATCTCGATCGCATCGGCGAGGACGGACATCGCCGTCGGCATGCCCCCGGCCCCGCGACCAAAGTATAACGACGACCCCAACGCTTCCCCTTGCACGAAGATCGCGTTGTAAGCCCCACCGACCTCGGCGAGGAGACTGCGCAGCGGAATCATCGTCGGATGCACGCGCACATCAATGCCATCGGCTTCATCCTTGGCGATGGCGAGCAGCTTGATCGCATAGCCAAATTCGCGCGCGAAGAGAATGTCGCTCTGGCTCACGTAGCGAATGCCCTCGGTGTAGACCGCGGTGAATGGCACCCGCACGCCAAAAGCCAACATTGAGAGCAGCGTCAGCTTGTGGGCCGCGTCGATCCCATCAATATCGAAACTCGGATCGGCTTCCGCTAACCCCTGGGCCTGAGCCGCGGCCAAGACCGTCTCGAACTCTTGGCCCTCGTCACTCATCTTGGTGAGAATATAATTACAGGTGCCGTTGACGATACCAAAAAGCGCGCGGTTACGATCCGCCGCCAGTCCTTCGCGCAAAGTACGGATAATCGGAATGCCACCAGCGACCGCGGCCTCGAAACAAATCGGCACGCCAGCTTTTTCAGCGGCGGCGAAAATCTCTTCGCCATGCAACGCGAGTAACGCCTTGTTGGCTGTCACTACTGGTTTGCCACGAGTCAGCGCTTCGAGCACCAATGCGCGGGCAGGCTCAATCCCACCAATCAACTCAATCACCACATCAACATCTGGGTCTCGCACGATCGCGAAGGGATCGGTTCCGGTGCGAGCAGCACCAAGGTCGGGATGGGGTTTGGTGTGGAGACTCCGACTCGCAACCGCGGTCAATCGCAATCCACGGCCAGTCTTGCGCGTGATCGCGTCGGCATTCTGGGTCAAGAGCTGGACAACACTGCTCCCTACCGTGCCGAGACCGATCAAGCCGAGTCGCAGTTCGCCAGCCGCCATGCTCACCCCACACTCGCTTTGATGATGAGATTCTCTTCCGGGTCAGCGACGCCACTCAACACTTTGCGAATGCCCCGCACGGCTTGGCGAGTGCGATGCTCATTCTCAATCAGCGCGAACCGCACGTAATCATCGCCATATTCGCCAAAGCCAATGCCCGGGGAGACGGACACCTTGGCTTCGGTCAGCAAGAACTCCGCGAATTTCATTGAGCCCATCGCCCGATACTCTTCGGGAATTTCCGCCCAGACAAACATGGTGCCTTTGGGTTTCGGGATATGCCAACCGGCTCGATCCAACCCGTCAATCAGGACATCGCGGCGGCGGCGATAGCGTTGCCGCACGCTCTCCACGTGATCTTGCGGGCCATTGAGCGCATGAATGGCGGCGATTTGGATCGGCTGGAAAATGCCATAGTCGAAATAACTCTTGAGCCGCGAGAGCGCTTGAATCGCTTCGGCGTTGCCACAGAGAAAGCCCACACGCCAGCCGGGCATGTCGTAGGATTTCGACAAGGTGAAAAACTCAACGCCAATGTCTTTCGCGCCAGGGACCTGGAGAAAACTCGGCGGCTCATAGCCATCAAAATAGAGATCGGCGTAGGCGAAATCGTGGACGACGAAGATATTGTGCTCGCGGGCAAAATCGACAATGCGACGGAAAAAATCCAGATCGACAACCGTGGTCGTTGGATTATGCGGGAAGCTCATCAGCAGCACTTTGGGGCGTGGCCAGCATTGACGGACGGTCTCTTGCAGCGCGGCGAAGAAATCGACGCCGGGCAGCAGCGGCACCACGCGGAGATCGGCGTTCGCGATCACGATGGAGTAGTGATGAATGGGATAGGTCGGGCTTGGACATATAGCCACATCGCCAGGACCGAGCATGGCCAGGGCCAGATGCGCGAGTCCTTCTTTCGAGCCAATGGTCACCACGGCTTCGCTCTCCGGGTCCAGCTCGACGCCATAGCGTCGTTTATACCAATTGCAGATCGCCAGCCGCAGCTTATAAATGCCGCGCGACGTGGAGTAGCGATGGTTCTGGGGTTTTTTCGCGGCCTCAATGAGTTTGTCGACGACATGCTGAGGAGACGCATGGTCGGGGTTGCCCATGCCGAAGTCAATAATATCCTCGCCGGCCCGGCGTGCCTCCATTTTCATTTTATCGAGCGTGGCGAACAGGTAAGGAGGCAGTCGTTTAATACGCGGGAATTCCATAAAGTGGGTGTCCGTACAATCCTGTGCTGCGTGTGAGATGAATGTGGAAAAGCTGAACTAAAACAGTTGCGTAAGGGTATAGTGGATTTCCCGGAGGTGGTCAAACGCGCCGGGAGCGTTTCGACCTCAACTTTCAACAAAAACAAGAAGGAGTGAACCATGACACGGGACTACACTGTGGTGTATCAAGAGATTGAAGACGGCTGGATCATGGCAACCGTGCCCGAGTTGCCGGGCGCGGTGACTCAAGGCAAGACCCTACGGGAAGCGCGGGTTATGATGAAAGAAGCCGTCGAACTGCTGCTGGAAAGTTACCGCGCCCACGCGGCAAAAGCAGTCCCCACGAATGCGGTGTGGGAAACACTTCGCGTTGAGATTCGCACGCCATGAAACGGCGAGACTTGCTTCGTCATCTGGAACAGCACGGCTGTGAGCTCGATCGGGAAGGCGGGCGGCATTCCATCTATCACAATCCGCGGAACAAACGCTCGGTCGCCGTGCCGCGCCATCGGGAGATTAAAGAGACGACTGTCCGCACTATCTGTGAGCAGATCGGCGTGCCAAAACCCTAACGGAGAACTACCCCACGTCGGAAAGGCAAATGAAACAAAAAGCCCGGACCACAACCAAGCCGCAGTTCATCAAGAGCAGTGACAGACGGGAGAGACAATGAGGTTGAGCAAGGAGGAGCCCTCGTGTACGGGAGTGTTGGTGCTTTGAGAGTTCCTCGCAGCCTCTCGCGTAAAGATTGTGAGGAAAGGGATTCAGGTGAAGATTAACGGACTGATCTGGCTCGCGGAGATCGTCGATAAACTTGACTGGAAGCACCAAGTTCAGCAAGAGGAAGTGAGGGAGGTTTTTCGTCGACAGCCCAAATACCACTTTGTCGAGAAAGGGCATCGCCGAGGGGAAAACGTCTACGTCGCTCAAGGGCGAACCGAGGCTGGTCGATACTTAAATATCTTCTTTGTCCACAAAGCGGATCAGCGGGCGTTGATTCTATCGGCGCGTAGCATGACTCCGGCAGAAAAGAGGACGTATGGGAAAAAGTAAAAGTTCGCTGTCCAAAGCCCGTTCGTATACAACAATTGGAGAATTCTGGGATACGCATGACCTCACCGAGTACTGGGAACAGACGAAGCCCGCTGAGTTTGAGGTCGATATCCGTTCCGAGGTGACGTATTACGCGCTGGAGAGCACCTTGTCGGCGGAGGTGCGGGCGCTGGCGGAACAGCGGGGCGTCGCACCGGAGACATTACTCAACCTGTGGGTGCGGGAAAAATTACACCAAGCCGAGGCACAACGGTAGCAATGGAGCCCGGATGGAACGGAGCGGAATCCGGGATTCCCTCCGCTGTCCGCGGCTCTTTCTCGCTCACGCGGAGGCGCGGAGGAAAAGCGGAAGATGAAGGACTGAGTAAGCATCTCACTCGAACCACACGAGAGGAGCACGATTCGATTCGGCCTGGTTAATCACAATAAGTTACTATACCCCCACAGCTCATTATCCTCTGGCTTGTCCAGCAGTGGTCTTGGGACACTCGGGCAGACCAACTGTCCGTGGCACATCTCGTCTCAAGCCCGTTGTGGGTCAAAACCAAGTCCTCACGGAGTACACATCGCTTACACCTCTAGCGGTGGATGCAGGCCTATGCGCATCCAAATCCGGCGCGCCTGCATCAGCCAGTCGTTGTTGAGGCGCAGTATTTCAACTGTGGCGCGACCGCAGGGCGGTAGACCTCCCAGTGTTTCGCCCTCTGGGTGCCAGGCAAAATGGTCGCGCCAGTGCTGCTGTCGCGGATGAAAGAGTAGTATCTGTCGTCCGTCGTCAGGATCCCTTGCCTCTGTTCGAGAGCCCTTGAATTCGTTACAGCGGTAACACGCAACTCACACTTCGCTCATTTTAGAGCGCACTTTTCGGAATTGCCGTAAGCTTGCGGCATGACTGAAGAGATCACAATCAACACCGAACGCATGGATGACATTCCGCTATTGTTGGCGCAACTAGACCGGATGCAGGTAGGGACAATGG
>CAMBFS010000200.1 GCA_945865755.1 Klebsiella pneumoniae
CTCAAGCGCTCGGGGGCCTGGTGGTATGAGCTCAGCAGCAACCAGATGTTGGCGCTCCGCTGTGCCAAGTATAACGGCACCTTCACGCAGGTCTTTGCCCGTCATCTCCAGCGGCTCCGCTCAACGTAAGAATACCCGAATGCTCCCGACCACGAGTTCCGCCATGTATGTGCCGGGCGCATCGAGACGGAAGGTGGGACGGACCCCGGTCGCGTCGGCCAGCGTGGCGGTACTGGTCGCGGGTTTGCTCACCAGCCGCCACTGATAGACCAAGGCGTCGCCATCGACATCGCTCGACGCGGTGCCGTCCAGGGTAATGGTCTCGCTCACTAGGCCCGTTTGATCGGGACCCGCGTCGGCCACGGGGGTGGAGTTGATCGAGCTGATCGTGACGGTATCCGGCGCACTCGCCTCGCGCCCGTCAGTGACCACCAAGCGCAGGACGTAATCTCCCGCTTTGTCCAGAACAAAGGTCGGTCGCACGGCGGTGGTGCTGGCGAGGGTAGCCGTACTCCCTGTTGGCCTACTCACGAAACTCCACTGATAGGTGAGGTCATCGCCATCGGCATCGGACGAACCACTGCCATCCAGCGTGACCGTGGTATTCACCCGGCCACTTTGCGCGGGCCCGGCCTCGGCGACGGGCGCGGTATTATCGCCGGTAATGGTCAGCGTGAGGCCACAGCCGGGCTTGCCACGCAGTTCGACGGTGAGCGTATTCGTGGCGGTTAAGACCACGGGGGCTTCGAGCAGCGTGACGTTGGGATTGAAATTGTTGGGCGTGAAGATCGGGCGCCCATTGACGGTGACGATGGCGCTACTGACCGGGCAATACTGGCCCTGTTGTCCGCCATTGTAGAGGCGCAAGACGTAGGGCAGTCGGGTGTTGCTCACGGTGAACGTGCGGGTTTCCTGCACCGGCGCGCCAGTGCGACGGACAAAGTCTTCGGGCCCAAAGGCGGTAAACGCACTGCCCCAACTCAGGACAAAGCGGGTGAGGAACACGACCGCGCCTAGGCTTGCCCAAAGCCACGGATGGCGGTGCATCTTGCCAGCGCGCAAAGTAAGGAGGTTGGGAATGACTGGACTCGTGTGGGGTCATAGCAAGGTCTCCCTCTTGTAATTCGGTAGGTCACCGCTCTGAGGGTTGGTACCGGCCACTCTTGGAATTTGTTTAATGTGGAAGGGGGAAGGGCTCCACAGCACTCTAACAATAAGACGACCAAGCTCATTATTCCGGATAAAGTCTAATGACCTCCCCCTCGCCGCTTTATTGGCCAAAGTCGAGTCTGAACTATGGCCCGGTTATCGATCCTTCCCAACAATAGACTCGCCCCGATAGCTTCTCGCCAAAATCTCCATCGGATTCAGGGTATGCCGACCGGTGCCCTGCTCAATTTGAATGGCCGCGAGCGGACAGTCCGAGCAGGTGACATCCGGCTCGGCATTCTTGATCCCCTCAAACGCCCGCGCCCCCCATTTCAACGACGCCTCGAAGTTTTCTTTCTTCATCGCCCAGGTGCCATTATGTCCGGAACACGCCTCAATCAACTCGACTTGCGTGTCTGGCAATAAGGCGAGCACATCACGAGTCTTATAGCCGATGTTCTGCGTCCGCAGATGACACGGGATGTGATAGGCGATCTTGCCTGCACCGGTCTTGAAGTCGCGATTCAGCTTGCCTTGCGCCGCTAACGACGCCAGAAACTCCGTGGGGTCCGTGGTTTTGGCGGCGACCGCTTTGGCGTCGTCAGTGCCCAACATGCGTGGGTACTCGACGCGCAGCATCTGTGAACAGGTGGGGTTGGTGACCATGATGGCGCGCCCTTCGTTCACATAAGGCAGCAGCGACGCCACATTTTTCCTCGCGGCGACGATGGCCGCCTCCATATCGCCGTTATGCCACAGCGGCATCCCGCAACACTGCTCATACGCGAAGGCCACATCCACCTTGTTGCGCGCCATTACTTCCAACGTGTCCATGCCAAGACCAGGCTCGTTGTAATTGACGAAGCAGGTGGAGAAGAACGCGACCTTGGCGACCGGCTCTCCGGCGAGCCGGTCACCTTCAGGTGCTTTCCATGACTCCCGGAATCGGGCGGCGAAGGTCTTCCACGCGAACGGGGGCAGCTTCTTGTCCTTGTGAATCCCCAGCGCGCCTTGCATGAACAAGCGGTGGATTTTGTTCTCATTGGCCCAGTTGGCGATGGGCGCGGTCCACGAGGCGAGCTTGCCAACGAGGTCGGGGTTGCCCATCACGCGGTCCGTCAGGGATACGCCATTTTTCTTCACTTCCTGCGCCTTGGCGCGGGCGATCAAGCGGGGAAAATCGATAGCCCATTCGTGATCGCCGGGCGTATACGGGCAGTTGATGTGACAGAGCTTGCATTGGAAACAGAGGTTGACGACTTCCTTGAGGTCTTCCGTCTTGAACTTTGCCATGTCGACCTCGAAATACTTCTCGTCCGTGCAGTAGCTATCCACCGCATCAAATAATTTCGGGAAACTCCCGCAGAATTTGTTACACAGGCGGCAGTCCGCGCACAGCTTAAACACGCGCTCGACTTCCGACCGCAGGTCCCGCGGGTCCCAGAATAGCGCGTCAATTGGATCGTAAGCGGGAGTGTTGTTCATAGTTATCCTCCATAGGATGTAAAGCGTACCAATTCTTCCACCGACAAGGGTGTCTCTCCAAAATATCCACCAAGCAGCGTGCAGTCCGGTGGCCGAAACGCGGCTTGGGCGCACAAGTCGGGCTGGGCGCATAACGCTCGGAGTGACCCATCCCATAACAGGTGTCCATCCGCCATCAACAGCGCCCGCTCGGCGTATTCCGCCGCGACCCACGGCGCATGCGTGATAATGAGAATCGTCCGCCCTTCGTGATGCAAGCGTTTGAGCAAGTCCATCATTTGTCGTTGTTCAGGATAATCCAGCCCCGTCGTGGGTTCGTCAAGAATGAGCATGCGTGGCCGTAATGCCAGCAAGGCGGCGACCGCTAACCGTTGCCGTTCGCCTCGACCAAGCAGAAAGGGGTCCTGCTCGCGCAAGGACTGTAACCCGACCGCGTCGAGCGCTTCGTCAACCCGAGTGCGGACCTCCGCCGCGTCGAGGCCGATGTTGCGCGGCCCAAACGCCACTTCCGCTTCCACCGTGTCGGCGAAGAGTTGATGATCGGGATTCTGAAAGACGTAGCTCACTTCTTGCGCGAATTGATGCAGCGGGACTTGGCTCACTTCTTGTCCACGCAGCAGCACCCGTCCGTGGGTCGGCGTCAGCAGTCCGCCAAGATGCTTGGCCAAGGTGGTTTTTCCTGAGCCGTTCTTCCCCAATAACGCGAGGAACTCGCCCGCGTGAATGGTGAGTGTGACATCGCGAACCGCTGGTGGTCCGCTATCGTAGGCGTGCGTCACCGCCTCGACTTCAAGTAAGGGCGGGGCACTGTGCTCGTGCGTGCGCGTGGCCGGGGATTGAGCGGGAACAACTGGCGCTGGTGACGCGCTCGACCAGTGCGGTTGCAACGTCGCCGCCGCCTCGGCTACCGAACGGACATACGTCGTAATGCCAAAGTGCTGAAAAACTCGATCACTATCACGTGGCCGCACGCCGTAGCGTTCGAGCAATGCGGTCCGTGGCAAAATCCGTTCAGGCGAACCTTCCGCGACAATCGCGCCAGCCGCGAGGAGGATCACGCGATCAGCAAGAACAGCGGCGGAGGCTTCGTGTTCGACCAAGACGAGCGTATGGCCGCTCGCGCGCATCTGGCCCAGGAGCGTGAAAATTTCCTGCCGCCCTTGTGGGTCCAGATCAGTGGTAGGTTCATCCAACACCAGCAGACGTGGTTGCAAGGCCAACAACGCGGCGATGGCCAGTCGTTGTTTTTGTCCACCCGACAGCGTGGTCGGGTCCCGCCCCTCGAAGCCGGACAATCCCACCTGCGCCAGCACGGCTTCCAGTCGCGCCGGCATGAGCGCCGGGTCCACACCGAGCTGTTCCATGCCGAAGATCACTTCGTCGCGCACCGTGGTGGAAAACAACTGCGCCTCGAAATCTTGAAAGACCATGCCCACCGTCCCCGCGAGGGCTCCGACTTTCTCATGGGTGAGCCGCTGGCCAAAGAGGGTTACGTCTCCCGTGAGCAGGCCGGTCTGAAACGCGGGAATGACGCGATTGAGACATTTGACCAACGTCGATTTGCCCGCGCCGGACGCGCCCATGATGACGACCATTTCGCCTTGCCGCACCGTGAGTGAGATGTCGCGCAAGGCTGGCGTCGTGGCCTCGGGATACGTAAAAGAGACCCGCTCAAGGTGAAGGGCCTCGACGGCGGGTGCGGGGGCGTGATGAGGAGCGGCAACGGTGAGCGTCACAGCAGCGCCAACCCCAAACATGCCAGTACGATAAAGGGGAGAAGCCCAAGGCCGATTTCGAGTGAACCCGTCTGAGTGATCCAGCCCATGCTGGTAAACAGCTCTGGAGTCCATTTCCCGCTGGAGATCAGATTGCCGACGATCAATCCACCGACCGTGGCGCAGGTGAGCAGGCATAGTCCGGTCAGACGCACCGCGCGTGGTCGGGGCGGCGGGAGTTCCACGAGCTGATGATAGAGCAGCCGTCCACGTGCCACTCGTGGGTAAATCACCGCGAGCAGCACCGGCGCGAACAACATGGAGGACACGAAGTTGTTGAACAAAATGATATTGCCCAGAATCGAAAAAGGCACGAACCCCAGCAGATTCAGCCCCCAGCCGATAAACAAGGCGCACAGGGCGCTCGACAAGAAAATGGTGAAGGTGAATTGCGCCCACGTCAACAGGGTTTTGGGTACGGGCTGGCCACCGGCGATGAGGTGCCAAATTTTGTAGGGAGCCAGTCCATAAAGAAAGTTGCCCCAAAAGCCAAACAGGTCGCCAGGGCCGATGCCTCCGAAAAAATCGCCAATCACATTGCCAATGGCCGCGCCCCACGCGGCGGCGGGACCAAAGAGGAATGAACAGATCACCGGCACGGCATTGGCTGGGCGTAGTTCGGTGACGCCGGGGATAATGGGGATCACCTTGAAGGGAATGAGGATCGCCGCGTAGAGCGAGGCGCAAATGGCCGTGAACACAACGAGCCGCGTATTATCCCACATAGAGGTGTGCGTCCTGCGGCCCCCAGGTACCACACGAGGCTCGTGGGCACAATCCCGCGCGTTTCAGGTACGTTGACAACCCCGACGATAATCCTTTAGCGTGTCGCACGATGAAAAGAGCAATTGTCTACGGCATTTGTGGAATTCTGGTGGTGCTGATCGGCGGCTGTTCCGGGACCGTGAAGCGTCCCTCGGCCAAGGAATACTACGAGAAGGCGAACGAAGCCTACACCACCGACGACTACGTCACGGCGACGGAATCCTATCAAGAACTTTTGGACCAATACCCGCTGAACCCTTATGCCGAGGAAGGGCAATTGAAAATCGCCTACGCGCACTACCTCAATAAGAAATACGCCGAAGCGTTGGCTGCGTTTAGCGATTTCGAGCGCAGCTATCCGACCAGTTCGCACTTGGCGTTTGTCCAGTATTACCGCGGGATGTCGTATCTCGAACAGATGCGGTCCATTGACCGTGACCAGAGCGTGGCGGAAAAGGCCAACGATTTCTTCAAGGTGGTGACCGATCGCTATCGCGACAGTCCCTTCGCTCCCCTGGCGGAAGAGAAGAGTCGCTACTGTCGCGAGTCCATCGCCGCTCGTGAGTTGTACGTCATTGATTTTCAGATCAAGCGGTTCGCCATGATGGCCGCCAGGGCGCGGTTGCGCGTGCTGATTGAAGAGTACCCAGAAACGGATTCGACGGTGTTCGCGCTTGAGCGGCTCCAGAACCTGATGGAGCAGGAAGGGAAGAAAGACATCGCCGCGCTGGCGGCCCAAGCCTTGGAGGCACGCAAGGCGGCTATTCCGCCCCCGCACCCCTTGTCCACCAAGGAGGCCAAAGCCGGAGACCCCGCGAAACCGGTCGTCACTGAGCTGCCTTCTCCAAGCCTTGATCCCCTGCTGACGTTGGTCACGGCGCTCAAGAAGCTCGAACAGGAAGATCGCGTGCTGGTGGCCCATCCGCCTGGCTGTGAGCA
>CAMBFS010000201.1 GCA_945865755.1 Klebsiella pneumoniae
CCCACAGATCATCGCCGACACCACCCACAGAAACAGCTTGTAACTGCGTGGGTCATACCCACAGAACATCAAGCGACTCTCCGCATCGCGAATCGCCATGACCACACGCCCCAGCTTCGACACCACCAGGTAGCGGCAAGCGAGATACACAAGAAGCAGCGCCGCCACGGAGGCGATATATAACCCAAGTTTGGTGCTCGGCTCTTGCAGGGAAAACCCCAGCAGCCGCTTGAAATCGGTGAGGCCATTATTGCCACCAAACCCGGTGTTGTTACGGAAAAAAAGCAACATCAAGGCGTACGTGAGGGCTTGGGTGATGATCGAGAAATAGACCCCGCGAATGCGCGAGCGAAACGCGAAGAAGCCGAACGCGTACGCCAGGAGTCCAGGCACCAGCAGTGCCATGACGCACGCGAAGCCAAAGTTGCTGAACCCGTACCAGTACCACGGCAGTTCCTTCCAATCGAGGAACACCATGAAGTCCGGGAGCGCACTGCGGTAGACGCCTTCCCCGGCCATCGTTCGCATGAGGTGCATGCCCATCGCGTACCCACCCAGGGCGAAAAACACGCCGTGCCCCAGACTGAGAATCCCGGCGTACCCCCAGATAAGATCAATGGCGAGCGCGACCATGGCATAACAGACAAATTTGCCAAACAGCGGAATCAGATAATCGGGCAGATGCAGCATGGAGTCGGTCGCGGGCACGCGGTTCAGCAGTGGGATGCCCACCAACGCGACAAACGCGAGGACGCCGAGCACGCCCCATTCACGTCGCGAATGCAGCACCAAGGGGGCATTACTAACGGAGCCGTCAGTGACGGATGCCCTGGGCACGACCTTCTCGTGTTGGTCCTGCGTCGGTTTTACTTCGTCGGACACGGTCGTCACCGAAGAATCAATCACACTACCCCTCCGCCATGCGGCCCTTGAGAGCAAAGAGTCCCTGCGGGCGATACTGAATGAACAGCACGATGAAAATCAGGACTCCGATCTTGCCCAAGACGGCGCCCGCAGCCGGCTCCAGCAGTTTATTGACGAGGCCGAGGCCGAGTCCTCCTAGCACAGTGCCCGCGATGTTGCCAACGCCGCCCAGCACTACCACCATGAACGAATCAATAATATACGCCTGTCCCAGTTCCGGGCCGACATTGCCAATTTGCGAGAGCGCCACCCCACCGAGGCCCGCCAGTCCTGAGCCCAGCCCGAAGGTCCACATATCGATCCGCGCCGTGGGGATGCCCATGCACGCGGCCATCGCGCGGTTCTGGGTCACCGCCCGGACATACAAACCGAGGCGCGTGCGTTGCAAGAGCAACCATATCGACACCACCACGAGGACGACAAAGAGGATGATGGCGAGACGACTGTAGGGCAGCACCACGCCGTAGAGCACTTCGACTCCCCCAGAGAGCCAGGAGGGGTTGGCCACCTCGACGTTCTGGGCGCCGAACAACGAACGGATGCTCTGGATCAAGATGAGGCTGATACCCCAGGTGGCGAGCAGCGTCTCCAAGGGGCGGCCATAAAAGAAGCGAATCACACTGCGTTCCATCAGCATGCCGATCACACCACACACCACGAAGGCACCGGGGATAGCCACCACCAAATAGTAATCAAATGCCGCCGGGACGTAGGCTTGAAACAGCCGCTGGCTCACGTAGGTGACATACGCGCCGATCATCAGCATCTCCCCGTGCGCCATGTTGATCACGCCCATCAACCCGAACGTGATGGCCAAGCCCAACGCGGCGAGGAGCAGGATGCTGCCCAAACTGAGACCATAAAAAAGATTGCCGACCGTGCTGATCCAAAACTGCGTGCGCGCGAAGCTACTCAGGGCGTCGGTGGCGGCCTGGCGCACGGCGGGGTCGGGCTCACTAAAGGAACCGTCCTCACGCTCACTGAGTAACTCCTCAAGTTTAGACTTCAAGCCGAGGTTGCCAGCCGCGCGGATCATCGTGATGGCTTCCAGTCGTGCCTGTGGATCGGGACTCGACAGTTGCACTTGCGCGAGCGCCACCTCAAGGACGGCACGAACCCGTGGATCGGTTTCCTTCGCCAAAGCCGCCCGCATGGGCTCAATAGCTTCAGGACGTGCCCGTTTATTCAACTCTTCCGCCGCGGCCAGACGGACCGCGGCATCGGCGGCCTGCAACTGGAGTTGCGCGATCACCGGCAACAACGTGCGCCGCACAACATTGCTTACGACTGGGGTGCGTAATTGATCGACGGCTACTGTCGCGACCGTGCCACTCGCGGCTTCACGGACGGACGCACCATCCTCACTCACAATATAGAGCATCCCATCTTCAGCGACACGCAAGCGGCGGTCGCGCAGGGCTTCGAGCACAGGAAGTGCTGTCGGATCATTACGAGCGCCGACATCAGCAACCGCGTGCTCGATCTCACTCGGAGTCGTGGCGGCGAATCCCTGGAGAGGTGATTGCGGCTCGTCCGCTCTCGCAATGGGCGCGAAGAGCAGCAGGCTACTCAAGACGAGGAGAGCAAATCGACATGGGCAACCTGTCTGGGAGTCTCGGGATTGTCTGGGAGTCTCGGAGTCTGAAAAATACGACATGTTCCGCCCAACCCCTCTTGTTCTTGCCAACAACTGCTCCCTGTTCCCGGACTCCCAGACGCCTAAGACTCCTGAGACTCCCAGACGCCTAAGCGCGTGTCTGCAAACCAGTGAAGGACTGTCATTGCGAGCGCAGCGAAGCAATCTTTGCTCGAAAAAGAGATTGCTTCGTCGTCTGACTCCTCGCAATGACATGGCTCCCTCGGTTTGCAGACACGCTCCCAGACTCCGAGACTCCCAGTCCCCGTCAGTTCTTATACTTCGGTTCCGTGCAATTCCCACACACCCACGGATACGTCCAGTTCGCGACTTTCTTCGCGCTATCCGGGATAAACGGGCTCCACGCCTGCGCCTTGATTGGTCCTGGGGTCTTCCACACGATCTGGAACTGTCCGTCCTCCTGTATCTCACCGATAAGGACGGGCTTATGCAGATGGTGATTTTCCGCGTCCATCTGAATCTCAAACCCCGACGGCGCTTTCACCTTCTGATAGCCAATCGCTTGCCGAACCGCGCCGATCTCTGTCGTTCCCGCCTGGGCAACGGCCTGTGCCCACATCTTGATGCCAATGTAGGTCGCTTCCATCGGGTCGTTGGTCACACGCTTGTCGCCACCCGGCAGGTTGTGTTTCTTGACGTAGGCTTTCCATTTGGCGATGAAGGCCTTGTTTTCCGGGGTGTCCACCGACATGAAATAGTTCCACGCCGCCAAATGACCGACCAGTGGCTTGGTGTCGATCCCGCGCAGTTCCTCTTCGCCCACCGAAAATGCCACAACCGGCACGTCCTCCGCCTTCAGTCCTTGATTGGCGAGTTCCTTGTAGAACGGGACATTGGAGTCGCCGTTAATCGTTGAAATCACCGCTGTGCGTTTGCCAGTAGCGAACTTCTTCACGTCGGCGACGATGGTTTGGTAGTCGCTATGACCGAACGGCGTGTACTGTTCCATGACGTCGGCCTCGGCTACGCCTTTTGACGTCAAGAAATAGCGGAGAATCTTGTTGGTCGTGCGCGGGTAGACGTAGTCCGTTCCCAACAAAACAAAGCGTTTCGCCCCACCCCCTTGGTCACTCATCAGATACTCAACCGCTGGAATCGCCTGTTGGTTGGGAGCCGCCCCCGTGTAGAAGACGTTATACGACGACTCTTCGCCCTCGTACTGCACGGGATAGAAGAGCAAGCCATTCAGTTCCTCAAAAACCGGCAGCACCGATTTGCGCGACACCGAGGTCCAGCAGCCGAACACCACCGCCACCTTGTCTTTCTGAATCAACTCTCTGGCCTTCTCGGCAAAGAGGGGCCAGTTCGATGCGGGGTCCACCACGATGGGCTCAATCTTCCGTCCCAGGACACCGCCTTTCTCGTTGATCTCCTCGATGGTCATCAGCGCCACATCCTTCAATGATGTTTCGCTAATCGCCATGGTCCCGCTCAACGAGTGCAGAATGCCAACCTTGATCGGCGGGTCAGCGGCGGTGGCTTGCCCCGCTGCCCACAGCCACACGCCAAGGACGGCCACCATCACGAGTGAATGACCTCTCCCGCGCCACTGTTTGTGATTCTTCCGCTGTATCATCCTTCTGTCTCCTTTTTCGTTTGTTGCTAGAATAAAAATTGCGTCTGCACCCGTAGCAGATGATCCCCGCGATTGCCGCCGGAGAAGGTATCCGTGTCGATGAAGCTGTAGTCCATCTGTAACTTGACGTTATGTCCGTAGAGGTAGTAGTTCAGGCCAGCGGTATACTCCATGATGTCGCCCCGCACGTTTGGATTGTTCGAGCGTGCGAAATCCACTCCGGACACACGCCCGGACAACTCCCATCGTTCCGGCACGAGATAAAACCCGGCTTGCGCGTAGTAGCCCCAATCCTCGCCACTTTTCCGGTCCAGGGTCTTGAAGTTGTTGTGACGGAAATGGCCAGCGGCTTGAAAGCTGAAGCGGTCCCACCGAAAGCCCCCATCCAGAGTCGCGTTCGTGGTACGGTCGCCCGGCATGACGTTCTGAAAGGTGGACGCTTCGTCAATGGGGTTGAACGCGCCAGCGGCACCGATGGAGAGTTGCGGTGCGCTTACCGGCGTCGGCGAACTCTCCAAGTATCCATAAGGATCAAGAATGTCGATTTCCACGCGCCCGAGCCAGGCCAGTTCATCACCGAAGTTTTGCTGTCCCCCCGCATCAAGCGCGCGGATACTGTTGGTGAGCGCGCCGTCAAACGACACCGGACCAATTTTCCCGCCAGCATGGGTCCCAATCGCGCGCTGGAGGTTAAAGGCGTAGTCCGCCGCCGAAAGATCGGAGAACAACAAATTCCCAGGATGCGTATAGAACTGACGGCTATAGGGCAGAATGAAGCGTCCAGCTTGGAGCGCGAAATCAGGAGTGAAACTATACTTCATCCACCAGTCGAGCGCGGACACCCGATTGCTATTGCCAAAGGTGCTGGCTTCATACTGCATGAAGTAGGAAACCCTTGGGTCAAACACATGGCCGGAAAATGCGATCCGCGCCAACGCCACATCAAAATTGTGATTGCTTTTTCCTTTCTCCGGCTCAAAAAACGTGTAGCGCACCTGCCCAAAACCATTCACCCGTAGTGAGAAACTGTCATCGTCCGTCTTGACGTAGAATCCTCCATCATAGATATCCTTGGCGGTGATCCCGCGCCGTAATGCGCCATCGCCTTTTGTGTAGCCAGCCTCTAGCCCCGTGGTCGGTCGTGCTTTCTCCTTTCCTTCCAGCTCCAATAGACGTTTCTCCATTGCCTCCATTAGCCGACGTTGCTCCGCCATCTGCTGACGAAGTTGACCGATGTCTTCCCTTTGCTGGGCAAGTACCGGTTGGTGAGTGAACAACATTACAAGAGCGCTCACATACAGCGCTCGCCATCTCTGTCTCTTCATGCCTTCCTCCTTCGTATTGTGGGCCCCAGTCGGTGAGCAACCCCTATGCCATCCGCACTCCCTTTCCAGACACACAAAGATGGACCGAGAACTGCCCTGTCCAAATAGCTACTTAGCGGTGACCGCGGGCTCCAGATGTGGCCGCGCCGAGGAGGCCGTGCTGCCTGCGAATTAGGCAAATGCCCGCGAATTAGGCAGAGAGGTTGGTACGGGAGTTTACTTTGCGCGTACCACTACCGAGTTCGGCCCTGGTGTCAATAGAAATTCACTACTTTGGAGACAGCTATAGGGAAAACACACCAAGATGTGGGTTTTGGTTGCCACGGGTAGCGTGTGACCCATGCTGCCGGTTACACTGCTGGACAAGCCAGCAGTGGCACCCTACGCCGGTAACCAGATTTTTCGGGAATGAGAAAAAAGTCTTGATACGACGCAGGTTTTCGCTTAGTCCGCAGGCCAGCCGACTGCACTACGTATGCAGGCGGCTGGCAGAGGCACGACTGGGGATACTGCGCGTGGCTACCAC
>CAMBFS010000202.1 GCA_945865755.1 Klebsiella pneumoniae
GGGGAGGTTTGGCACCTCGATGTCGGCTCGTCACATCCTGGGGCTGGAGCAGGTCCCAAGGGTTCGGCTGTTCGCCGATTAAAGTGGCACGCGAGCTGGGTTCAGAACGTCGTGAGACAGTTCGGTCCCTATCCGCCGTGGGCGCAGGATTCTTGAGGGGAGCTGACCCTAGTACGAGAGGACCGGGTTGGACGCACCTCTAGTGTACCGGTTGTTCCGCCAGGAGCATTGCCGGGTAGCTATGTGCGGTCAGGATAACCGCTGAAAGCATATAAGCGGGAAACCTACCCCAAGATAAGGAATCCCAGGGGGAAAACCCCTCTGAAGGCCCCTTGTAGACTACAAGGTTGATAGGTCAGAGGTGAAAGCGTAGTAATATGTTGAGCCGACTGATACTAATTGGCCGTGAGGCTTATCCACTTACACTTTTCGTGAGAGTTACCACCTGCATGTATCTGTAAAAGATTTACCTAGTTCGATAAAAAAGAGGCGACTCCATTACGGAGTCGCCTCTTTCTGTTACTACGAAGGAGGAAAAATAACCGCTAGTGCTTTGATTCTATCTTCTTTCCGTAGGTGACTTCGCCTTTATCCACACGCAACGAAAAACCGCAATCCGGATTCGTGCACACCCATGCCTTGAAGAGAACCGAGGCCCCTTCCTGTCCGTAATCGGACAGCGGAATCAACACCCCCTCCTCACACTTTTGACACTTCGGGAAACTCGGAAGCTCCATTGCCCTCTCCTTTCCAAAACTCCACCAAACGCTACCCACCCTGACACTAATCGACAAAAAAATCAAGGAAACATCAGCGGCTATTTGCCCTATTTGTCGTTGTTGCCTAGCCCCTCGTTAAATACCCCGCTCCGAAACCCTTCGAGATCAAGCACACTCGACGAAAACCCAGACTCTCTCAGTTCCCGGCGCATGGCTTCCATGATCCCTACGGAAAGATGCGCCAAATCATCCTTACGAATTTCAATGCGCGCCGTCGTTCCATGATGACGTACACGCAACTCTTGAAATCCTTGCGCGCGAATAAAAGATTCCGCTCGCGCGATTTGGGACAGCATCCTTGCAGTGATTAGAGTTCCATACGGCACACGCGACGACAAGCACGGAGACGCTGGTTTTTCCCAGGTTGGTAATCCCAGTAGTTTGCTGCCCGTGCGAATCTCCGCCTTGCTGAACCGCGCTTCCACCAAGGGATGCCTGACGCTATATTCTGCCGCCGCCTGAATGCCTGGACGGTAATCACCGAGATCATCAAGATTCAGACCATCGACAATTGATCGAATCGACAGTCGCCGTGCCTCGCGTTGGCAGATGTCATACAGCGAATTCTTGCAAAAATAACAGCGATTGGTCGGATTCGCCGCGTATTCCGGCATCGCTAGTTCATCATGCGGAATAACGAGTAACCGGACGTTCAGCGTATCTGCTAGTCTTCGCGCTTGGTCCGCGTCTTCTGGTGGCGTTGACGAGGACACGGTCATTAACGCGATCACCTCACCGCGCAACACCTCCGCGGCCACCGCCAACAAAAAACTTGAATCGACTCCGCCAGAAAAAGCCACCATGGTCGGACCTAACTGGCTCAAGATGGTCCGCAGATCGTGTAATTTTTCTTCCACGCGCTTAAATTCCTTCGGCTTGAAACAAGTCCGTCGTTAAATATCGTTCTCCGGCATCGCAAAAAATGGCCAACACCGCTTTTCCTGTTCCCAATCGGCGAGCAACTTGCAGCGCTGCAATGCACGCGGCTCCAGAGGATACCCCGACAAGCATGCCCTCTTCTCTCGCGAGTCTCCGGGTATAGGTTGTCGCGTCGCTATCCGTCACGCGAATGACTTCATCGTAAATCGTGGTATCAAGAACCGGCGGGATAAACCCCGCGCCAATCCCTTGTAACGTGTGATACCCCGCTTCTCCGCCAGACAGCACGGGGGAGGCGTCCGGTTCGACCGCGAAAATTTTTATGTGGGGATAATGCGTTCTGAGCACCTGCCCAACGCCAGTAATGGTCCCGCCCGTGCCAACTCCAGAGATAAATGCGTCGAGTTGGGGCATCTGCTGGAGAATTTCTTGGGCCGTCGTCATGCGATGCACTGCTGGATTGGCGGGATTCTTAAATTGCTGTGGCATGAAATAGGAAGGATTTTCCGCCACAATTTCTTCCGCTTTTTGTACAGCGCCGTGCATGCCTTTGGTATCCGGGGTCAGGATCACCGTTGCTCCATAGGCCGCCAGCAGACTGCGACGTTCCTCACTCATGGTGTCTGGCATGGTGAGGATCAAGCGATATCCTTTGACCGCCGCGACCAAGGCGAGCCCAATTCCGGTGTTGCCACTCGTGGGCTCAACGATGGTATCGCCGGGATGCAGGCGGCCATCCCGCTCCGCCGCTTCGATCATGTTCAAGCAGATACGATCCTTGACACTGCCACCAGGATTGAACGATTCGAGTTTCGCCCACACCCCCGCGTCTTCTGGTCCCGGCAATCGGCGCAGTTGCACCACCGGGGTCATTCCGATGAGGGTCGTCAGCGATTGCGTGACTTGGCAGGGAAGCGACATACAAATTTAGTGTGAGCACGGCAGCCGTGGATGCCAGCGTTTTCGCGGTCTGTTATTGGTGTGCGGCGATGCTATCCAGGCAAGGGAGGAAAGTCAACGAAATCTCCACGTCGTCTTCTGATTCTTTTTCCGGGCAGTCTCGGCGATTTTCTCTGCTTTCTGCCGACACTCCAGTTCCTCAGAGCCGCGTATCCGGGATGCGAGCTTGTCATCGCCGCGCGAGGGGAGGGGCTGGCGCTTGCCCACGGACTTCCCGAAGTCGTGCGCACCTTGTCTCTTGAGAGCGCGACGTTCGCGAAATTATTTTCCGCTCACCCTTCGTTCACCACGGAAGAGGAGCAGCTTTTCCTTTCAGCCGACGAGATCCTTTCTTGGTTTGGTCATGCGCAACCAGAGGTGCACGCCGCATTCCTATATCTAGGTGCACGGCGGGTGCGCGCTTTTCCATTTTTTCCCGGTCAGGAACATATCCATGCCGTGGCCTATTACCTTCGCTGTGTCGGTGGCACTGAGCTACTGTGTCCATCGCTCGTGTTGGGACATGAGGACAAACAATGGCTGGAAACCTACTGGCGACAACGTGGCTGGGATGCGCGTTCTCGCATCTTGGTGCTCCATCCAGGCAGTGGTGGAAAAAAGAAACGGTGGGACGCTGAGGGATTCGCGCACATCGCGCGCTGGTGGGCCGCGCGGAATAATGCCCAGCTCCTCATTCTCCTTGGTCCGGCTGAAGAGCAAGAAGTCGCCCATTGGCGTCTGTTTGGCCATGTGGAATCCGCTCTTTCTGTTTGGCAAGCCGCCGCATTACTCAGTCGTGCTGACCTCTATGTGGGGAGCGATTCCGGTGTGAGTCATCTTGCCGGTGCGGTTGGGGCGCGTGGGGTGGTGGTATTTGGACCGACACAACCACGACAGTGGCGACCACTTGGCGGCGCGTTGTCGGTGCTCCAGAATCTTTCGTATCGCACCGCGCATCCAGATGAGGCTGGCATCGCACTGACGGAAATATCGACCGACGAAGTCATGGCCGCTTTGTCGAGGTTGGGGGCATGAGCATGCCAGGCGACTTTCTTTCCGCGAGCGGAGACTTTATATAAGAGACCTACTTTCCAGATACTATTTTTGCAGAGAGGACGAATATGGAAGAACAAGAGGATAAACGCGGATTCAAGGTCCAGGACCGACGACGATTTTCAGAAACCGGGGAAGCGCGCGAGACCGAGGAGACCTCCTCGTTCACCGAAGCTCCGGCTCAAGCCGCACCAAAGGTCGAGACCGCGCGGCCAGAAGAACCACGCCAAGAGCCGCTACGCGGGAGTAGTCGACCCACGGCGGCACCACTAACAATTTCTTTTTCAAGCTTTCTGCTAGGGCTGAGCACTCAGGCGCTCATGTATATGGGAGAAATCCCAGCGGCTCCGGGCCAACCACCCCACGCGGACCTCGCGGCCGCGCAACAAATGATCGACGTGTTGGCGATGCTGAAACAAAAAACGACTGGCAATCTTGATTCCGGAGAGTCCGCCATGTTGGATAATGCGCTGTTCGATTTACGCATGCGCTATGTCGATCTTGTGAAAAAGGGTGTTGCTCCCGCTACGGGGTCTGGACAGTAAGTACTGCTTCTCTTTTTCACTTCACATCATGCGCCGCATATTTTGGGGAGTCCTCGTTTTCACGTTCCCTTGCCTTTTGCTCTTTACCGGAATGGTGGGATGGCAGTTTTACCAGGAACTCGAGCGCGAGATCGTGACTCGATTTTCCGCTCGCCATTGGGATGTCCCTTCCAAAATCTACGCTGAGCCCGTCTTCCTCTATCCAGGTGCCCCTATTGAGGAGAGTGCCCTCTTCGCACGGCTCACGCGCCTGGATTATCGCGCGGTGGCGGGAGCCGTGAGTGGTCGCGGCGAATATCATTACGACCAGAAAAAGGGAGAGCTTCTCCTGGCGTTGCATGAAACCCCGTTGCCACGCGCTCGTGGCAGCGCGCAACGAGTGTCCCTGTCCTTCCAAGGGGACCGGATTACGCGGGTGGTCGATGCCGATACCGGCACGGTCTTGCGGGCGGTCGAGCTTGAGCCGGAAGTTATCACCAGTGTGTACGACGATGTGTGGGCGGAACGGCGACTGGTCAAGCTTTATGACGTGCCATCTCTGTTAGTGAAAGCGCTGCTCGCGGCGGAGGATCATCGGTTTTTCGAGCATGAAGGGATCGATGTGTGGCGGATCGTTGGGGCGATTCGCGCGAACCTCCTCGCCGGGCGCGCTGTGCAGGGGGGCAGTACGCTGACCCAACAACTCGTGAAGAATTTCTTTCTCTCGCAAGAAAAGACGGTCGGGCGGAAAATGCTAGAAGTCTGCATGGCCACGATCGTTGAGCTACGCTATTCCAAACTCGAAATCTTGGAAAATTATCTCAATGAGATTTACATGGGGCAGCACGGCGCGAAGGGCATTTTTGGGATGTGGGAAGCCGCGCGGGTCTATTTTGGCAAGGAGCCGCGCGACCTGACCCTTGGCGAGTTGACGATCCTCGCGGGCATCGTGCAACGCCCAAATTACTTCATGCCTCTCCGGCATCCAGACCGCGCCATACAACGACGTGAATATGTCCTCCAGCGCATGCGCGCATTAGGCGATATTACCGAGGAAGAATACCAAGCGGCGCGAGTGGAAAAACTTGTTCGTCGCGTACTGCCGCCAGATGAAAATGGGGCGCCCTATTTCGCGGACTTTGTTCGTAAACAACTCGAAGCTCACTTGCCCACCGGGACCCTGACGACGGCGGGATTGCGGGTGCTTACTTCACTTGATCCGCACCTGCAACGCCTCGCCCAAGAGGCGGTGAGAAAAGGCGTCGAGGCCCTCGAAGCCAAAAATCCGCGTCTGCGACGGAAAAATCCCGAAGACCAACTGCAAGCCTGCTTGATCGCCATGCAGCCACAGACGGGTGCTGTGCGGGCAATGGTTGGCGGGCGCGATTATACGATCTCGCAGTTCAATCGTGTGACCCAAGCGCATCGCCAACCGGGGTCGATCTTCAAGCCGGTCGTGTTCTTGACCGCTCTGATGAAAGAGCGCGAGGAGCAACGTGGGCGGTTTCTGCCCACCAGCCGCGTGGAGGATGAGCCGTTCTCCTGGTCGTTCAAGGGAGAAGAGTGGACTCCCGGCAACTACCGCAAGGAATATCTGGGCCTCGTTTCTTTGCGTCGCGCCCTCGAGTTGTCTCTCAATGCGGCCACGGCGCGCGTGGCGCAGGACGTTGGTCTTGTCGCCATTCACGAAACCGCTCGCGCCTTGGGATTCGTCAGTCCGCTCACCGAATATCCGTCGCTGGTCTTGGGTGCATCGGAGGTGACACCTTTTGAGGTGGCCGTGGCTTTTAGCACC
>CAMBFS010000203.1 GCA_945865755.1 Klebsiella pneumoniae
GGGGTGTGTCGATCAGCCCCGGAGGGGCTGTGGATGGTAGCCGGGGGTAAGACCCCCGGCTCGCAACGAGCAGTGATGCTTCGGCTGAATTCCCTGTCAGAGTCGTAAATTGGGGGGCGGTATGCATACCGCCCCCTTTGTTTTTGTGCGGTTACGCGTCGTAACTACGCAGCACTTGCCCCGGCAAGCCACCTTGGTGCTCGCCATCGAGATAGAGAATCTGACCAGACACGACCGTCGCTTTAATGCCCTTGGACTTGGCGACAAAGCGTTTGCCACCACCTGGCAGGTCCCACACATACTCAGGGTCTTTGGCATCCACGGTATCAGGATCGAACAGTGTGAGATCGGCCACCAACCCCTGCGCGAGACGGCCACGTTTCGGAATGCCAAACAAGTCGGCGGGCACCGACGTTAAGCGCCGGATGCCCTCTTCAAGCGAAAGCACCTGATTGTCGCGCACCCAGCGGCCCAGCAGATAGGTCGCATAGCCAGCATCGCACAGCATATCGACATGCGCGCCGCCATCGGACAGACCAATCAGGAACCGCGGATCGCTGACGAGGTTCTTGACCCCTTCCGGCTCGAAGTTGAACGCTTGCAGGTCGAACAGCAGTTCGAGCCGGTCGGCGATGGCGAGATCAAGGAACGTATCGACCGGGTCCTTGCCCTGATCGCGCGCGATTTGCGCCACGGTCTTTTTGCTGGCGACATGCGCTTGCACTTCCGGGGTCTTGGCGTCAATGACACACATCCGGCCCCACTGCCCGGCGAAAATGCGCCGTTTGTTCATCTCATCACGGAACGCCTGGCGGAAACCAGGATCGGCGTAGATCTGCATCTGTTCCTCGACGCTCTTATTGAAGATCGGATGCCACACCGAGAAAATGGCTAAGATGAAAGGATTGCGCATGTTGAACTGGATGCGTAGCGGGCGGCACGACACCTGTGGCACGGCTTTGTTCCAGCCCAGGATCGGTTTGATCGTCTCCACGGCGTTTAGGTAGGAGTCCGGCTTCCCAGGTTTGTTGAACAGGGCCAGGAACGTCACCGGTCGTTGGCTTTCATCGACCAGGAATTTGAGCAGGTCGTACTCGTCACTGGCGACCTGACCGACGTTGGCGCCGGTCAGCGCGATTTCCACCGTGCCCCGCTTCTCTTCACGTAGCACCTGACAGAGGGCCGACCACTCAGCGCGACTCGCGTTGCGACACGCCAGCGGGCGGCCTTCATAGCCGATGTGGTTGTTGAGGATCGTGGACGAGAGACCAAACACTCCCGCGCGCATCGCATCACGAAACAGCCGCTGCATATCGACGATCTCGCTCTCGGTCGCGGCGCGCTCGAACGACTCTTCGCCCATCACATAATGACGCAACGGCGTGAGCGCGGCCAGCGACGCCACGTTGATGCCCATGCCGCGTTTCTGCAACGCATCGAGATACTGCGCGTGCGATTCCCACTGCCAGTCGATCCCCTTCTGCATCACATCAAAAGGAATCGCTTCGACGTTGACCAAGTCCCACATGACGATGTCACGGGCTTTCGGTCGCACCGGCGCGACACCGACACCGCAGTTGCCCATGACCACGGTGGTAATGCCGTGCCACGAGGAACAGGTGACCATCGGGTCCCAAGAGACCTGGGCATCGTAGTGGGTGTGAGGATCAATGAACCCTGGGGACAAGACCAGCCCATCGGCGTTGATCTTATGTTTGGCGGTTTCGCCGTTGCCTTTGCCGACGGCGGCGATAAGGCCATCCTTGACCGCGACATTGCCATGAAAACTGGGAGTGCCAGTGCCATCGCAAATACGCGCGTTTTCGATAATCAGATCATACATGGTTACCCCTCCTGAATGGTGTTGTGGGCTCCAAGAACATTCTCTCGCCCTGGTTTATGTCAAATGCACTTGCACGCCTGGGTCGAGGCCCAGGGCCGTGCGATAGCCCCCTTCTTGGGCGGCGGCGAATTTCTCGCACCAGATTTTGATACTCTCGCGAATCTTTTGTTGGCGCTCTGGTGTGGTGGCGTATTCATGCACCATCTCGAACACCGGCTCGCCGTGCGCTTCGGCCTCGCCCATGTGCGCGTAGAAAAACTCCAGCGCTTCACGACTGAGATGGTACTTTTCCTTGAGCGCCTTGACGAAGCCTTTCATCGAAGAGTCACTACGAGTTTCCCCACCGATGGACATGGCGGCGAGCGTGACCAGCCCATACTCCTTGCGCCCCAGTTCGATGACCCAGTTGACGTATTCGACCGCTTCCTTGGAGACGACCGGATGCAATACCTCTTCCTCGGTCGCGCCCAGCGCCTTCGCCAACCGCATGGAGAGCATCCAGTGGGCATCATCGCCACGCCCCATGACGGTTTCCTCGTCAATGAGGTTCTCGACGATATGGCGGCGGATGCGTTGATCCATCGGGCTGAGGCCGGTGTTCATGAAGATGCCGCCAAAAGCACGGATGTGTTGGCCGGTGACATAGAAAAGATTGAGCGCCCATTTCTTGAGCTGCTCACGAGACAGGGTGCCGTCGATGACGGACTTATAGAAGCTGGGACCGAGCAGCGGCTTCTCATCTTCTTTCTTGATATAGACCCGCAAGTCTTGAACGAAGGTATCAACAGTTTGCGTTTGCATACGGCTTCCTCCTTTGCGTAATAGCCCCCTATTTAGCTCCTGATGGTGGGAAAGCGCAAGGGAAAGTAGTCAGTACCGACGCAAGATATTGCGTCTGTACCGACGCATAGTCAGTAGTCAGTAGCCCCGGTTCGCGCAGCAACGAGACTTCCGTTTATTATTCGTAAGCGTTCACCTAGGTGAACGCTTACGCGACGGATTATACCTACGACCCGTTTGGCAATATCCGTAGCCACCAGGGGGTGAGTTACGCTTACGACCGCCTGAACCGCGTGACACGGATCACCTATCCCTCCGGCAATCAGATCGGGTACGCGTATGATGCCACCGGGCGCGTCACCCAGGTCGAGGGGCTGATCCAGGGGGCCCCGCTGGCGTTGGCCAGTCAAATCCGCACCGCCCCGCAGGGTCCGCTGACCGCGCTCACCTACGGCAACGGCTTGAGCCTCAGCCAGCGTCTGGATGAGGCGTATCTCATCACCGGCTACACGCTGCCCAGCGTGCGCGTCTGGGAAGCCAGCTACGACAAGGACGGGAATCTGGAAAAGCGCGTGGACAAACTCGGCGCGCCGGAAAGCGCGTACCGTTATGACGCGCTTGATCGGCTGGATGTCGCCACCGGCCCCTTTGGGCAGCGCGATTACGACTACGACCCGAATGGCAACCGCCAGCGATTACTGTCGGAGGCGGGGACGCAACTCTCCACCTATGCCCCGGCGAGCAACCGCCTGACAAGCACGGGTGGAACCACGGTGGAGACCGATGCCACCGGCGACACCGTCACTCAGGGCCCCTGGCAATTTGCGTACAATAGCCACAATCGTCTGCGCACAGTCCACGAAGGAGCCCTCCTCAGAGCCCAGTACGCGTACAACGGAATAGGCCAGCGGCGTGAGAAGCTCGCCGCTGGCATCACCACCCGCTACGTCTATGGTGAGGATGGCAAGCTGTTGGCCGAGCTGGATGCGACGGGCACGGTGCTCAAGGGGAGTACATCTATCTCGAAGGCGCACCGCTAGCCATGATCGCGAACGGCCGGCTCAGCTACATCCACCCCGGAGCGGCTCACCGACGCCACCGGGCGGGTGGTGACACCAGGACACGACACCTGGACTCGGACCGGGCGGGCGGGCGATCCTCATAAATGCTTCATGGTCTCGGTGGATACCCACGGCATTGAGCCGGTGGATTTTCTCTCGAAGCGTATCGAGAAACAGTACCTCGACCGTATTCCCCACGTCGTGGTGGATGACGATGGCGCCGAGTGGATGGTCTCCGAAGGCATCCAACCGATGCTGGTCAAGCCGGGACGTGACGCGGTGAAACATCTGATCGCGCGCGAAGCCTACGAGGAACCCGATTACTTCCAACCCTACACCAGCCGCATGGAGGCAGAAGATCGCTTGCGCTATCGAGCGGGAGGAGATTTGTCACAACGAGTGCGAGATGCCGATGCCGACGGGGTCGATGCGGAAATTATTTTCCCCAACAAAGGGCTGCTCTGTTTCACGACACCGGACCCGGTCTTTCAGCAAGCGATGTTCCGTGTCTGGAACCGCTGGGCCCAGGAAACCTTCGCCAGCCATTGGGACCGTTTCCTGCCCATGACAATCATCGCTCCGGGTGATTTCGAAGGGGCGATGGCCGAAGTGCGCTGGGCGGCGGACCACGGGTTCAAAGGGCTCACGCTCCCCAACAAACCGATCTTCGGCCCCAGCAAGCCGGGCGAGCTGCAATACAACGATAAACATTTTGATCCGCTCTGGGCGTTGATTTCAGAAGTCGATCTACCGATGACCTTCCATGTGTCCACGGGATGCGATCCACGCGGCGTCACTGGGCTGGGTGGCGCGGTGATTAACTACGTGTGTCATTCGATGCCCACGGTGATGGAGCCGCTGGTCAATCTGATTGGCTCAGGCGTGTTCGAGCGCCACCCTCAACTCAAGGCAGGCTCGATTGAAGGCGGCATCGGCTGGGTGCCGTGGATGCTGGAAGCGATGGATTATTCCTTCCAAGCGCATCATATATGGGTGCGTAAGGAAGCAGTAGTGGAGCTTTCCGCTCCTTCCCCATTTTTGCCCTTTGATTTTTGCCCTTTGCCTTTTGATTTTCCGATCAGTCATCATTCGTAATGGTGCCAATCCCCCGGAAGTCAGGATCAACAATGGTGGCGCCCACGGGACTCGTCAGATTGGCGAGGAAGTACTCGTTGGGCTCCACCACCGTGTTGCCGATCCCGGGTACAGTACAAGTCTTACTCGTCTGGGACGGCGTGAAGGTCAGCAAGGTATTGAGCGCCGTGTAGTCACTCCCCGCCACCGCCGTCCCATTGCCGGTGACGCACCGCACCGTCACAGTGCTGGTCGCCGTCGAACTCAACGTGACCGTGAAGACGAAGTTCTTGTTCCCCACGTTCCCTTCCGTCGCTGTCACATCGGTGATGCGCAACAACAGTCCATCATCGTTGAGGATCGTCCCAATCCCTTACCCGTCAAAGATTGATACGCCCACAGCTCCACTGAGATTGACCGCGAGACGCTCGTTGGGCTCCACTACCGTGTTCCCTATCACCGGCACGGTGCAGGTCCTACTCGTTTGTCCCGGCGTGAATGTCAGGGGGATAGTCACCGCCGTATAGTCGCTCGGTGCCGTGGCTGGCGCGCAACTTCGCTACGGTGTTGCTTGTGTTGTTTGTCACCCAGACATTGTCGCCATCGAATGCTGCGGCCGTTGGTGTGGAGCAAGCACATGCGTAGATTAGCTCGGGATTGGCTCGGAGCCGTCGGCGTTCTTACCGACGGGTCCGAGCCAGGCGCTGCATCCGATCGTGTTACAGGCGCGGACATACCAGTGCCACGAAATGCCGGGATCGCTCAGCCCCGTGATGGTGGCGGTCGTGACATTGGCGGCCACGGTCTGCACCACGGCCAGGGAGTCATCCTTCGCGATGTCGAACCGGGTCTCATTGGACGCGGTGTCGGTCCAGGTCAGATCCACCCGCCCGACCACCGGCGAGGTTGCCCCCAGGTTCGTCGGTCTC
>CAMBFS010000204.1 GCA_945865755.1 Klebsiella pneumoniae
CGCCGACATCAGAGCCCGCCGCTGGTTCAGACACGGCAATCGCGCACACCTTTTCGCCGGTAATCATCGGCACGAGATACTGTTCCCGCTGTGCGTCATTGCCATAGCGGGCGATGTGCGTGGACGACATGTCGGTATGGACAAGCACACTCATCGGCAGGCCCCAAGCTCGACAGCGACAGAGTTCCTCGCAGAAAACCAGGGTCATCCAAATATCCTCGGCGCTGCCGCCATATTTTTCCGGGTAGCGAATGCCGAGAAAGCCTAACTCGCCCATACGACGGTAGAGGGACTTGGGGAACAATTCCTCTTGTTCCCATTGGTCGATGTGTGGGCTGATTTCTTTCTGAACAAAGCTACGAACTTGTTCGCGAAAGATTTCGTGATCTTGAGTGAAATAACGAGATGGTGCGGTGAGTGTTGTCACAAAAAGGCTCCTCTCTTGCGGTGACTGAAGGTACGCGCCGGGGAAAAGGCGGTCAAGGGAGCGCAGAGCGAGTCTCTGGGGTTTTTCATTTTATCCGAACCACGTTCCACAATCCGGAATCACCACGGGAGAGGCGATACAATCGGACCAACAGCCAGGTTGTCGCCAAACGAATCGTACTTCTCAAAATGGCGCAGCACTGCTTCGACTGTCGCAACCCGCGATGCCAGGGAACCGGTCAAGGTGATGAAGGGAATCCCTCGCCTCAGTAAATCCGCGCGTATCTGCTTCTGAAAAACGGTTCGCTGTGCCTCGCCGGATCGGTCCCAGGTAGCATCGTACGAAATATCGTCCCCACATAAGAAAAAAAGGTCATACCGACGGATCGTCTGGTCGGCTAATTCCATCAATCGAGGATGCGCCTGTCCGTGATAGGAGAGCGCAAACATATAGGTTGTCGTCGCATCCGTATCAACGAAAAGAAAACGGTTCGCCTCAAGCGTCAGCATGTCTTCACGTTGGATATGGCCTTCGGCGATTTCCACCAATTGTTCAGGAGTCAGGCGACGATCTTGCTGGTGTTTCATCCAATACTCTCGTCCGTATTCCGGCATCCAGGTGGTATCGAATCCGCGGGCAAGCGCTTCAGCCAGTGAGGTTTTTCCCGTCGATGGGGCGCCGAGCAATACGACTTTGACGACCAAATCACGGTAGACCGTCAGAGCAAGGAAATGCCGGTGAGCGAAGGGATCATGCCGGATGATCGTTCCAGAAATTGGGACCGTGTCGCGCGCCTCATCGACACGGCAGTCTTCGGCTCCCAGTGCTTTACTGACATGCGCCCCGTAGAACTCACTAGAGAAAAAATGCGTGATCGCGCGCCCATTGAGGAACTTCAGCAGATAGTCCTCGTGGGCGGTCATAATCTCGGGCGTCTAGCCAACCGCGGTTGGCCCATCCCACGCTTCGAGGACTTCGACCGTTGGATAGAGTGCGCGGATCCAGCTGGCTCGCACTGGAAGTGGCACGGGGGTGGTCTCAGGGGCATCGTACACCATGACAATCAGGTGATCGGTCCGCGCGAGCGCCCGTTCAATCAACAGCTGATGGCCCTTATGAAGAGGAGCGAATTTCCCAAGTGTCAGTCCCGTCTTCATTCCCAATCCCATCCCTCAGCGAGGCGGCAAAGGATCGTCGCCACGCCAAGAAACCCATCACCGCCATCACCAAGAATATGGCATACAGTCCCGAGGTGAGAAAAAGTGCTTTGGAAAGGTAAACCCCCACCGCCACGAGATCAACGGCGAGCCAAAAGAGCCACGATTCAAGACGTTTTCTGGTCATCAGCCACTGCGCAATGAGGCTGGTGACGGCGATAAAAGCATCCCAATAGGGAACCTCCGCATCCGTGAAGGTCGCCATCCCCCATCCCCAAGAGACAGTGCCAACAAGCGCGATCACTACCCACCCGATGAGATGGGAAGAGATGAGACGCGAGACGTTCAGTGGTCCGTGCGCGCTTCGGCCATGATGCCAGTGCCACCAGCCCGACACCTGCAAGACCACGTAGATGATCTGCAAAATCACGTCGGAATAGAGTTTCACGCGGTAGAAGATGGCAATGTACAAAACGACTTGGACGATCCCAATGGGCCAGCACCAAATGCTCTGACGTATGGTTAACCATACGCCGAGGACTCCCAGCACCACCGCTATCGGCTCAATCCACGCCATGCTTTTACAGATTTTCCTATACTGAGACGGCTATCTCAGCTTGTCGCGGAATAACGCGAAGGAGATTTTTCCCAATGTCACCTTGCGGCATTCGGGCAACCTCTTGGCGGGCAAATACATCTTGGCGTTGGCAAAAAACGTTTCGTCCAAGGGCGGCGTCTCGGAGGTATCAATCTCCTCGTCCGTCATCGCCTCAACCCGCGCCCAATTCGTTTCGGAGGGCTTCTTCAAATCGTCATTCATCGTGAAGAATCCTTCAGTCCACTAATAGTCGTCTCCAGTTTCTCGGCCCGTTGTTGTCTTTCGTAGCGGAAGTCTTGAAGCGCATCAGCGATTGCATCGACCTGCGAAGACGGAGGACCTTGTGGAGCGAGCACGCCAGCGAGTCTGACCAGTCGCAACTTTGCTGGGGAAGCAGCTTGGATAATCACCTCCGCTGGACCCACCGGAAAGTCGTCCGGCACTTGAACCGCGAGCTGATGATCCACTGAAATTGTCACCATGATCTTATGAGTAGGCATGTTTTCTCTTCACCTGTTCATGTTATTGGCGAGTCGATCCGAGGGAAGTCCCAAGAATCCAGAGGGCTCCGCTTCACCTTTTGGGAATGTATTTGACTCCGGGAATATTCTGAAAGTCCGCATCTTGACTCCACAGCGTCGCCTTATAGGCCCTCGCAGTCGCGAGGATAATGCTGTCCGCCATCGGTATCTTTTCGGTCAAACTGAGGCGGGCCGCGCTCAAAGCCAAGGAGGCGCTCAACTCCACAACCGTCCCCTGTTGCATGAGCGCCACGACCTGCAGCGCATCGGCCTCGCCACGTTGTTGCATCACCCGTTTGAAAACTTCGTAGAGACTCACAGTCGGCACCACGAGTTCCATCGTCGCGGTGATCGGCTCGGCAAAAAAATCAGCATTTGGTCCGTCCGCGAGGTACTCCAGCCACCCCGAGGAATCGACCACATTCATGGACGGTCCTCTTCGCGAACGACGGTCGTATCAATGCCCTTGAGGAACCCGCGCATTTGCCGCGCTGGCCGTACCGGGATGAGTTCAATACGATTCTCGTAAAGCAATGCCTGCACCTTCTGTCCGGGAGTCAGTTTCAACGCCTCACGCATTTCTTTCGGAATCACTACCTGAAATTTCGGTGACACAGTTACCGTATCCATCTCGTCTCCTCATTGGTCGTGACTTGGGGTGACAAAAATAGGAGCAATCGAAAAGCACTCCAATCACATCACATACCCCCCATTCGGACTCAACACTTGCCCAGTCACATACGCGGCTTCGTCGGACGCCAGATAGAGATGCGCATACGCGATGTCTTGCGGCGTGCCCAGCTTACGCACGGGAATCCGGCGTAGAAAAAACTGCTTCACCTGTTCGACTTTGCTGCTGGAGATATTGCTAGCGATCGTGGCCTCGTCCGCTTTTCCCGACGCTGCTTGCAAGATGTTGTCGATCAACCCCGGAGCCACGGCGTTCACCGTGATGCCCGACCGGGCATACTCCAGCGCGACCGAACGCGTGAACCCAATGATCGCGGCCTTGGCCGCCGCGTAGTGCGCGTTCTGTGGTCCACCTTCCATCCCCGCCACTGACGCCGTGTTGATAATGCGTCCCCAGTTCGCGGCGACCATATCCGCAATCACCGCTTGCGTGCACAGGAACGTCCCTTTCGTATGGATATCCAACATCCGTTGCCATTCTTCTGGTGAGATGTCGAGAAAATCCTTGATCTGCCCGATACCTGCATTGTTGATGAGGATGTTGATCGGTCCGAACTTCTTCCGGGCTTCGGCTACCATCGCCTCGACTTCACTCTTCTTGGCAACATCACACCGGAGCGCTATCGCCTTTTTCCGTCGTGACGCGCCATTGAGTTCCGCGGCAACCGTCTCGGCTCGACGCTGATTGATGTCAGCGACGATCACTCGCGCCCCTTCGCGAACAAACACTTCCGCCGTTGCCTTGCCGAGTCCAGAACTCGCGCCCGTAACCAATGCTATTTTTCCCTTTAATCGCATGTCAGCACCATTTCATGTATGAGCCGCCATTGGGGCTCAAAATTTGTCCAGTCACAAAACCCGCCTCTTCCGCCGCCAGATAGGCAACGGCGTACGCGATGTCTTCGGGTTTGCCCAAGCGCCGCATCGGAATGCTTTTCGTCATCCTCTCCACCCAGCGCGGCGGACTCTCCTGCACCATTGGCGTATCAATGACGCCTGGGGCCACCGCATTCACGGTGATTCCCGTGCGCGCCAACTCGCTGGCCATGGAGATCGTCAAGCCAGCAATCCCCGCCTTGGCCGCGCAATAATGAGAGAGCCGCACGCCGCCGGTGAACGCACCCATGGATGAGGTGCTCACCAAGCGCCCCCAGTTTCTTTGCCGCATGCCCGGCAGCACCGCGCGAAAACAGTTGTACGCGCCAGTCAGATGCACGTTGAACATGCGGTCCCATTGCTCCTCGGTGATCTCGGTCAGTGGAGCTTGTTCCGCGATCCCGGCATTGCTGAGCAAGATATCGACGCGCCCAAAGTCACTCTGAGTTTTCTCCACGGCGGAAGTCACTTCGTCCAACCGCGTGACATCGACCCGCAGGGCAATGGCACGGCGACCAGTCGCGACAATCTCCTGAGCCGCCTCTTCCGCCGCGGCAAGGTTAATATCGCAGAGCGCGACATCCGCTCCCCCTTGCGCGAGCACACGCGCGGTGGCTCGACCAATGCCCGACCCCGCGCCCGTGATAAATGCGATTTTTCCCGCTACTCCTGGCATGTTTCCTCCTTCTTCTCGTGAAACGTGAAGCATAAAACGTAAAACGTAAAACGTAAAACGTAAAAGGGCAGACGTACGGTATGTTCCGCCTTACGTATTACGTTTTACGCCTTACGTTTTATGCCTTCCGCATCTCCCGAACCTCAACCAACTTCTCGGCCACCCGCGCCCGCAGTTTCTCTTCGTTGACATCAATGCCCAACACTCCGCCGCCATCGACGATAAAGCGGGCCTCTTTCTGAAATTCGAGCGCGAGCTGCGACACGAACTCGTTAAAGACCGGACGCGAGAAGGTCGCCCGTGCGAGTTCCGCGCCGCACACGGTACGAATTTTTTCGACTAGACATTTGTGTTTCTCGATGTAGAACATCACGTCGCCGAGCACGCATTGGCCGTATTGCAGCACTTGGTACGGCTTCCCGTCCCGCTCCCATTGCAGGATCCGTTTCGGCGGAACGCGAAATCCCTCCATGCACTCTCGCACCCATATATCTTCGGGCTCTGGCTCTTCGTGGCAAAACATCAGGTTAATGTGTTGCATCCCGTCTGGTTTGGGGTAGATTTCGATGCGCATGGACACCTCCGCGGAAAGTAGTCAGTAGTCAGTAGTCAGTAGTCAGTAGTCAGTAGTCAGTAGTCAGTAGTCAGTAGTCAGTAGTCAGTAGTCA
>CAMBFS010000205.1 GCA_945865755.1 Klebsiella pneumoniae
ACGCCCGACTCAAGCGCTGGGGTCTCTATGTGCCCTCTGATCTTGTGGCGACCTGAGCCACTGGGTTCAACCGCCGGATGCGGAAGACCGCATGTCCGGTGGTGTGGGAGGGGTAACGGGCGCAATCCCGTTACCTCGACCCGATCAAGGTGAGAGAGCTTACTGCGCATTATGAATCACGAACACATGACACGGGGCTTGGCGCACCAGCTTTTCCGGCAAGTTCGAAATCAGGTGCAGATGAAATCCAGGATGCGTGTGGGCGCTCAGCGCCACCATATCTATGTGATGTTCGCGCACGGCATGGAGCACATGCTCGAAGAGTTCCCCACGTTCGATTAACGTTTCGCAGTTCGGGGCGTTGCCCAGTTGCTCGCGATGGATCTTCGTGAGCCATTCCCAGGATTTTTCTTGGGCATTTTTGTCCATCGCATGATAATCCCCGCTGACCATCTGGTAGCGCTTACTGGTGGGATCGACGATGACATGGAGAAGATACAACCGGCCATCGAACTTTTGCGTCAACTCCCAGGCGTAGGAGAGTGCGTCCGTGGCTTCAGGTGAGAAATCGGTGAGAAAGAGAACGCTCTTCATTGCAATCATGATCCGCCTCCCTCGGGCCGTGGTGCCCGGTCTCACAAACGTTAGGTTCCGATGTGACCTATCCACCCAAACTAATCATTTCGATTTTGCGGTGCTCCTTGGGATTGTAGCCAGTTGGGGAACGCATAGCGGTGAGGCGTTCCTCTGAATAGCGATCTTTCCGTTGACTCCACAGGGACTGGAGGACCTTCGTGATCTCCTCGTCCGTGGCACCCTGCCGCAGCAACGCCTTCAAGTCGTAGCCGTCGTCGGAAAAGAGGCAAGTGACCAGCTTGCCGTCAGCGGTGAGCCGCGCCCGTGTACACGTCGAGCAAAAAGGTTCGGTGACCGAGGCGATCACGCCGACGTCACCAGTGCCGTCGAGAAATTGATAATCCTCCGAAGGGGCGCTGCCTTTCTCGTGCCCGAGTTTCCGCAAGGGAAAGCGGGCGTTGACGATCTCCAGGATTTCCTTCTTGGACACGATCTTTTCCGAACGCCAGTTGTTGGCGTTACCGACATCCATGTATTCGATGAAGCGCATGGCGAACCCGTGCTCCCGGCAGAAGGAGACGAGGTCGAGAATTTCATCGTCGTTGACGCCGCGCTCAATGACCGCGTTGATTTTGATGGGATGGAGCCCGATCTGTTGGGCGGCGAACAATCCGTCGAGCACGGTGCTCAGGTCGCCTCGTTTCGTGATCTGGCGGAAGCGATCAGGGTTGAGTGAGTCGATGCTCACGTTGATGCGGCGCAGCCCGGCGTGTTTCAACGCGGCGGCACGCTCCGCTAACAATGAGCCATTGGTCGTGAGGCATATATCAGGAGCGGTCTCTAGCGCTGACAATTTCGCGATCAACTTATGCAGGTCGCGTCGTGCCAGCGGTTCCCCACCGGTGAGGCGAATTTTTTCGACACCCAACGCGACAAACAATCGTGCGAGGCGGGTGATTTCCTCAAAAGTGAGGATTTCTTTTTTGGCGAGCCACTCATACTCGTCGAGTGGCATGCAGTACGTACAGCGGAAGTTGCAGCGGTCCGTGACGGAAATGCGCAAATCCTGGAGTGGGCGGTTGAAAGTATCGCGTATCATGGTGATGTCCGTGAGCGTGTCGGCATTATAACTATCGGCGGTCGTTAGCCAAGGACGGGGGAGAGTTGGGAGTTGGGAGTTGGGAGTTGGGAGTTGGGAGTTGGGAGTTGAGCGATTGAGTCGTTGAAAAGTGGTCCTATGTGATGTTCTCCCCAGCCCCTAGCCCCTAATACCCAGCCCCTATAATTCCGACCCCCTACCGGCACGACATCCTTACCCGCTTTTGCGCTTGTTGAACACCGAGCATGCCGAGAGCGACTTTCTCGCCTTCGGGATCGCAGCCGAGTGAGGCTTTTTCCAGACAGGTGGTGTACGCCCGTAAATGCGGCACGAGATCTTGGGAGACTTGTTTCCACAGCCCTTGGGCGTCACTACAGGCATCTGCTGAACGAGAAGTAGGGGTGGTGGCTGCCAAAGGTCGTGATGGACGAAGATCAAGCAGTTTCGTCTCTGGCCCGGTGACTAACTCGCGCGGAAGAGGGGGAGGGGCAGTGGAAAGGGAAGAAGGAGATGCGCTAGATGGTTGTGGTCTCAGCGCTTCACGGATGCCCGCGGGTTCGTTATCGCTCACGACTTCAATGCGGTCGGCGGCGCTGACTAACATTTGTGGTTGGCCGCGAACCAAGTACAGCCGACCGGTGACCCGCAGGGTTTTCCCTTGGTAAAATTTTTCCGGCTGTGGCGGAAATTCCGAGAGCAACAAGGGTGGAGTAATCGCGACCGAGAGTTCCGGGGTAGCGGCCGGACCAAACGTCAGAAATGTATTGCGCCCATGCTTACGAGTGGCGCTGACCGTGCCCTCAAGGGTGACGAGCTGATCGGAAAACTCGCGGGCGCGACTAGCGGGAATAATGTCGTCAGCGAACCCGCGAGCCGCGAGCAGCAGGACGAGCATCGCAACTGTCCATTTCGTCATCAAACAATGCCAGTGTTCCATATTCACCATCATATCCAGGCGCAATCCGTACTTCCCCGCGCCGAGTCTTGAGGATGCCAGCGAGAATACGTGGAGGTGTTGCTCGTGCCAACTCCTCCTCCTCGCTATCAAGCAAGATTCCCAACTCCGTTCCATACTCCTCAAGGAGCGTGTTGTAGGCCGCCGTCACTCGCTTGGTGTTGGGTTGCTGCCCAAGCGCCGCGGCGATGATCTCTTCAAGTGGGATGACATACTTCGCGGGAATTGGATTGGTTGGCGTGTATCCTACCTCACGATCCGCCAGCGCGGTCACCCGGTGCAACACGCCCACCGTAAGCGGCTTACCACACACTGGGCACCGTCGATTGCGCTGTCGCATTTCGGTGGGATCCACACGAACGTGACACTGCCGGTGACCATCCAGATGATACTTCCCCTCTTCAGGAAAGAACTCAATCGTGTGGAGAAACCGCGCTGGATCACGACTGAGCAAAGCATCAAGCACGCCGCTGTAGCTCAGCTCGCAATTGAGAACATTCGCTTCACGCGCCAGTTTGCGTGGCGAGTGCGCATCGGAATTGGAGATCAATGCGACGCCATCAAGCGTCGAGAGTCGCCAGTTCATGGCCGGGTCGGACGACAAACCCGTTTCCACCGCGCGAATATATCGGACATCGTCGCCATAACATTCCACCAACGAATCAAACCCGGACAAGGAGCCCAGCACTGAAAACCACGGTGTCCAGACATGAGCGGGAATCACCTCGCACTCTGGGGCCGTGTCCTTGACCATGCGCAAGAGATCACGGGCGGAGCACCGTAAGGTCGGGCGGCCATCCATCGCCAGCTTGCCATGATCGGCCAGTCGCGCATTGAGACGTTCCACGACGGAGAAACTGGGCGCGAAAATCAGCGTATGGGTTTTGCGCAAGCGGCCATCCTGGCGAAAAATGTTGGTGACCTCGACCGTGAGCATGAAGCGCACGTCACGCTCGCCAGCACGGAGCCGAAACAAGCCCTCTTCCGCTGGTTCGAGGGTCTGTTTGAGGTGGGTCAGATAAATGGGGTGAGTGAAATCACCCGTGCCCAGGAGCGAGATGCCTTTGCGTCGCGCCCACCACGCCAGGCGTTCGACTTCCATCTCCTTGCTACAGGCGTAGCTAAAGCGTGAATGGATATGTAGGTCGGCGACGATACGCATGGAGGCCAGTCTAGGGCCAGTCTCAGGCAAGTCTAGGGCAGGTCGCGGATACGTCTCATGGTCGCGGATGCGGATATTGCCGACTCGCGCTTCCAGCAAGAAAAAGGGGACGGTGGAGGGAACACCGTCCCCAGTGTGGGGAGGAATTATGGAGGGATTTTTCTCCTCCCCGTGGGCAAGCTGACGTTGCTCTCGTGCTTACAGCCTGAACGTCACTTCAAGAAACGCATAGTTGGCGTCGGCATCGGGATACAAGGAGCGCACCACCCGCTTGCCAAACACGTGCCCGTAGTAGGCCGCCAGGCTGAGATGAGCATTCCAGTCATAATTGATGGAATTCTCCCAGACCTGCATCAGATTCCGATGCCCAAAGGCCGGACGGCCTGGATAGCCGAAACCGACATTGCGGTCCGACAGGGTCGCCCCGGAGCCGCTGTACCACAGGTCTTTGCCTTCCCCCAGCCGAATGAAATGGAACTCACTGCGAGTCACCACTCCGGGAAATGGGCGGAGGATCAGTTGGATGAAGGCATCGTCGTTGTTCATCAAGTTATAAAAGGTCGAATACGAATAGAGCCGGGCCGTCGGCAGAATCTGAAAGAAGGTGTCATGGTCACCATCACCAGGAGTGTCGTCGCCCGAACTGCGGCTATAGCCGATGCGTAACCACGGTTTCAGGTACACATTGGGCTGCCAGCCCATTTCCGTGCTCCAGGCCCAGGCGCTGTGGTCGAGTTTGCCCCACTGGCCTTGTTGAATCGCGCCCCACGCGAGCAGGTCGATGGTGCCTATCGCGGTCGGCAACGCCGCGATCCAATGCGCGCCTTCGGTATGAAGTGAAATATCTTGCTTGTCGGCGGTGCGGACGGAGGCCGGACGATTGTCACTTTTCAATAACCCCCGCCCATCGCCGTAGTAGATGTAAAAGAACCGCGCATCCATGAACTGGGCGAACTCTGGTTTCGTCAGATTGATCGCGCCGTAGAGCAGGTCAATCTCATTCATCTCCTTCATGCCCGCTAGGTCAAACCCACCCTGAGTGGGATGCGAAGCCATGAGTGTCAGATTCACGGGACCGCGCGTGAACCCGATGTGGGTGCCATCGTAGGCGCGTCCCACGTGGGAGAACGGAAAGGACCCGATCAACCGTTGCGAGATACGCAGATTCTTGAGCCAATCGAGCGTGGGGTCTTTCGACATCACCTCGTTGCCTTCGGAGAAATCGAACCGTCCTCCTTTGAGCATGAGGCCCTCCACTCCCACTTTCTTTAGTGTGATGTAGGCTTGTTTGAGAAAAATGTTGGTGTCGTTTTGCCGACGATTGTGGGCGAAATACACCGCGCCGAGACCGAGCGCCCCTTTGGGCGCGGGGGCGACGGACTCGTCGGGCAAGTTGACCAGCGAGGAGTTCTGCGCCTCGAAGACGACATCGAAGGCCTCGTCCTTCCAGGACACCATGCCGCGCGCGACCGAGCCCATGAAATTGTAGTTGCTTTCGTAAGGGCCTTTGTCGTCGAACCAGCCCCAAAATTCGCCGCGTAGGCGGAGACTGCCGCTGACGGACAGTTTGGGGGACACTTGTGAAAGGACATATTCGCTCCGTGCCGGTGTGGGAACACTAGAGTTTATTCCGATTAGGTCATAGGGAGCCAAGGGGACAGGCGGAGACGAAAGTTATGCAGAGCACAGCAGAGTTCCATGACCAAATCCCGCAAGCCGGCTTTGAGCAAGCGCAGAGTATCTTTCAGAATCCGGCAGCGCTTG
>CAMBFS010000206.1 GCA_945865755.1 Klebsiella pneumoniae
TCAGCAGCAACCAGATGTTGGCGCTCCGCTGTGCCAAGTATAACGGCACCTTCACGCAGGTCTTTGCCCGTCATCTCCAGCGGCTCCGCTCAACGTAAGAATACCCGAATGCTCCCCATTTGCCCTTGGCCGCTTTTTCATTCAAGCGAAAGCAGGTGTCGCCCCAGCCGTGGGCATCAAGGACGCCCTTGTAGGTGCGGGTCGAGGCATAGAAGGCAATCTGTTGCTTGACCGGCGCTTTCGCCTTTTCCACTTCGTCGCGCGTCGCGCCACTGGCGATGAACGTGCCCGTGATGAGTTTGATGTCTTCACGCTTCCGACCCGCTTTGGCAAGCCCCTTTTGTAAATTTGGGACGACGGTTTCCTGAATGTACTTCGCGGAATGAAACCCGTGAATATAAAATCCCTCGCATAACTCGCCCGCCAGTTGGGTAATCAGCGGATTGAGTCCGGAAATGAAAATGGGAATCTTCGGGTGTTCGATTGGTCCGGGATTGAAGAATGGTGTCATCAGCGTGAACTGGTAGAACTCGCCGATGAAATCGAGCTTGGTGTTATTTTGCCACGAGTCCCAGATCGCGCGCAGTGACAGGATGACTTCGCGCAAGCGTTTGACGGGCGAGACCCATTTGACGCTGAAGCGTCTCTCGTTGTGACCCTTGACCTGCGTGCCGAGTCCCAGGATGAAGCGGCCCTGCGAATTGGCTTGCAAGTCCCAACAGATATTCGCGAGCACCATCGGACTGCGCGGAAAGACAATGGCGATGCCAGTGCCCAGGCTGATGCGCTGCGTTTCACGAGCCGCGACCACCAGCGGAAAAAACGGATCGTGACTGGTCTCCGCGCTCCAGAGACCATCGAACCCCACCTCCTCGGTGCGTCGGGCCATTTGCGCCGCGGCGTCGAAGGTGGTGGGGAAGAATGCGGTATCGACTTGCATGGGTTCTCCTCCTTTTGGAAAGCTCGTCAACGAAAAAAGGGGCTAGGGGCTGGGTGCTGGGGTTCGGAAACTAACCCCCAGCACCCAACCCCTAACACCCAGCCCCTAGTACGATCTGGGCATACCAAGCACGTGCTCAGCGATGAAATTGAGCACCATGTTGTTCGAGATCGGGGCGATGGAGAAGAGGCGACATTCGCGGAATTTGCGCTCGACATCGTACTCCGCCGCGAAGCCGTAGCCGCCGTGGGTATCGAGCGCGGCATTGGCCGCCGCCCACGCCGCTTGAGACGCGAGTAACTTTGACATGTTCGCCTCAGGGCCGCAGGCTTCACCGGCATCGAACATCTCCGCCGCGCGGAACCGCATGAGGTCCGCCGCTTCGATGTTCGCGTAGGCTTGGGCAATGGGGAATTGAATCCCCTGATTCTTGGCGATCGGGCGGCCAAAGATGACGCGCTCCTTGCCATACTTCACCGCGCGGTCGACAAACCAGCGGCCATCGCCAATCGACTCCGCGGCGACCAGGATGCGTTCCGCGTTCATGCCGTCGAGAATGTAGTAAAACCCCTTGCCCTCTTCGCCGATCAAGTTTTCCTTGGGCACCTTGAGTTCATGGAAAAAGAGTTGGTTGGTTTCATGGTTCACCATCGCGTCGATCGGGCGTACTTCGAGCGAATCGCCGGCGGTCCGCAGATCAACCAGAAAGATGCTCATGCCCATCGTCTTCTTCTCGCACTGTTCATACGGAGTCGTGCGCGCGAGCAGGAGCATCATGTCGGAATGCTGGACGCGGGAGGTGAAAATCTTCCCACCATTGACCATATAATAATCGCCCTCTTTGCGGGCGAAGGTACGGATGTGCGTGGTGTCGGACCCAGCATCGGGTTCGGTGACCCCGAACGCTTGCAGGCGAAGCTCTCCCTTCGCGATTTTGGGGAGGTAGCGTTGTTTTTGTTCCCCGCTGCCGTGCCGGAGGAGCGAGCCCATGATGTACATCTGCGCATGGCACGCGGCGGCGTTGCCCCCGGAGCGGTTGATCTCTTCGAGAATCACGCTCGCCTCTTTCATCGACAGGCCCGACCCACCGTAGGATTCCGGGATCAACGCGGCGAGCCACCCGGCGTCCGTCAACTCATTCACGAACTGTTCGGGGTAGGTATGTTCTTTATCCAGTTTGCGCCAATACTCGTCGCCATATTTGCTACAAAACTTGCGAATCTCATCACGAATTTCTGGACATTGTTCTTTACTGGGCATAGAAAATACTCCCTGATGTCTGGCTCTTAGCTGTTAGCTGTTAGCTCTCAGCCTGAAGTTTCCACGTCTCTGGCTAAAAGCTAAAGGCTATTAGCTAAGAGCTGCTATGGCCAAAATACCTTCTTCACTTTCTTCTCTAACTCTCCGCGAAAATCCGGGTGCGCGATCGCGATCAGCTCTTCCGCACGGCGGCGTTGCGACTTGCCGAAGAGTTTGGCGATGCCGTACTCGGTGACCACGTAGTCGGTGAATTGGCGCGGCGAGGTGATAAAACTCCCTTCTTCTATCAATGGGACGATGCGCGAGATTTTTCCGTCCGACGTGACCGACGGGAGCACGATGATGGAACGTCCACCTTTGGAATAGACCGACGCGATCGCGTACTCCGGCAGCCCGCCCGTGCCGGTGAACATTTGCGGGCCGAACGAGTCGGCCACGACCTGTCCGGTCAGGTCCACGCGCAACGCATTGTTGATCGCGACCATGTTGTCATGCGAGGCGATGGTCTTGAGATGATTGACATACGCGACGCCATACAACTCGAAATGCGGACTCTGATGGACGAAGTCGCGTTCCTCACGGGTGTAGGCAACGGCGGTGGCCACCGCCTTGCCGGTGTGGATGGTTTTGCGCGCGCCGGTGAAAATCCCTTGCTGCACCAGTGCGACACCACCGCGCGGAATGCGCTCGGTATGCCAGCCCAAATCATTGCGGCCAGCGAAGATACCGGCGGTGACAATCGCCTCGCTGGTACTGCCCGCACCAACTTCAATGGTATCGCCATCGCGGATGAGTGGGGCGACAAACGACGCGACTTTCTTCACGGTGTCGTTGATTTCCACAGCCGGGAAGGGCGGGCGGAACTCTTCCGACCCAGGAATTTCGACGAATGCGGCGATCTCACTCAGGTGGATGAAATTATCGCCACCCGTGCGGATGAAGCTCTTATTCACCTCGGCGATGGCCATGCGGGCATACTTCACCAACTCCTTCTTATCCCACACGCCAGCGCCCAAACTGACGAATCCGTTGTGATCCGGGGGCGAGACATCCAGTATGGCGACATCTGGACGCGGGCTGTCTGGCCGCGCTTCGTCCCAGGCTTTGCTCAGCAACGCGCTCGGACACACGCGATGATCGCTCCGCTTCTCGTTAATCATCTGGCGAATGGCTTTGGGGAGGTAGGGGCTGGTGTACCACGGCTCGATCATAAACGCTGCGGCCGCTTCAGGCTGATACCAGGGCAGGTCCGAGGCCGCCGCGCCGATGTGGACCGTGACGCCACGCAATTCGTTGAGCCGGTTGGCCAGGGCCCCGGCGATGAGCGACGGGTTTGAGTAGACCGGAATCGCGACGTGATCTCCGGATTTGACGATTTTGACCGCTTGTTCAGCGGTGGTCAGACGTTTCTCGTATTCTTTTTGCCAGTCCATGAAAAAAGTTCCTGCGGTGTGTGTTTAGTCCCGCGCCAAGAAAATATCTGGTCGGACGACGGCTTGGTGCATGGCGAGGGCGTTGATAGTGGCTTTGGAAGCCATGACCGCGGTCGGATTCTTCTGCGCGATAGTCTTCGCCAATTCACGGGCGGTGGGCAAGAGGTCCACTTTTTTGACGATCCGGTTGAGGAGACCGAGCGGCAGCAGTTCCGCCGCCTTAAAGCGACGGCAGGTGATGATGATCTCCTTGGCCAAGGCCGGACCAACATGGGCAGCCAGTAGCGCCGTTGACGCAGGGCTCAGCGGCACGCCCAAATCGACTTCGGGAAACCAAAACTCCGCTTCTTCGACAGCAATGCGGAGATCGCATCCCAGTGCCAGCGACCAGCCGCCGCCCGCCGCATAGCCGTTAATGGCGGCGATGGTCACTTGTTCAAGATTCACGAGGGTGTGCAGCACCCGTGCGATCAAGCGCACCCGTCGTTTCCCCAATGGGGCAAAGATGCGTTGCCGTTCCGCTGGGTCGGTAATTCCTTTCATTTGTGAGAGATCAGCTCCAGCCGAGAAGGTATTCCCGGTGCCGGTGAAGATGAGCACGCGAATATCCTTATCATCGCGAATCTGGTGCAGTAGACTCTCGAACTCCAGTACGATTTCTTCATTGAGGGGATTCCGTTTCTCCGGACGGTTAAACGTCAACGTCGCGACCCGCCCCTCTTTCTCCAATACAAAATGCTCTGGCATAGCTACCTCCTTGCCGCAGGGTCCCTATCTAGCCACAGCGGTCTGAGCCTGGCAAGGGACACGGCGATCAGGTATGAACTGGTAGCCAATCGGCGGGAAGGGGCCAAAGGGGAAATGGGTAAAAGGGAAAGCTCAAGAAGAAGCCTTCTCTTGCCCTTTTCACCTTTTACCCGTTTCCCCTTTGGTCAAACGGAGGACAAAATGGATCTCGGACTCAAAGGTAAAGTAGCAATGGTGAGCGGAGCAAGCCGCGGCCTTGGGCGCGCGATGGCCCTGGGATTCGCGGCGGAAGGCTGCCGTCTCAGTTTATGCGCGCGCGGACAAGAAGGGATTGAGCGCGTCGCGCAGGAAGTGCGGAACACCGGGGCCGAGGTGACCGCGCTCGCTGGTGATGTGACGAACGAAGCCGATGCTCGGCGGTGGGTGGACGAAACGCAACAGCGATTCGGCCGCGTTGACATCGTGGTGAACAATGTTGGTGGGTCGCGTCCTGGTGGCAATCTGTCGGCTTCCCGTGAAGACTGGCACAGTGGGTTCGCGCTGAATTTCTTTTCCGCGCTAGATGTGTGCCGCTTGGTGGTGCCGCTGATGAGCAGTCAGAAAAGTGGCTGTGTGATCAACATTGCCTCGGTCTATGGGCGTGAGTGGGGCGGCCCCATGACCTACAATGCGGCCAAAGCGGCGATGATTACTTACCGTTCGCTCATTTTGAGAACAACTTCTAAGAATTGCTAAACTGAGTTATTCCAATGGGTTAGAAACGATAGGGCGTGGTTCTATCAGAACTACCCTCTTCAGGTTGGTGTCCACATAGTCCTTGAACTCACTCGT
>CAMBFS010000207.1 GCA_945865755.1 Klebsiella pneumoniae
GAAAGCGAGTTCACGTTCCTGCAAGTGAAACCGAGCGTGCGGCAGCTTGTGAAAATTACCGACGTGATCGTAATGCAAATGCGTCAGAATCACATCGGTGACCGCGTCGGGATCAATATCGAGTAGCGGTAAGCTGTCGATGGGGCAGCGGAGGAACGTGCGTTTGCGCCGGGCCGCCGTCTCCGCCGTGAAGCCGGTGTCCACCAGAAAGCAGCGGTCGGGGCCCACAATGACCCAGGTGAAGTAGTCCATCGGCATGGGACCATCATGCGGGTCGCCGCCGATGAAATGGTCGGCCCGGCGTGCGTTGCGCGTGGCGTAGCGAAGCGCGAAAATTTTGTATGCTGGAAGTTTTTCACTCATGGTTATCCCTCCGAAAAGACCGGGGACCGGAGACCGAGGACCGAGGCCAAAGCTCCGTGGCGGGGATCACGCGAAGCGAACTCCCCATTCCCCTTGCGTCGATTTGTCACCCCTTTGGTTTGCCATCCCGCTCGAGAGCTTCACGCAGGCGTTCAGGATCGACCGCGATGTGGACATCCGCGCGTTCTTGTTGCAAGAGCATCGCCGCGCGTGAATCGCGCTCTCCCCAACCGCGATTGAGCGCGGTCGTCAATTCATCCAACGCCAGGTTCGCCATCGGCATCGGCACGTGCAACTCGCGGCCCAGCGCGGTCGCCAGCGTCACATCCTTATGCGCCAGTCGCAACGCGAAGGCGGGGGGATCATACACGCCTGGCAAGAATTGATTGACGAGCGCATCAAACGTCCGCATCCGTCCCAACGCGCCCTGACGCACGGCTTCCCACAACGTGAGCGGATCGACGCCCGCCTTGACCCCCATCGTAAAGACTTCGGACAACGCGCGGTTGAGCGTGTAGCCCAAACAGTTATGCACCAGCTTGGCGACCGTCGCCGAACCGATCTCGCCAACATAGCGCGCTTGGTCACCAATGGCGTCGAGCACCGCTTTGTACTGTTCAAAGACAGCTTTCTCGCCACCCACCCATATAGCCAGCTTGCCACTCGCGGCCCCACGTGGACCACCACTCACGGGCGCATCCATCATGTGCGCTCCCTGAACGGCGAAAGTCGCATGGATACGCCGCACCACTTCGGGCGAGTTGGTCGATAAATCGAAATAGGCACCGCCGGACCGCAGACCAGCAAGCAAGCCCGCTTCACCGAGGGCAATCTGCTCCACCTCAACCGGCCCAGGCAGGGAGGTAAACACTACTTCCGTTGCTTCCGCGACATGGCGGGGAGTGTCGGCCCAGACGGCTCCAGCCGCAAGATGAGACGCCGCGGCTTCGCGTCGCAGATCATACACGACCAACTGATAGCCTGCCTTCTGGAGGTTAGCAGCCATCTTCGCGCCCATCGTTCCCAGTCCAATGAAACCCACCTTCATGGTTGCCTCCACTTTTTCTTAAAGGAAGAGATCACTTGATCCCCCTCACCCCAGCCCTCTCCCAGCCGGGAGAGGGAATTCAGACTCGCGGTGCCGCTTATGATTGCTGTTCGTCAAAGACGCTCTTGGCGATGGTTGCCGCGGTCATCGCCGTGGGCCAGCCGGAATAGAATGCGAGGTGGGTAATGAGTTCGCCCAGTTCGTCTTTCGTGACGCCATTGGCGAGCGCGCGTTCGATATGCACACGCAGTTGCTCTGGGCGGTAGGTGGACATGAGCGACGCGACCGTGATGAGGCTGCGGTCGCGTTTTGATAAGCCAGGCCGTTCCCACACATCGCCGTAGACAACCTTTTCGGTCAGGTCGATGAGCTTTGGTGCGACGGTGCGGACTTTCTCGCGTGCGGCGTGTGTGGCCGCGGATGTAGCAGTAGCCATTGGTTCCCCTCCTGTCTGAAGTATCAATCTGGAGAGGGATTCTGCCCCAGTTCCGCACTCGCTGTCAAACAGGACAAGTGCCCGCCTCAGCCTATTTCTCGATCGCGATACACCAACCGCCAACAACCTCAGCTATCCGCACAATCGAATATCCCTCAGCTTCGGCGGCACGAGGAATGTCGCGGCGGCCTTTCGGGTCATCAATGAGCACCTCAAGAATGTCGCCGCGCTCCAAGTCTTCGAGGCGGACTTTCGCCTTGGCCCAATTCAGGGGGCATTTCACGCCGAAAAGGTCGGCCCGTCCAGTTGTGCGACTCATGGCGCTCATCCTTAGCAGAACCGGTCTAAAGTCCAAGGTCCTTGATTGCAGATTCCAAACTCAGTCCTCAGTCCTTCTACTTCTTCCCTACTGGCTACTGACTACTGACTACTTTCCGATTACTGACTCCCGCCCGCTTTTCAGTTATGGTCACCGCACTTTGTTCGCATGGAGTGGTGGAGTGAACGACGAAAACCGTCCGACGCAATATGTGTTACGAGATGATCTCAACCCGCCCTCGGCTCGGCGGTTTCGTATCGACTACGAAAAAGAGTTGAATCCCGCGCAATATCAAGCCTCGATCACCCATAAAGGGCCGCTGCTCGTGTTGGCTGGGGCCGGCAGTGGCAAGACGCGGACGTTGATCTATCGCGTCGCCCGCATGATTGAGGAAGGGATTGATCCCGGCTCGATTCTGCTGCTCACCTTTACCCGCCGGTCCGCCGAGGAAATGCTCGAACGCGCGAGCACGCTGCTCGCCGGCGAATGTGACCGCGTGGTCGGTGGCACCTTCCACTCGTTCGCCAATACCATCCTCCGCCGCTACGCCGCGCTGTTGGGCTTCTCCAACTCGTTCACGATTCTAGATCGTGGCGATTCCGAGGATGTCATCAACCTGCTGCGTGGGCGTTTGGGGCTCGATAAGAAAGAGCGGCGCTTTCCCAAGAAACAAACGATCATGGAAATCATCAGCCTCGGAGCCAACAAGCTCTGTAGCGTGCCCGAGGTGCTGGATGAACAGTTTCCCCATCTCTTCTCCGAACTCGAGGAACTGACGCGCCTTGATGACCACTATCGCCGCTATAAACATGAGCGCAGTCTGCTTGATTACGATGACCTGCTGACCAAACTCCGCGAGCTGTTGCAATCGCACCCTGAAGTCGCCGAGCGGCTGTCGCGCACCCTGCGCTACATCATGGTGGACGAGTACCAAGACACCAATCGCCTGCAAGCCGAGATTGTCCGCGCCCTCGCCCATTCGCACGATAACGTCATGGCCGTGGGTGACGACGCGCAATCGATCTACAGCTTCCGCGGCGCGACGGTCAAAAACATTCTGGAGTTCCCGCGCCTATTTCCCAACACCACGATCATCAAACTCGAAGAGAACTACCGCAGCACGCAGCCCATTTTGGACCTCTCCAACCACATCATCCAAAACGCCAAGGAGCAGTACACCAAGAATCTCTTCACTAAACGTGAGAAAGGGGTCAAACCCACCTTGGTCGAAGCGGAGAGCGAACGGTATCAATCGCGCTTTGTCGGGCAAAAGATCGTGGACCTGCGAGAGCAGGGCGTGCCGCTGACGGAGATCGCCGTGCTTTTTCGCTCCAGCTTTCATTCGTTTGATCTTGAGCTTGAGCTGGCGCGACGCAACCTGCCCTTCATCAAACGGGGGGGATTCAAGTTCATCGAAACGACGCATATCAAGGACACCCTCGCCCACCTGCGCATCATCTCCAATCCGCAGGATGCCGTGTCGTGGAACCGGGTGATTCTGCTGCTCGAAGGGATCGGCCCGAAAAGCGCCGAGAAGATTCTGGCGCATACGCTAGCGGGCCCCAACCAAGCCCAACGGCTGGCGGAGTATCCGGCCAAGGGCGTGATGGGCGAGGACCTGAAGCTCCTGGCCACGCTGCTCGCGGAAGTGAACGATCCCGACCTCAAACCGGCGGAACAGATGGAAGCGGTGGTGCGCTATTATCTGCCGATCCTGAAACGCACCCATCGCGACGATTTTCCCAAGCGACAGAAGGACCTCGAACATTTCATCGTGATGACCGAGCGCTACACGAACCTGGGGCGCATGCTCGCGGACATGGCGCTGGAGCCGCCCAACAACAGCGTGGGCGATGTGATCGCGGAAGATCGCGAGGATGAAGGGCTGCTCACGCTTTCGACGATTCACTCCGCCAAGGGGTTGGAGTGGCATTCGGTGTTTATTATCTGGGCGACGGAAGGGCGGTTTCCGTCGTTGTACAACAAGGATGATGACGAGCTAGAAGAAGAGCGGCGGTTGATGTACGTGGCCGCCACGCGCGCGAAGGAGAACTTGTTCATCAGTTATCCGATCAACATTTTCGACAAGGCGACGGGCATGGTGCTGAGCAAGCCGTCCCGTTTTCTCGACGGCATTTCTCGTGATCTGTTGGAGCCGGTGTTTCTCATGGAGAGTGACGACCGTCGTGACAACGCCTGGCGCTCGGATCGGTATCAAGGCAGCGGCTCGTCGCGGTCGGGTGGGAGTTGGAGCCCGCCGCGGAGGCGGTAAGCGCATTACGTGTAACAATAACGGAGGAGACAGATGTCATTACCCAAGGAAGTCATCGACCAATTTCTCGCCGAGCGGCGCAACGCCGTCTTGGGCACGATTCGCAAGGATGGCGCGCCGCAGTTGAACCCGATGTGGTTCTACTGGACGGGCGAGGTCTTCTACATTTCCACGACCCGGAGTCGCTTCAAGTACAACCACCTGCGGCGCGACCCACGGGTGACGCTGTGTATCGACGACGTCACCGGCTTCCAGACCGTCATCGTGGAAGGGCGCGCGGAGATCATTGAGGACGACATCTGGGGGCCGACGCGGTTGATCGTCGAGAAGTACGTGGACAAGGACCACGTCGAGGCCCGCCTCGCCCGCATGCGCACCGAGCCACGGGTGATGCTCGTCATCAAGCCGGAGAAATGGATTTCGTGGGATATGGCGTTGCGCGCGGGACCGAGACCGCAGTGAAGGCCGATTCGTTTTCAGAGTTCTCTTTTCCGGCTGAGCAACGACATGAAGGGAGAGGACTCCGAAAGTATCTACTTTAAATTCCAAGGCAACCCGAAAAATCGCCAAAATATCTTGACAAATAGCCGCTAAACACACACACTTTATGGACTTTGAACAGAGAAGACTTACAGGCTGAAATCAACGCCATCGACCAAGAAATCGCCCAACTG
>CAMBFS010000208.1 GCA_945865755.1 Klebsiella pneumoniae
TTGATGCCCATGTGCCCACGGCAGCACCTTTGCGATATACTCTACGAGGCGGGTAGTGTCGGAGTCTTGGTATGTCATACCCCCAAGTCTCTCACGAGTGAAAACTCGTGGCTACCCGCCCCTTTAGCAAATGTGTCCTGACTTCAGGCACCACATAGCCATTCTGGCGAAGAGGTCCAAAGATGCGACTCATGCGCGTTCTCCTTGTGAGTGTCAACTTGTGAATCGTGGTCTCGCTAGCGGAGCGAGCGAAAGAAAGACCGGATGTCCTCCACTAACCGCTCGGGCTCTTCCATCGGCGCGAAATGACCGCCCTGCGGCATCACGGTCCACCGCTGGAGATTGTAGTAGCCTTCGGCCCAGCGGCGTGGCATCTGCACCACATCTCGCGGAAACACCGCGACCGCGGTCGGCGCTTCCACGACGGGGTGGCGCTGATGGATGGGCTGCCAGGGATGCGCCCGGCGTTCATAGTACGACCGGAACGAGGTCCCGATGGTCCCCGTGATCCAATAGAGCGTCATCGTGGTCAATAGGTCGTCTTTGCTAAAGCGTCGTTCGACATCGCCCGCGCAGTCACTCCAAGAGCGGCGTTTTTCCAGAATCCAGGCACACAATCCTGCTGGCGAGTCGGTCAGACCATACGCCGCCGTTTGTGGTCGCGTTCCCTGTATGGCGGCATAGCCACGCCCCTCGGCAAAAAAGTGCTGGGTACTGGCAAAGTGGGGCTTCTCGTCCACGTCATACGCGGATTCTGGGGGTAATTCCATCGTGAGTGGGATCGCCAGACTCAAGTGCACGCCAATCAGATGATCCGCGTAGGCATGGCCGAGATCGGTGCTGACTAACGCCCCGATGTCTCCGCCCTGGGCGGCAAAGCGTTCATATCCAAGGACCTGGCGCATCAGGACAACCCACCGGTCGGACACTTCTCGTATCGCGATCCCCGTCTTCGCTAACGGCGTGGAGAACCCAAATCCGGGAAGAGACGGGACGACGACATCAAATGCATCGTGCGGATCACCACCGAATGCAGCTGGGTCACTCAACGGTCGAATGACCTTGTGGAAATCCCAAAACGTCCACGGCCAGCCGTGTGTGAGGATCAAGGGCATCGGCTTGGGGCCACGTCCTGGTTCGTGCATGAAATGGATCGGTTGTCCGTCGATCGTCACGCGATAATGACGGAAGGCGTTCATGGCCCGTTCGTGCTGACGCCAGTCGTACGTCGTCCGCCAATAGGTGACCAGCTCTTTGAGGGAGACGAGGTTCGTTCCGTACTGCCAGTTGTCGTTGCCAATTTCCTCGGGCCAGCGGGTATGTGCCAAGCGTTCGCGGAGGTCGGTCAGCGTCGCGTCGGGCACCGTGATCACAAACGGCTCTTTGTTCATCGTCCGTCCTTCTCAGGAATGAGTCCGGACCAGACAGCACACGGCCAGGAAAGCCCGCGTCACAGAAGGGCCGAAGAACGGACTCACCCCTCGCATCTAATTTCCCCCATTGGCTGTAGCACTGTCGACCGTCGAACGAAAGAAGCACAACCGCATCGCCTCTCTTCGGAAAGGGAGGCGGCTCTTGCTGAAAGGGTGACCCTACGGGTAGCGTAGACCTCGGATCATGTGAAAAAAGACGACCCGCATGTGAGAGGAGAATGTCCCATGCAACAACGTACGCTCGGCAAGACAGGTTTGGAGGTATCGGTCCTCACCCTGGGAGGTGGAGGGATTGGTATGGTCTGGGGTTCCACGACCGATGAAGAATGTATCGAAACCGTGAAAGCGGCTGTGGCGAGTGGCGTCACCTTGCTTGATCTCGCTCCGGTGTATGGCAAAGGCAAATCGGAGGAGATCGTCGGACACGCGTGGCGGGACCTCCCCACCAAACCGCTCATCGCGACCAAGGTGTTTGTCACGCCGGATGAGCGCAAGGATCTGGCCGGTGCCGTCCAGCGCTCCATTGAAGGGAGTCTCACGCGCTTAGGCCTGAGCCACGTCGATGTGTTTCAGCTCCATAATCAGATCGAACCGCAAGAACCTCTCGCACCCCGGCGACTCACCCTTCGTGAAGTCATCGGCGTGGGCGGCGTGCTGGAGGCCATGCAACGACTCAAGGATACGGGAGTTGTGAAAGCGCTGGGCTGTACGGGCATTGCCCGCCACGATGTGGTGCGAGAATTGTTTGCTGATGGCCGCGTGGACACCGTCCAACTCGTCACGAATATCTTAGGCTCGGAAGGAGAGATGGGCGCACGGGGGGATGCCCCGTATCGCGATCATCTAGAGATGGTCCGTCTCGCGCAGGCCGCGGGACTGGGAGTGTTCGGCATTCGCCCGTATGCCGCGGGCTCGCTGACGGCGTCGATTGATCGCACCTTGCCGCCAGAGCACCCTGTCGTTCGCGATTTTGCCTTGGCACGGCAACATCTCGGTTTTCTAGCAACCGAACCCTCGTCCCCATTGTCGGTAGCGGCCCTGCGCTATGCGTTGAGTCTGCCTGGCGTCAGCACGGTGGTCACAGGGGCAAAAAACCGCAAAGAGCTGGCTGAGGCAATAGCCGCCGTCACCGCGGGCCCACTGCCGGCGGCGACGATGGACCGCATTGCAACACTCCAACGGACTGTATTGGCGCGGCAGTAACGAAGAAGTGAGATGCGACAATAGAAACAACGGGAAAAGGAGAATCCGCATGGCACGGTTAAACAAAGTGATCGACCTCTTGGAACAAGGGAAAGTAGTGTTTGGCGGCGGTATGGCGTGGACCGGCAACATCGATGAGGCCATGGCATTCGCCGATCTGGGCTATGACTTTGTCATCTTTGAAATGGAGCACGAAGGGTTTCACTTGCCGGGGTTACGGCTCTCGCTCCAGTTCCTGCTTGACCGCAAGCGCATCTCGACCGCGGGTGGTCTGCAACCCGATGTCGTCCCGTTTGTGCGGGTTCCGCCCAATGCCCGCGAACGCAATCAGTGGATCATCAAGCAAGCGCTGGATACGGGAGTCTACGGGCTCATCGTGCCGCATCTGGATACCGTCGAACAAGCGCAAGCAATGGTGGTGGCCAGCCGCTATCCCCAAGCCCTTGGTGCTCCAGACACTGAACCGGTGGGCGAGCGTGGCTGGTGGTATCGCCTCGCGCCACGCTACTGGGGATTGAGCCTGTCGGAGTATTACAAGGTCGCGGACCTCTGGCCGCTTGATCCGCAGGGGGAACTGTTCCTCATGCCCATCGTGGAAGGCATCCACGGCGTGAAAAATCTGCCCGACATCCTGCGACACGTGAAGGGGATCGGTGCGATTTGGGCCGGCTCAGGTGACCTGTCCATCGAATTGGGGACCGGCGGCAATATGAGTGATCCACGGGTCGAGGAAGGCGTACAACAGATCCTCAAGACCTGTAAGGAGTTCAATGTCCCGTGCGCGACCATCGCCAGTCCGGAGACGATCGAGCAGCGCATTGAGCAGGGCTTCCGCATTATCGTGACGATGCCCGCGCGCGTGGACCCGACCTTGAAAAAAGGCCGAACGCTCACCGGCCGTTAAGCACACGCCTGAGCCACGTACGGGTGAAAGTGGCGACCGAGGAGGCGCCACGAAAGTGTGGCGGCTCACTCACATCATTCATCCAATGGCGAAGGAGGTTTGCCTTGACAGACCAAGGCGGAACATCCTATGGGAGGAGTGAGGACCATCGTCGCACTGAGCAAAGGAGGAGTCATCCATGAGTACTGTTGGCACGGGTCAGTACGAATACGACGTCATCGAAAAGTGGGGATCACTTCCCAACGGCTGGAGCTTCGGTCCAGTCAGCGCCATCGCCGCCGATTCGCACGACCGCATCTATGCCTTCCAGCGTAAGGACCCACCGGTGCTGGTCTTTGATCGCGAGGGCAATTATCTCAATGCGTGGGGCAGCAGTGCCATTCGCGATCCGCATGGCATCTCTATCGGTCCGGACGATCTGATCTATCTCACCGATCGCGACGATCATGTGGCTTTGAAGTTCACACTTGATGGTCGTCCCCTATCAATTCTCGGAGAACGAGGGAAGCATTCGGATACTGGCTGCGAAGAGGATGCCGCGTTGGTGCCACGCGCGGCGGGACCGTTCAACAAACCGACGGAGATGGTCGTGCATCCCTCCGGTGACGTGTACGTGACGGACGGCTATCGCAATAGTCGCGTCCATCGCTTCTCCGCGGATGGCAGACTACTTGGCTCGTGGGGGACGCCAGGGAAAACCGCGCCCGGCGAGTTTCATTTGCCCCACAGCCTGTGGATCGACCCGCAGGGCACGCTCTATGTGTGTGACCGGGAAAACAACCGGATTCAAGTCTTCACCGCCACAGGGCAGTACGTCACACAGTGGACTGATATTCATCGCCCAACGGACATCTATATGGATGCCCAGGACATCGTCTATATCAGCGATCTCAAACCGGCGGTGACCATCATGAATAAACAGGGGCACGTGATCGCACGGTGGGATTCGCCGATGGGTCATGGGCTGTGGGTGGACTCGGTGGGAGACATTTACTTGGCGGATGTCCTAGGCAAAGGCATTACTAAGTACGTGCGTAAGCGATAACCGACTGGGGCAATAGGGTGGCGGAGAACAAGGTGAGAGGCGTTCGGTGGTCCGCGGGGTTCGTGAGGTGAGCATCGCCTCCGTAAACGAGTGAGGAAGTATCAATGGACTTTGGGTTCGTATTCTTTGGGAGCGTGGCCATTGCGCCAACGGTGGCGATCGCGGAGAAGCGGGGGTTCTCGCATGCCTGGTTGTATGATTCGCAGATGCTCGCCAGCGACGTGTATGCCGCGCTCGCGCTGAGTGCCGTTCAGACAAAGACCATTTTCCTGGGACCAGGGGTGACAAACCCCTGAAGTCAGGACACATTAGACATTATCGGGTTTAAGTGGGACGCAACGAACTGAATACGTCGAAAGTGGGGAGGGGGTGTCGGCAACTGACGCGGAGATTGTGCAAGCCGCAGGCAATCTCCATGACCAGATCCGAAATGTCCGTCGTGGTCAGG
>CAMBFS010000209.1 GCA_945865755.1 Klebsiella pneumoniae
ACCACCCTCTTCAGGTTGGTGTCCACGTAGCCCTTGAACTCACTCGGTTCATGATTTTTCAGCGCAATTTTTGGTCAAAATAACCTTTGCGTTTGATCCTCAGCTGTCAATTCTCAAAAGTGACTAAAGAAATGAGCGAAGCATGAGGGTGAAATGTTTGACACTGAGATGTCCCGCGACACTCTGCCGGACTTGGGTGGCAATCCCGGGCATGTCGGTACGATCAAGGAAGGGGAGCACGCAGAGTCGCTTGGTGGTCGTGCGATCTTGACTCCAGGCGAGAAAATGCAGGGTTGGTCGTGTTGGGGTGGTGTGTGTACAGGCTACGAAGCAAAGGGAGAGCCACATCCCCCAGATCGTCCGCCAGGTCATCCGCCAAGTCATCCGCTAGGCCCCACATCCCACCACACGTTTCATCGTGTATCCCTTCTCCACCCCGCACTCTTACGGCAGTCCGAGGCATCGACGCTCCTCTTGCACACCAAAATGGTGCGTGAGGGAATGTCAAAGGGGAGGGCGGCGAGCGCGTGTCCGCTTGTCGAATGTCAAACAAGTGCGCTACAGTGCGCGAACCGCGCCGACATAAGGAGGGACTTCGCATGTCGTATGATCTGCTGATTAAGAATGGGTTTCTGGTTGATGGTTCCGGGACGCCTGGGTATTACGGCGACCTTGCGATTAGTGAGGGCAAGATCGCTGCCATGGGGAAGCTCGAAGGTGCGGCCAAGGAAGTGATTGACGCTCGTCACTTGGTCGTCACGCCGGGGTTCGTGGATGTGCACACCCACTATGATGCGCAGTTGTTTTGGGACCCGCTCGCCACGCCGAGTTGCTGGCATGGGTTCACCAGCGTCTTTATGACGAACTGCGGCTTTGGCCTCGCTCCCTGTAAGCCGCAAGATCGCGATTACATCACCCGCATGTTGGTCAAAGTCGAAGGCATGCCGCTTGAAAGTCTCAAGGCTGGGGTGTCGTGGAACTGGGAAAGCTATGGTGAATACCTTGATGCGCTCGACCAGCGCCTGGGTGTCAATGTGATGGCGTTAGCGCCCCATTCCACCATCCGTTACCACGTGATGGGCGACGCAGCCCGTAAACGCGAGGCCACTGCCGCTGAAATCGAGGCAATGCAAGCGGTTGTCGTCGAGTGTATCAAAGCCGGCGCCTTCGGATTTTCTTCTTCCTATGGTCCGGTGCATTTCGATGGGGAAGGGCTGCCGGTGCCAAGTCGCTGGGCGAGTCAGGATGAAACCGTCGCCCTCGCGCGTACCTTGAAAGATTTTCATCGTGGCACAATCTGTGTGATTCCTCCGGGCATCCCGAAGATCGGCATGGAAGACATGACGTACATGAAGCGGCTGTCACAGGAGAGTGGACGTCCGGTGGTGTGGAATCTGCTGACACAAACGTGGGATTCGCCCAATCACTGGCGCAAGGTGTTGGATTGGACCGCCGAGGCTTTTCGTGAAGGCGCACGCGTGCATCCGCTCTCGTTGTGTGAACGCTTTGACATTACCTTCACGATGCGCGGCGCGGTGTTTGAGGACCTACCGGCGTGGAAGTCGGCCATCACCGGTTCACGGTCCCAGAAAATCGCGAATCTTTCCAACCCAGAGATTCGCGCCGCCATGCAACGAGACCTCGATGATCCAGCGCCCAAGGTGTTCTCCAAACGGATGCAAGATGTCCTCGTGAGCATCGTGCGCCAAGATGAGCACAAGGAGTTAGTCGGCAAGAACATGGTGGAGCTTGGCCGGATGTGGAATAAGACGCCACTCGAAGCGCTGCTTGATCTCGCCATCGCCGAAAACCTTGACACGCAATTCCTCATCCACGGGTTCGCCAACGGTGACGAGGAGGCGGTCCGTGCCCTGGCGACCGATCCGTACGTGTTGACCGGCGGCTCGGATGGCGGCGCGCATATCGCGTTTCTCTGTCAGGTCACCTATTCCAGCTATCTGCTCAGCCACTGGGTGCGCGAGAAAAAGGCGCTCACGTTGGAACAAGCGGTGCGGAGGCTGACCTTTGACCCGGCCTCGCTGTTAGGGATTCCTCACCGTGGGTTGTTGAAACCTGGGATGGCCGCGGACATCACCATCTTCGATCCCGACAAGGTGCAGGCCAAGGAAAAGGAGTTCGTGAACGATTTACCCGGTGGAGCGTCACGTCTCATCGCTCGGTCCGAGGGGTATCGCTACACGATAGTCAACGGGCAGCCACTGCTCCGCGATGGCGAACCAACCGGAGCGTATCCTGGCCGGGTGCTGCGGAGCTACGAGAACTAGGGGCTAGAAACTGGGGGTGAGGGGCTGAAGAGCTGGGGGCTAGGGGTTAGGGGCTAGGGGACAAGGGGACAAGGGGAACAACACCGGATCTCCCTTTTCTCACTTTCGGTTTTTGTTTCTCACTTAACCTCAAGCCTCAGACCTGCTTTTGGTCCTCACCCAGCCCCGAGCCCCTCAGTCCCGAGCCCCTCAGTCCCCCAACCCCCAGCTCCCAGGTTATGCTGAAACACACCTTCCAACACCTGCACGGAATTGGCGAGAAAACCGAAAAGCGCCTGTGGGCCAATGGGATTACGACGTGGGAAGAGTTTCTCCACGCACCCGAACAGACGGGGCTTCCCCCGTGGCTGCGTGACCTGGCCTGCCGTGAGTTGGAACAGTCGCTCGCCGCGCTTGCGTGCCGTGACGCGCAATACTTTTCCGCCCGTCTTACCGCGGCGGCGCAATGGCGGCTGTATCCAGAATTTGGCCAACGGATCGGCTATCTGGACATTGAAACAACGGGCCTCGCGGTTGATGCCTCGGCGCTCACCGTGATTGGCATTTATGATGGCAGGCACCCGCGGGTGTATGTGCAGGGGAAGAATCTCGCTGACTTTGTCGCCGCCATCGCTGAATTTACACTCTTAGTGACCTACAACGGCAAGGGGTTCGATCTGCCGGTTTTGCGCCGGGCGTTTAATCTTCCTCTCGCGCATGCCCATATCGACCTACGGTCTCCGCTCGCGACCTTGGGGTACAAAGGCGGGCTCAAGAAAATCGAGCGCGCTGTCGGTCTGGAACGCGAAGGGCCGCTGGCGCTGCTTGATGGGTGGGGGGCGGTGCTCTTGTGGCAGTATTATGAAGCTGGGGAAGTCGAGGCCCTCGACACCTTGATTCGTTACAATCTGGAAGATGTCATTCACCTCCCGGCACTGCTCGCGCTGGTCTACAATACGCGCGTGCAACAGTTACCGTTTCCGGTCGCGCCGGCGTACTTTCCCGCGCCGCCTCCTCTGCCATTTGAGTTTAGTGAACGGCTCATCTATCGCGCGCTGGCCGACATGGGTCGCCTGGAGAACGGCGAGAAGAAAGAAGTCGCGCTTATCAATGGGGACGAGTAAATGCGGTCATAGCGGAGAGGGAATCTGGGGTGCGGGGAATCCAGAAAGCTCCCTTCCCTCACTACGTCAACAGATTCCCCTCTTTCCTCATCACCGCCTGGCTCCCCGCGACCATGTCCACGCTGTTGCCAGCCATCCCATTGCTGACCACAAACGCCTGCTCGGACGGACCCTCGACAACATTGCCAACCACACGGGCGGTGACAGCATTCTGTCGCGGGGTACTCTTGGTCGTGCCACCGGCGCCTTGGAGAACGACGGCTGGCGCACCGCCACGAAAGGTATTGCGCGAGACACTCGCGGTGACGCGGTTTCCTTCCGTCTGGACATTGTCGCCACCAACAGCCCCAATGAGGCGAATGGCATTCTTGCTCCAGTTGGCGATACGATTCCCGTCGAGCGTGACGAGACAGTGGTTCCGGTGCGCTTCCCCAATACCACCTTGAATCAACACCCCAATCGGGCTGGCTGAAATCGTATTATCGCTGAACATGGCGGTGACCGTCGCTTCTTGTGGCACCGGCTCAGCCAGAGGAACCGCGGTCAGTATACCGATCCCGAACTGCTTATTGCCGCGGAGGATGTTCTCGGTCGCGACGATGTCCAACTGGTTTCGTCTTGGACCGAAAGAGCCAGAGAACAGCAGCCCACCGCGCTCACTGTCTTCAATCGTATTGCGCTGAATGGTCGCGCGAAACGACACCGCGTCCGGCTCGGGAAAGAAGCAGATGAATGCGATCCCATCGGCGAAACAGGCGCGCATGCGGTTGTCGCTAATGAGGAGGCGATTCCGCTGTCCGTGCCGCGCCTCGGCGAAGATATGATGTCCTTGCCGCGCGCCCACGCCGCGGGGGAGGGTGGGCTCGAAGCGCTGGCGACCGTTCTCGAAAAATTCACAACTTGTCACCACGGCCTCGGTCACCCCGCACAGATACAAGCCGTGATCTCCGTGATGAGAGAGGGCACAGTTGGAGACGCTGACCGTGGTTCCCACCGGAGCCCCAATCCCATGTCCACCACCATTGGTGATGGTCAGGCCGGACACCCATACCCCGTCCGCCAACTCCATCACGGCCATATCGGTGCGGATGGGATTGAACGACGGGGCGAATTGTCCTTCGCCGTCAATGATGCAGGCATCCTTGCTTGCTCCAAGGACGGTGACATGCGCGGGAATTTTGAGGGGTAATTGCTCGCCAGAGCGCGTTGGCGAATAGACGCCTGGACCAACCAGCACCGTATCTCCCGCGGTCGCCAGCGCCAGTGCCTGGGTCAGTGAAGCAGCCTCGGCTTGTGGGTCCGTCGGGTGAACAACGATAGTACGCATCACGGCCTCCTTTCCCCGGTTCGGAGGGGACGGCAAAAAAAAGGCCCGAATGCTGCCATTCGGGCCAGGGCTCAAGACGGCGGGGTTCCCACAACTCCGGACGTCTCCATGCGCCCGCAGCCTAGCGAACTCCATTCTCAGGGTCAAGACCTTTTCCTCACAAATTGATTGATTCCTCACAAAAAAACCGGTGACAGCGTTTGCAAAAAAGTAAAACAGCCTGCTACTTTACACGCGGTCATTTCAACA
>CAMBFS010000210.1 GCA_945865755.1 Klebsiella pneumoniae
CAGACACCCACCCACCGAGAGCAGCTTGAACTCATAGAACAACCGTGACTTGCCCAGCCCCGGCTCGCCCATGGTCCCCACGATTTGCCCCTGCCCAGCCTTTGCGTGCTCCAATGCTTTGTTGAGCTGCTCCATCTCGCTCTGGCGTCCGACAAAGCGAGTGAGTCCCCGCCGCGCGGACACTTGCAGCCGCGTGCGTAACGGCCCGACACTGAGCAGTTCATAAATGTTCAGGGCATCTTCCACCCCTTTAATCTGCGTCGATCCCAAATCCTTGAAGGCAAAGTACCCGTCGGTCAGGCGATGCGTATACGCGGAGACGACAATCGTGCCAGGATTGGCGAGTTGCTCCATGCGCGCCGCCAAGTTGGTCGAGTGACCGACCGGGACGTAATCCGCATGTAAGTCATCTTTACGAATCGAGCGCAGTACCACTTCACCCGTGTTGATCCCGACTCGCATCAGCAGCGGGGGATACCCTTTGGCGCGCAACGTATCGGCATAGCGGCGCATGGCTTCTTGCATGCGTAGTGCCGCATAGAGTGCCCGCTGAGGATGATCTTCATGGGCCAGCGGCGCGCCGAACAAGGCAAAGATGCCATCACCCAACGCTTGCGCGACAAAGCCGTCATACTGATGCACGGCATCCATCATTACTTGGAGTGCGGGATCAATCACCGCCCGGGCTTCTTCGGGATCGAGTCCTTCAATCAGTGCCGTCGAGCCTTTGAGATCAGCAAACAGCGCCGTGATCGTCTTGCGCTCACCGTCTGCGCTACCTCGCGCTTCCAGCGCCGCTTGTTCCGCGCGAATGCGCTCGGCTAAGTGGGCGGGCGTGTAACTAATCGGTTTAGGGTCTAGAGTCTGGCGTCTAGCGTCAGAGGAAGGGAGAGTTTTCGACTCTAGACTCGGGACACTAGACTCTGGACTGCCTTGGCCGGTCCAAACGAGACCCCGTCCCTCATCGTCCGTCACTTGTGGATGCGCGTACAGTAATTCTGCCTTGAGGTCGGCGAGCGCCTCCTCATCCAACGTGAACTGACGTTGCAGTGCGCGGTACGTCACGCGTCCCCGTTGTTGGAGAAGGGAGACGACCTGGTCGAGCATGCCATAAAAATCCATGAACATCGCCCTCTATATGCCTACTACAACAAGAATGTGTTGCAGTACCTCTAATCCAGTAATTGCTGCGTGGCTGAGCACCTGTTCCTCCGTGCCGTCATGCAGATGATCCGGAAACGTCTCTATCTCTGGATGATGCGGTGCATTATCCCAGCGTTTGAGCAGGTGACCATGCTTGTCCTGCCAATGATGGCGATACTTGGTTGTCGTGACCATACCGCGCATCTCTACAAGACGTTCACTCATCTCGACCAAGCCGCCATCGGTCAGGAGGACGCGATAGCGATAGTGCAAGACTCTTTCCCCTTCTGTGTCTCGGCGGGTGCGTCGGATGACCTCGACGTCGCGCACCGCCGGACTGGCGCTGAGCAGTTCGTCGAGCTGTCGGAGATACTCCTCAATCATGCATCCGCCGCTGCTTGGAGTGTGGCAATCCGCTCTCGGTACAGTAACACGTCGTCATACAGCCCCATCCATTCCATCACATCTCCAGCGTCGCCTAATTCACCTATCATAAAACGTTGATGACCTTCTTCAGACGTCATTCCATACCGACGCTCAAAGGGTTCGAGCTCTCGCTGCACATCCGCGAGTTGTTTTTCGTATTTCTGCAATTGGAGGTGAATGAGCTTCTGCAACGTGTGGTCTGCCAAGGCTTCAGCCCCGACTTTCTCGATCGCTGCGATTCTTTTCTGTAAGGCAGTCATGCGTCTGCTCCTGTGTGGCGAAGTTCCTCTAACAGCGCCTTCGCCTCTTGCAAGTCCTTCGTATCAAACCCTTCGGTGAACCAGTTGTAGATTTCGGATAACATCCGGTGAGCTTCGTTGAGTCTGGTGCGTGTTTCGTGTTGCGTGGTACGTATTGCGTGATCCTGGGCTTGGTGCTGTCGTAGTCGTACCAGACTCATCACCGCGCGCAGTTCGAGGGACTTGGCTTGTTGCTTTTGCGCGATCTCAATGGCTTTGAGGAAATACCCCTCCGCCTCCTGCTCCACCTCCCGTGAGACTTGAGGCTTGAGACTTGGGGCTTGTGGGGAAGGGGAACTAGTCTCTAGTCTCCAGCCTCCAGCCTCCAGCGTGAGCGTCCCCTTAATCCGATACACCTCCGCCTCGTTCCAACGCTCGTCATTCTTCTCCACCAGAGCCAGCGCCTCGGCGACCACCCTCAGCCCGTCTTCCGCCTGGCGGTTTTGCCCATATCCTTGAGCCAACGCGCTCAGATATAGTGGGACATACAGCTCTGCCCCCATAGCCCGAAAAGCAGCCAGCCCCTCCAGGAGCTGCACCAGTTCTGCTTCTCCCTGCTCCCGTGCATCGGACTGCACGGCACGCTCGACGAGTGCCCAGCCCTGCAGGCTCGTTCCAACGCCCAACCAGTATGTAAACCCCTGCTCGTGAGCGAGTTTCAATAACGCCTCCGCCTGGGCATGGGCCTCTTGGCCCTCGCGACGGAGCAGATGCACGTAGGCAACCCGAGCCAGCGTGTCCACCAAGCTCAAGGGATGCGCCAAGGCGTGGGCTACGGAGAGCGCGTAACGGGCTCGCTCCAGGGCTTGGTCTGGGTAGCCACGACACCAGAGGATCTCCGCTGCATAGGCCAGAGCCGCTAACCCCAAGTCTTGTCCCATATAGTAGGCCAGGTCGCGGTGGCGCTCGGAGTCGTAGAAAGCAAAGGCTTGGTCAAGATGCGCTTGCGCGGGGGCGAACTCTCCACGCCCGCGCAATGTTAGCCCCAACACTACATGGGCCACGAGGAACAGGGTAGAATCCTGCTGTCGTTGCGCGACCGTGAGGACCTGTTCCCCCAAGGCGAGCGCTGCGGTGTGATTCCCTCGCACTCCGTAAAATACCCACAGCCCAAACAGGACTTGCACGACCTGGAGCGGCTCCCCTACTTGTAGACACAGCTCTTGCGCGCGGGTGTAGGTGTGCTCCACTTCGGCGGCAGTATACCCCTGGGTGGCTATCAACGACGCGCCAAGACTGAGGTGGAGGGTGAGTTCTTGTTGAGCTCTGGCGGCGGTGTCCGGCAGGGTCTTGAGCAGTGCAAGAGCCGCAGTGAAGTGAGTGATAGCGTCCGCGTTTGCTGATTGCCGCGCCGCTTGCTGTCCCGCCAGGCTGAGATATTCTACAGCCTTTGCGGCATTGCCACTGCGACTGTAATGATGCGCCAGGACGCTGTAGTGGTCTTCGCGCTTGATGGCGTACAGGGCTTCAATCGCCTGCGCGGTTTGTTCATGCAGGGTTTTGCGTTTCTCCTGCAGCACCGTACCGTACGCTACTTCTTGGGTCAGCGCATGCTTGAAGATGTATTCGACCTCGGGAAACGCGGGCTGCTCGTAGAGAAACTCTTTGCGCTGGAGCGAGGAGAGCAGGCGATACAGTTCATCTTCGGACTGGGAGACAACGCGCTTCACGAGGCCTAACGGAAACTCCCGGCCAATGACAGAGAGTTGCTGCAATAAGGCTTTCTCGTCTGGGGCAAGGCGGTCAATGCGGGCAGCGAGAATGGCTTGCACGGTGGAGGGCAGATGTAAGGTGGTGGGCGCCTGCACTAATCGGTACGATCCCCGCTCTCCGCTGAGTGTCCCTTCTTCCGCTAACGTCTGCACCACCTCTTCCATGAAGAACGGCGTCCCTTGGGTTTTGTCGAGAATGAGTGTCTTTACGGGGCTGAGACTGACATCGCTCCCCAGCAAAAAGGTCAGCAGTTCCTCCGCTTCCGCTCCTCCCAACGGTGCTAACCGCAGTTGCGTGTAATACGTCTTCTGCCCCCACTCCTGGCGATACTCGGGACGGTAGTTGGTGAGGAGGAGCAACTTGGCTGACGCGATTCCCTCACTGAATGTGTCTAAGAAGCCTTGCGTTTCACTATCAATCCAGTGCAAGTCCTCAAAGATCAGAATCAGCGGTTGATTCAGACTCTCGCGTAAGAACAACTTCTTGAGCGCCTCGAACGTGCGTTTGCGCCGAATCTGCGCATCCATCTGCTGCAGTGGCGAGGGCTGCTCTTCAATGCCAAGCAAAGCGAACAGATAGGGCAGCGTGTCTTCGAGGCTGCGATCCAGCCGCAAGACTTTTCCCGTCACCTTCTCTTGTCGTTTGCGTTCATCATCTTGGGCTTGAATGTCGAAATAGCTCTTGAGCAGCTCAATCACCGGCAGATATGCTGTCGCTTTACCGTGTGACACCGAGTAGGCAAATAGGACGAGACAGCCGTGCATCCGTAGGGGCGTATAATCATACGCCCCTACAAATTCATAGAACAACCGCGATTTCCCTAACCCCGGCTCGCCCATCGTCCCCACGATTTGCCCGTGTCCCGCTTTCGCGTGCTCCAGTGCTTTGGTGAGCTGTTCCATTTCACTCTGCCTCCCCACAAACCGCGTCAGCCCCCGCCGCACGGAGACTTGCAGCCGCGTGCGTAACGGTCCGACACTGAGCACTTCGTAGATATTGAGGGCTTCTTCCACGCCCTTGATCTGCGTCGGTCCCAAATCCTTGAAGGCAAAGTACCCGTCGGTCAGGCGATGCGTATACGCGGAGACAACGATCGTGCCGGGATTGGCCAACTGTTCCATGCGTGCGGCCAGGTTGGTCGAATGTCCCACTGGAACATCTGATGTCAGGACACTTATTTCAAGTTACTGAATTTATTAGGCTTCTTCGCCGATTTCGCCCAGCACGAAAATTATTTTGCCACACCCAGAAAGCAACAAGCAGTTTTCTCAGCAGAATAATCAAAGGTTCGTACGATAACAGCCA
>CAMBFS010000211.1 GCA_945865755.1 Klebsiella pneumoniae
CAAAGCACGCTGCGGAAACTCTTGGCGGCGGCGCGCGCCTCTTCCGAGAAGAGGAAAGGCACGCGCCGCCGCCAAGCCACGGTGGTGCTCAATCTCGACGCGGACCCACAAACGGCACAAGACCCAGAGGCGGCGGAAGAGGCCAAACACAAGCCTAAACGCCGTCGCCCGGCCACGCGCGGGCGCCACTATCTCTATGATGAGTGGGATTATCTCATTGAGGACTACCGCTCGCAGTGGTGCCAAGTTCGGGAAATTCTAGTGATTGGCGATGATGGCGCGTTTTTCTCGCGCACCCTGGCGACCTACGCGGACCTCACGCCAGGGATCAAGCGCGAGTTTCAACGATTGCGCCCGCGTCTCTACCGGCATGTCAAAGGCTTGGAAGATGGCGAAGAGATCGACATCGATGCGGCCATCACCGCGCGCGTGGATCACCGCACCGGCAACACCCACTCTGGAAAACTGTATTCCGCCAGACTGCCGGTCGAGCGTGATGTGGCGGCGTTGTTTTTACTGGACCTGAGCGCCTCAACGGATACCCTCGTCGCCGCTCCGCCTGACTCAGGGTCGGCTGGTGTCCGTGTGATCGACATTATGAAGGAAGCACTGGTCCTGCTGTCCGCCGCGCTCGACACTATCGGTGATACGTATGCCATTTACGGATTCTCCAGCGCGGGACGGCGCGACATCGACATCTATCCAGTGAAGACGTTCGCGGAACCGCTCTCAGCAGACGTGCGTAGTCGTATCGGTGGGCTCGCGCCCCAGCGCAGCACGCGGATGGGGGCCGCGGTGCGGCATGGCATCCGCCAGTTGCGGACACTCTCCTCGCGCGCCAAGTTCCTCGTGCTGCTCAGCGACGGATGTCCTGAAGATATGGACTACGGACCGGACAAACATTCAACCACGTATGGAGTCCGGGATACGATGATGGCGCTGCGTGAAGCGGAGAGAAACGGCATTCTCTCCTTTTGTTTGACGGTCGATAAAGCCGGGCGCGATTATCTGCGCGAGATGTGCGCTCCGGCGCGCTACATGATTATTGAAGATATGCTGTCGCTCCCAGCGCAACTGCCGAAGATTTATCAGCGCTATATTCGGTCGCAGAAGTTGTAGCATGCCGGGGGTTTTTGAGTAGAGGCGTATAATTATACGCCTCTACTAGGGTGAGGGGGATCGAAACAATCCCCTTCCTTCTTCTACACCGCCGCGAGCGGCACCACCGTATTCACTTCCGCCATTTCCGCCGCCGACAACTTCCAGCCCGCCGCCGCGGCATTGGCACGCACTTGTTCCGGCGTCGTCGCTCCGGCAATGACCGAGGTCACACACGGATGCGAGGTCAGCCACGACATCGCCAACTCAAGCAGCGTATGCCCACGTTTCTGCGCGAAGCTCTGCAACGCTTCGATCTTGGTGAAATTGTCATCCGAGGCGAGAGGTTTCGCGAAGTCAAAGGTGGCTAACCGTGAGCCCGCCACCAGCTCCGCGCCACGTTGGTATTTCCCAGTCAGCATGCCACTGGCCAGCGGAAAAAACGGCAATTGCCCTACTCGATAACGGTCACAGGCGGGAATCACATCGCGTTCGATGTCACGCTTGAGCAGGCTCCACTCATTTTGCGCGGTCACGAAGCGCGCGCTTTTGTGCTGGGCCGAGTATGCCTCGGTTTGGGCAATCTGTTCACCCGAAAGATTCGAGGACCCAACGGCGCGCACTTTCCCTTGTCGCACCACCTCATCCAGCGCGGCCAGGGTCTCCTCAAGCGGCGTATTCGGATCGGGGAAATGGTACTGATAGAGATCAATCCAGTCCGTGCGCAGCCGTTGCAGACTGTCCTCCAAACATTGCACGATGTACTCCCGTGTGCCCCAGGGTTTGCCACTCTTGCGGCTCATCCACCCCGCGCCACCAAATTTTGTCGCCAGCACGATCTCTTTCCGGCGTGAACCGAGCACTTGGCCGATAAAGTCCTCGGACTGCTTGTTGCCATAGATGTCGGCGGTATCGAAAAAGTTGATGCCGGCGTCAATGGCCGTGTCGAGCACCGCGCGTGTGGCGGCGAGATCAATCTTCATGCCGAAGTTGTTACAGCCCAAGCCAACCACGCTGGCGTCGAGCCCTGGTATTCCAAGTGAACGTTTTTCCATTGTCGCTTCCTTCCTTCCTGAATTTTTTCTCTTTGAGTGGACAGTTACATGGCAGTGATCCCACCATCCACAGCCATCGCGAGTCCCGTCACGAACGAAGCGGAGTCGGAACACAGCCAGACCACGGCTTCAGCAATCTCTTCCGGCTGTCCCATCCGTCCAACCGGCTCCGCCGCCGCCATCCGTGCCGCTCGGTGGGGACGATGATCGGTGATCCGTCCCATCATCGGGGTATCAATCGCGCCTGGACAAACGGCATTCACTCGCACGCCGGTTTTCGCATACTCCAGCGCCGCGGTCTTCGTGAGACCGACCACGCCATGTTTACTGGCGACATAGGCCGACCCGCGCGGATACCCAACCAAGCCCGCCGTGGACGCGGTATTCACAATCGCTCCCGCGCCGACCTTGAGCATCTGCGGGATTTCGTACTTCATGCACAGCCAGACGCCCTTGAGATTGATCGCGATCACGCGGTCCCACCCCTCTTCGACATAATCGACGGTCGTCGCACCCGGGCCTTCAATGCCAGCATTGTTGTGGGCGCAATCGAGCCGCCCGTAAGTGGCTACCGCTTTGTTGATCAGCGCTTCAACCTCAGCGGCTTTAGCCACATCGGCTTTGACAAAGAGCGCGTCACCGCCAGCTTGCTTAATCAACGCCACGGTCTCTTCGCCGCCTTCAACCGTGACATCGGCCACCACGACTTTCGCGCCCTCGCGGGCAAAGGCACGAGCGGACGCCCGCCCAATTCCCGAACCTCCGCCGGTGACAAGCGCCACCTTTCCGGTAAACCAATTCGCCATCTGTCAGTCCTCCTTTTTCGTGTGGGTCAGTTGTTCGTTCGTATAGTACATGTCAGACCTTGTTGGCTAGGCTTCACTACCCTCCCCCACACTCTCTTCCCCCATCATATTCGCCAGCCTCGCGAACTCCTCCAGACTCAAAGTCTCCCCACGTCGCTGAAAATCAATGCCACTTCGTACACTCAGCCCCTCCAAATCGCCATATCCCGTCGCCTTCAGCGCATTGCGCAGCGTCTTGCGGCGTTGGCCAAAGGCGGCTTTCACCACTCGTCGAAACACCGTGACCTCGCGCACATCCACACGTGGCGCATCTTGAAAAACAATATTCACAATTTGCGATTGTACTTTGGGGGATGGGAAAAAACTGCCCGGCTGAACCGTGGCTACCTTCGTCACCTTCGCGTAGAGCTGGATCATCACCGACAAGGCGCCGTACTCCGTGGTGTCCGCTTTGGCTGACAGACGCTCGGCTACCTCTCTTTGCAGCATCACCGTCGCGGTGGGAAATTGGCGACGCTGCTCCAGTAAACGAAACAGAATTGGCGTCGCCACGTTGTAGGGCAGACTAGCGACCACGCGGATTGGAGTTTCGGTAAACGTGGCAGCAATATCCAGTTCCAGAAAATCGGCGGTAACAATGTGGACGCTCTCCTGTTCGGCGAAGCGGGTGCGCAGGCGGTCGGCGAGCACGGTATCCACTTCCACCAGATAGAGACGACCAGCAACTTCGGCCAGCAGGTCGGATAAGACCCCCAACCCTGGGCCGATCTCCAACACGGTGTCGGTCGGCTGAATGTTCGCCGCCTGGACCATGCGGTTCACGACGGTGGGATCGGTCAGGAAATTCTGCCCAAACTTTTTATGCGGATGCGTTTCAAGTTCACGGAGCGCGAGGCGGGTTTGCTGTGAGAGCGTAGGCATGGTTTCGGAAAGTTATCATGCTTCGACGAGCGAAAGATAACCCAGGGCGTTCGCTTGACTCCGTTCCCGCTCCTCAGTACGACGGTTGGCAAGAGGAGCATGGATATGGCCCAAATCACCATCGAAGTTCCCGATTCACTTGCCGAACGGCTCGCACCGGTACGGGATCGGCTGCCGGAGGTATTAGCGCGTGGGCTCACGGAGTCTTTCCCTCTGCCAAACGAGGTGTCCTCTTACCTTTTACGCTTCCTGACCAGCAACCCGTCTCCTCAGGAAGTCCTCGATTTCAAACCCACCCAAGCGATGCAAGACCGCATCAGCGAATTGCTGGAAAAAAATCGAGAAGGGGAACTCACCCACGCGGAATCGACGGAATTAGACGAGTATGGTCGCATTCACCGGTTTATTTCCTTGTTAAAAGCCCGCGCCTTGAAGGATGTACAGGAAACCTCGTAAAGGCCATGCCTCGTATCCCTCCAGCCTTACGTCTCATCGACCGTGCGCAAGAACGATGCGAATACTGCCATGTCCCACAAGCGGCGGAACTCGTTGAGTACGAGATTGATCACATCATTGCTGGGCAGCATGGCGGCAAGACTGATGTAGACAATCTTGCCTACGCATGCTTTGACTGTAACCACTATAAAGGGCCCAATCTGGCGTCTCTTGACCCCCAGACCAGCGAGCGCGCCTGGCTTTTCAATCCCCGTCTCCACCAGTGGGAGGAACATTTCCACCTGAGCGATGACGGGACTATCCTTCCACAAACTCCTGAAGGTCGCGCAACCGCTCGATTATTGTGTTTCAATGTCTCACTTCGTGTGCTCCAGCGCCGCTATATCATCGCGGCTGGCAAACTCAGAGGTTGTGAAAAAACTTCATTATGATGGGCCTTCTGGGGTGACAGCGGACGGGCAATGTCTTACAACCGTGGGATGACTCCCAACGAATCACATCTTGAGGACTCGGCAGCGTCCCCGGCCGAACTGGTCAACGTGGCACCG
>CAMBFS010000212.1 GCA_945865755.1 Klebsiella pneumoniae
CCTCGCGCCGCCGTGGCGGCTGGGATTTGAGTGTGGTCAGCGCGATCGTCGCCTTGCTGCGCATCGATAAAAGCTTGTTTGCTCATCTCTCGCCAGCGATTTCCCTTGATTTGGAGGCCAGTTTAGCAAATGTGTCCTGACTTCAGCTCACGGAGAGCAGTTTGAACTCATAGAACAACCGCGACTTGCCTAACCCTGGCTCGCCCATCGTCCCCACGATTTGCCCGTGCCCGGCTTTGGCATGTTCCAGTGCTTTGGTGAGCTGCTCCATTTCACTCTGCCGTCCGACGAAGCGCGTCAGTCCTCGCCGCACAGACACTTGCAGCCGCGTGCGTAACGGTCCCACACTGAGCACTTCGTAGATGTTCAGGGCTTCTTCTACGCCTTTGATCTGCGTCGGTCCCAAATCCTTGAACGCAAAGTAGCCATCGGTCAGACGATGGGTGTACGCGGAGACGACAATCGTGCCGGGATTGGCGAGTTGTTCCATGCGCGCCGCCAGATTGGTCGAGTGACCGACCGGCACGTAATCCGCATGCAAGTCATCTTTGCGGATCGAGCGCAGCACCACTTCGCCCGTGTTGATCCCCACCCGCATCAACAGCGGCGGATAGCCTTTGGCGCGCAGTGTATCGGCATAGCGGCGCATGGCTTCTTGCATGCGCAACGCCGCATAGAGCGCCCGCTGGGGATGATCTTCATGCGCCAGCGGCGCGCCGAACAGGGCAAAGATGCCATCGCCTAACGCTTGCGCCACATAGCCGTCATACTGATGCACCGCGTCCATCATCAGTTGCAGCGCGGGATCAATAATCGCTCTGGCTTCTTCGGGATCGAGTCCTTCAATCAACGCCGTCGAGCCTTTGAGATCAGCAAACAAAGCCGTGATCGTCTTGCGCTCGCCGTCGGTCGCTCCACGTGCTTCCAGCGCCGCTTGTTCGGCACGGATGCGTTCGGCTAAATGCGGCGGCGTCCACTGGCCAGGGACTCCTTCCTTTTCGCCTTTTCTCCCTTTCCCCTTTTCGCCCTCTGCGTTGCCGTTTACCCCTTTATCCTTTTCCCCATTTATCCCTGGTCCTACCCAGACGAGCATTTTGCCGTCTTTCTCGATTGCTACCTCTCGGGCGTCAATCAGTTCCTCCTTCAACGCGTCGAGTTGCTCCTCGGTTAAGTCGAACTCGAGCTTGAGGGCGCGATACGTGACCCGTCCTTTTTGCCGCAGCAGCGCACTGGCTTGGTCGACTATTTCTGAAAATTTCATACGTCGTGCTCACTCCTTGCTGTAGAAGACAGCAATTCTTCAATACCCCGACGACTCAATGCTCTCCGGGATTTCTCGCCTTTGTCACACCGATCATGCTGTCGCGCGTCACCAAACTCGCAAGCTCCTCTTCGCTCATGCCTTCCGTTCCAGCCGGACGGGCCGGAATGACCAAGTAGCGCAAGTCCGCCGTGCTGTCGTACACTCGCACCTCAACTTCAGACGCCAACACTAAGCCGAATTCTTTCAGTACGCTGCGCGGATCTTTGACCACGCGGGAGCGATAGTTGAGACTCTTGTACCAATCCGGTGGGAGGCCAAGGATGGCGCGGGGATAACAGGAACATAACGTACAGACCACAACGTTGTGCAGCGTGTCCGTGTTTTCCACCGCGTCAATCTTAATCAGTGAGCCAGTATCAACGCCCAACTCCGCCACTGCTGCTTTCGTATCGGACAGCAATCGCGCCTTAAAGACAGGATCAACCCACGCACGGGCAACTATTTTTGCTCCCAGCGCGGGAGTGCGGGAATCGCGATCCTCGATCGTGCGACGCATCTCATCCGCGGTCACTAGGCCTTTTTCAATGAGCAGCGCTGAAATTGCCTGCACCCGCTTCTCGTAGTAGGTGAGGTCTTCCCTCTCCGTTATAGGCGCGTGTGGATCCGCATGGGCTCCATTCCGTGGATCATGGGCGTGATCATGATGGTCGGACATAACCGCCTCCTCAGTTTCCTACCGGCTCTAGCCAGTGTTCGTAAATGTCAATGAACAACGTATCGTGCGGAGCGGCGGCGTAGCTGCCCCACACTTCTTGCTGGACGAATCGCACAAGATACAGTGGTCGTTTCGGCAGTCCATCTCCACCATGCGCCAGTGTCTCCGGATTGCGGAACACGCCATGAATACCGGCTATCGCTCCAACTTTTCCTTGGATGTAGGCGGGAGTACGGAAATGGTGCGGTGGAGCACCAACACGAACCTTCACGTGATCGCCTGGTTTGAATCGTGTTTCCATAATAAATGTCGTCTCAGGACTCAGGACTCAGGACGTGTTGTTCTTCCGCTTTCCGATCAATCTCTTCTTTCGTCAGTACGCCCTTCTCGATCAGTAACAGCTCAATCGACGAGATCCACCGCTCATAATAACTCATGGTCTCATACGCATCTGGCGGCAAGCTTTCGGTGGCCCGGCGAAGTTCATCAACACGAATGAGTTGCGTCTTTGGACTGGAAAGCAGCACCAGCAACGCGTCAGTGCGCTTCTCCCACATCGAAAGGTCGTGTTCGGCTTTATTGATCGGGCCGGCATCCGGCCAACCACCGCGATCATGTACCTGTGGCATACGTCACTCCTTCGTTACTGATCTGGTCCACACACGCCGCCGTTTTCGCTAGGCGCAGTGTCCCGTGGATTACAGGATTCCTGGATTCCCGCCTGCGCGGGAATGACGACTCTGCTCTTCCTGTGGTGAAAAACCTACCCCTGAAAGGTGGCTCGACCCCACCGCGATATTTCCACACGCCTAACCCAATCTCTGGAATCATTACGTTGGTCTTGCCAAGAGGTCGCAGTTCCATAGTCCGGACTCCTTTATTCCATCCGTGAGACATTGGTGAACAGAAACGTGCACGCCAGCACAATCAACATCACGCTGCCCGCCACCGCGCACGTCGCTAAAGGACCGATGCCCGCCACCAAGACGCCAGACAACGGCGCTCCAATGAGACCCGAGGCGCCCATGAACCCGAACATGTAGACGGACAACACGCGCGCACGGTGCGAAGGCGGGGCTTGTTCTTGAAAGAGCGTACGCCCAGTGTTCGTAAAGACCGCGGCGCCGAGTCCCCATGCGCACCCCGCGGCCAGCGTTCCCCAGAAAGGGAGCCCTATGGCAATGACCCCGAGGCAACAAGAACCGAAAGCGAGCGCGCCGAGCTGGGCAGCGCCTTTCCAACGTATCCGGCCATACCAGAGCAGCCCAGCCGAGCCAAGGATCGTTCCCACGGGAAACATCATATTGAGCAGTGCAAGTTGCCCAATGTCGCCGCCATAGTAGTCTCGCACGAGAATCGGAAAGACCACCAGAAAAGGACCAATGAACAAAATCCCCACCGCGGTGACCAGTAAAAATACCGGCAACAAAACAGGAGAATGCACGACTTCACGCACCCCTTCGACAATTTCCGTTAACCGCAGTTGCCTGCGAACGGCACCAGGCACGGTTGGCGTTGGCGACAGTTTCCGCAGTGGGACAACACCGCTCAGAACGATAAGACAGTGCACGCATAGAACGGGCACCGTACCGACCCACCGTGCCGCCCCGGCCACCAAGGCGCCCACCGCCTGCGTGCCCCACTGCACCAGGGTAAGACTAGTCACGGCACGCATTAAATTGGGACCCGCGACCTCGGAGAGCAGAGCGTCCCGTGCTGGCATAACGAACGCTTGCACACTCCCGGCGGCAACGGCATAGACGAGCAAAAGAGGCAGGGTGAGCTTGCCGCTTGCAACAAGCGCAACAAGGCCTGCCGACAACAGCGTGGCCAGGAGATGAAGACCGATGAGCAACGAGCGACGATCGTGACGATCGGCCACAGCTCCACCGACCAAGATGAGCAGGACAGAAGGCAGCATCGTCGCGCTTTGCGCAACCCCCACCCATTCCGCTTTGACGTGCAACTCCCCGACCACAAGCCAGGAGAACAGCACGGTTTGCATGCCAACGGCGGTGAACCATGAGGCCACACCAGCAATGAACCACTGGTACGAGTCGGCCCCGCGCGGGTGCTCTTGGGGCGCGACGGGAGGGGAAGCGGACTGTTGTAACGACGCGGATGAGAGTGCTGACACGTTGCTCCTCGTTATCGTAGGGTGCGCTGTGCGCACCGATCAATTCAATGGGGCGCGAAACGCGCCCTGCACACTTACACCTTCTGTCCTCGCTCCGCGATTGACGCGAGACTTTTCCCCGCTTCAACACCGCTGCCCGACGCCGCGGCCCAGGCCAGCGTAGCGAGATCGCTGTCCCCAGCTTAATCGTCTTCGTGGTTTGCGCCGCCGCCATCAACGCAATAAAAGGATCACCCAACTGATATTCCGCTATGATAACGCTCCTCATCATCCGGAAATTTCTACTCACCCCAATCACAAACACAGCAGAGAGTAGATCTTGGCGAGCGATCATCCTTTCATCGAACAAGTTTTGGAAGAAGTAAAAGCTATTCAGCAAACCGGACGGTAAGATCACGCAGTAAGCTCGTCCAGCAACACTCTCGCCTCTTGCAAATCTCTCGTCTCAAACCCTTCGGTAAACCAACCGTAGATCTCCGCTAGCATCTGTCGGGCTTCGGCAGGTTTGCCTTGCTGTTGCCACAGCCGCGCCAGGCTCATCACGGCGCGCAATTCAAGCGACTTGGCCTGCTGTTTCTGGGCGATCTCGATGGCTTTGAGGAAATACCCCTTCGCCTCCTGCGCCACTTCCCGTGAGACTAGAGGCTTGAGACTTGGGGCTTGTGGGGAGGAGGGACTAGTCTCTAGTCTCCAGCCTCCAGTCTCTAGCGTAAGCGTTCCTTTGATCCGATACAGCTC
>CAMBFS010000213.1 GCA_945865755.1 Klebsiella pneumoniae
CTGTTCCGGGAGATGCGCCGTGAGCCACTCCGAGACTTCCTGAAGTCCTGGAAGTGGCCGCGTGCGTGGCAAAGTAAGTTCAAGCTGCCCAGCCCAACGACGCAATTGCCGTTGCAAAAATCCCTGGGGTTTCCCCAAGGTCGCCAGCGACGTCTCTTGCCACTTCACCGCATGCAACTCGACGAGGGCATCAATCAGCTCCTCACCAATACGTTTTCGATCCGCCATCGCCGCAAACTCTGGCGGCAGTTGCTCGCGAATCACCACCCCATTGATACGCTCCATGACATAGAATGGCACGCCGATAATGGCGAGGTCCTCACAGGCAACCACTGGACGCGGCACTCGCACCCCAGTCGCGGCAAGTCCCGACAACACGCGAAATTCACGCAGCATGTCATGCGCGGTTGGTAGGATGTCTCCACGTGGTGGGCGCCGCAGCACCCACTGTTTTGGCCCCCACGACACATAGAAGGTTTCGTTCGAGAACCCCGCCTGATGTTTTTCGACGCTGAGTTCCCCGTCTTGCACTGGTAGTTTCTCGCGCAAGAACGCTTCCAGTTTCGCTACGTCAATGAGGCCACCAAGTTGTTGACTCATGCTCTCCTCTTTCCAATTGTGGGCTTTCACCCGCGTACACGGTGAGAATCAGCCCACCCCCGCGGATGAGGGACAACCATGCTCCCTCCGCCGATTTCAATGAATGACAGGGAAAATGCTCTCCTGAGCGGAAGGTAACATCTGACTTGATTGACAACCCTTTACGGCATTTCTACATTGCTAGTGTTTACAGGAGCACCACCTATGTCCTCGCAATCAGTCTCTACCTTACTTGAGCCCACACTCACTCGCTACGGCGGACAGGAAGAGCATACCCCCGAAGAATGGGAAGAACGCTATGTTGATACCTGGCTACTCCTAGAAGTCACTACGGAAGATGAGGCTGGTGAGCCGAAGCGAGCAAAGTTAGTGGCCTTCACCTCGGACCCCATGACTGACGCCTTTCAACAACTCTGGCGTTCGTATGCTGACCAGGGCATCCTGACCTTGTTCACGCATAGTAAGTACGCCGATCCCCGTCCCACCGTGGTGGTGCATGCCTCGTGAGTGGGCGTCTTTTCGTCCACGGTCTCTTCCAATCATTACCGTCCGTAAAGGCCCCCGGGCGATCCGCGCACTCGCCGATACCGGAGCCCAAACCAGTTTAATCCATCCTCGACTCGCCCTCCAATTCGGCCTCCCCACCATTGGTGATCTGTCCATCGTTGGCGTTGGCTCCTCAGTGACCAGAGTTGCTCGTGTGCGGCTTACAAACCTGCATGTCGCGCGTTTATCGTTGCGTTCATTTGACGCCGGGGTTGTGAATCTTGACAATTTACGCTTGGGCATTGATCTGATCTTGGGCATCAGCGCCTTCGAGGGGTATCGTTTGCAGTTCGATTTCACGCAAGGGCATCTGTACTTATTATCGGAAGAGTAATCGCTCAATCCCGTGCATACGGCGGCGGCTTGGGGGTCACCGCGAACAGCACCAACGACACTACACTGGTCACCACCGCATACGTGAACGCCGGCCGATAACTTCCCGTCGTGTCACGCACATAGCCGGCAATCATCGGTCCCCACGCCCCCAAGACCCCCGCGCCAGCATACAGAAACCCACCAATCGCCCCGGCATGGCGGCGACCAAACAGGTCGCCAATCAACGCGGTGAAAAGGGTCGCCATACTGCCATAGAAAAACCCAAACGCCGCCGCGCCAAGGTACAACACCGTCAGACTCTGGGCGAAAACAAACAGCAGATAGGCGATGATGTGCATGGTCAGGCTCAGCAACAGTCCTTGTTTCCGGCCAATACGATCTGACAAGGAGCCCAAGGACAGGCTGCCAATAAAGGCGCTCAGTCCCATGATACTCACCGCGAGTGCGCCCTGGGTGGGAGAAAAGCCGAGATCACGCGCATACGCGACGATATGCACGAAAGGCACCGGGACCGAAAGAAGCATGATGACAAACACCAGGAACAGCGACCAGAAAGCGGGAAAGCGCCAGGCTTCCGCTAACGACCATCCTGGCAAGAGCGTGGGAGCGGTCTCCAGCGCCTGCGCGGTGGCAGGAGACCCTCCGGGAAGAGTGCTCGGCGATGGCAAGGGATCACCATCTGGGGCAAGCCCAAGCAGCTCCGGGCTGCGGACCATGAAGCGCGCGACGATGTTCAAGACGATGACAATCACTACACCGCACGAGAGGTACACCGGACGCCAGCCATAGAGAGGAATGAGCGCGGCCAGTAACGGAGGACCCACGAGGATGCCACAGCTACTCCCACACGAGGCCAGTCCGAGCGCCAACCCGCGCTTGCGCTGGAACCACTTTATCACCGTCGTATTGCACGGGATAAACGCGGTGCTCATGCCCAAGGCCGCGACGAATCCATAACACAGATACATCTGCCACGGCGCCGAGACTTGGCTGGTCGCGATAATGCCGCACCCCAGCAGCACTCCGCCAACGGCAATCACCACCGTCGGTCCCTTGGAGTCCGTCAACCGACCGCTGAGCCAACTGCATGCGCTATACGTCATGGTGTAGAACGAAAACGCCCCAGCGATACTCGCGCGTTGCCAGCCGAGTTCCTCCAGCATGAACGGGAGAAAAACGCCAAACGAATACTGGACGCCGTAGGTCAAGAACAAAATCAGGAATGCACACGCGGTGACAATCCAGCCGTAAAACAAGGAATGGAGGAAAGGCATCCTGGCTTTCGCTTCGAGTCTCGCACGGGGGCGTCCCCTCCTCTCGTGGAGGGGAGGGAGCCAGATTAACTCGTCTGTAGTACGACTTGTGAAGGAACCAGCTCCGGTTCCGGTCTCTTCGGCGAGGGCAGCGTGAGCGCGAGCAGAGCGGAGATCATGCTCGTTCCCGTACTCGTGAGAAACGGGATCATATAACTCCCGAAGATGTCATACAGCTTGCCACCCATCAGTCCACCGGACCCCATCCCGAGGGCCGCGATCATAAAGAAGACGCCAAGGATGGAGCCGATGAAGCGCGTGCCACAATGTTCACGGAAAAGCATCGCATACACTGGCATCGGGCCACCGTACCCAATCCCGAACGCCACTGCCCAGAGATAAAACGAAGACGGCTCGTGCACATGCATGAACGGCGGGATCATCACCGCCTGCACTCCTAAAAACAGCGCCATTGCCCATTTCCCGCCTATACGATCCGCCATCATGCCACAAGCAATTTTGCCAACTAAGCCAGAGATGGCCATGACTGCCGCCACTTTCGATGCTGTTGATCCCACCAGGCCCATATCGGTCATGTGATTAAACCCGTGGAGCAGAACGCAGGAGTGGCCGATACAACATCCCAACACCATAAAATTGAGCGTCCAGAACGCCCGTGTTCGCATCGCCTGACTGAGGGTCAGATGGACGTTTGGCATTTTCGAGACAAATCCTGCCGCCCCACTCGTGGCGTACGCATGACTCTCTTCTTCGGAGTGATCACGGATGAGCATGGCGAGGGGAAAGATTAGGAGCGACCCGACGCCCAACCACAGATACGCCCCACGCCAATCCGTCTGCGTCAGCAAGTATACGGTTAACGGAGCGAACACGGCGGGTCCGACATTTTGTGACTGGGCAATCGCTAAGGCGAGCCCTTGGTTGCGGGTAAACCACTTGGTGATGAGCGCCGTGAGAGGCACCGCCGCGGCGGAACGCCCAAGCGCCATCACCACACCAAAGGCGAAGTAGAGATGAGTCAGTGATTGAATCTGGCTCATCAAGATAGTCCCAATAATAAAGAGGACGCCACCAATGATGAGCAGCAGGCGAGAACCAAACCGGTCGCTCAGCGCCCCACACGCGAGGTTGCCAAAGCCAAAGAATATCCAGTTAATCATCGACGCGGTGGAGATCGTGCCGCGACTCCACTCAAACTGTTCGGAAATCGGCTTGAACATAATGCCGAACGAATCGACGATCCCAAACATGATGAGCGTCAAGAAGAGCCCCGCGAAAACGATGACCCAGCCGTAAAAGAACTTCCGCTGTGATTGCTGCATTTCCCCTCCTAAAGAAGCGTGCCGCGGCACCGGGCCAAGAATTCGGACAGTAGACCTGGACTTCGGGGGAGAGTCAAGAAGAAAGTTCGGAGTCTAAAATAGTTCGGAGTGCGGAGTCGCAAAAAGTTCGGAGTTAAAAAAGAAAGAACGGAAAAAGGAAAAACCAAGACTCAGTTTCTTGCTCTTTTTGACTCCGAACTGTCCCAAACTTACCGAGCCTAGATCTCCCGCCCCATCTTCTCTCCCTCATAGATCACCGCTTCCAACTTACGCGGCGCGACGGCGTCGCCAATACGATGAATGGCTGTGAAGCTGGACCGCAGGTCGTGAAACAAAGCCTCGTTGGGGGTACGCATCATGGCGAGAATGACCGTGTCCACGGTCACCGTCCGTCGCTCGCCGCCCCATATATCGTAGATTTCAACCTGATGATCGGTGATGGCCTCGATGAACTGTTGCGCCGAGAGCTTCACCCCCGCCGTTTTGAGACGTGGAAATAAATGCGCCATATCCAACGTTTTCAGCCTGATGTCAGGACACTTTTCGTAAATCCAAGAAATCACTTGATTTTAAGGAGTTTTGCTGGGCCTGGTCTACATTCGCCTGCCGACCTTTTACAATAAGCCCGTGCTGGAAGTTGGCTGTTATCGTACGAACCTTTGATTATTCT
>CAMBFS010000214.1 GCA_945865755.1 Klebsiella pneumoniae
AGAAGCTGGGCGTGAGCTTTTATGATTACGTTTACGACCGGGTGACCGGCCAATTCAAGCTCCCATCCCTGGCGGATTTGATCGTGCAAAAAGCGCAAGCGGTCCAGACTTGATGGCGGGGCCGCCTTGGGATTTAAAGTAGATACCTAATGTCCATGGTTTGAGAGGCGTCGGTTTAGGGCTCCATATCGTCAAGCGTCTCCTTGATCTCCTGGGCGGGACGATCACCGTGGAGAGTGAGGTTGGGCGGGGCTCGACCTTTCGCGTGTGGCTGCCGGTCGAGCCCCGCGGAACCTCTGAACAGCGGGGGAAAACTCACGTGCCGTGCAGCATCAGCGCCATGACGCTGAAAAACCGTGTCTCGCTGAGCAATTCGTTGTAGACGACTTTGTGCGTCTGAAAGATTGAGGCGCGATCGCTCTCGTAGTCGATGGACAGTTGCGCGGAAATCTGCGGCAACCACACGTCATTCTTCCACGGATTGAACTCCGGGTGAAAATAGACTTGCAAGAATGTCCGACGATGCTTCCCGGCACGGTCGTACGCGAAGGTGTACAAATTCGAGTACGTCTGGGCGTCGAGATAGAGGCGGCGGCGACTGTAGAGGGGGTGCGACTCTGGCGAGATCGCCTCCAGGACAATCGCTTTGCGCAATTCCCACGGGTCGAGAGGGTACCAATTACCTTTTCCACCTAACGTCGGATCGGCTGAGCGAATCGGCCCTGGGGCGAGCACGGTTTGCTCCCCCACGTATTTCCACTGATACGTGTGGACGTAGCCATTGAACCCCGAGGTATCCTCGGACAGCAGTTGGCCATTGCCCGGCGCTTCATACGGGTTATAGACGACTTTCCGGGTCCGCCGCGTCCTGGGGTCATACACCCATTGGTCGTCCAGCCGGGTATCATCGTTGTAATTCAAGCTCATGATTTGCCGCCCTTCGGCATCCGAAGGAGCAACGATGCGCATATAGCGCTTGAAGTACACGCCTCCCTGTTCCCATTTGGGGAATGGACTCGCAGGGTCTGGTCGGTGCGGGCCATACATGATGGCGATGTAAAAACGTTCGGATCGTTCGACCGCCCCGCTGCCGGTGCGATGTTCATTGGTCGGCCAATACTGCACGCTGTCGCCGCGGTCGCGATACTTGTAGTTCCACGCCGCCTTGAGGCCCGCTTGGGGGTCTTGGGGATCAATCAGCGGGAACGGCAGACCCGCTTGGTAATTTTGTAATTGTTGCTCACCAAGCGCGACGTGCTCGTAGCCTCTTAGCGTCGCGTCGATATACGCTCGCCGCAACGGCGTGTCGGTGGTGTCCTGCACGGTGAAGGAAAATTCACCAGCCGCGAGATGGTCGAGCAACTCTGGCGGCAACATCCCGGCGGCGACGTGGGCATTGGTTTTATCGATCGTGAGTCCGGGCGTGATCCCGTTCGCACGAGGCATTTCCTGCCGATACGGGAGGAAGAATGCCTCGATTTTCGCCGAAGCGTTCTCTTGCTCGGCCCATCCCCAAACAGGAACCGCGCACGAAACGACAAAGGACCACGCCACCATTGTTCGGCATCGCATACGCATGTCTTCTTCCTCCGGGTGCGTTGGTTGACTTCCGAGCCGCGCGTTATTGCGGGCGGAAGTACGGAATCACATATTTGCCGAAGAGCCGGATCGAATCCATGATGTTCTGGTGTGGAATGCTTCCGCACTGCATGAAACACAGGACTTGATCAATGCCCGCGGCTTCATACTTTTTCAGCACTCGAATGCACGTGTCCGGATTGCCCATGCAGAACGTGCCTCCTTCGATGTAATCCTCGACCGACTTGCCGGTGCGCTCGCCCCCAATGGCATTGATGGCGAATTTGTAGGAGTCCGGCACCTTCACGCCTTGTTCCTGCCACGGACGATAAAGCTGGAGTGATTTGTTGAGGAACCACATCCCGCCGGGACCACCGATCTCCTTGGCTTGCTTGTCGGTCTCGGCGCAGTGAATCACGCCGAGCGCGGCGACCTGATTATTGATAAACGCGCCGATCGGTTCCGCCTGCCGAATTCCCTCGCGGTACATCTCCACGCGGCGGGTCAGCTCTTCGGGGATGCCGATATTGAAACACAACGCCCCAAGTCCCTTCTTGCCAGCGGCGGTGAAACTATCTGGTTGCGCGCAGGCCACCCACATTGGGGGATGCGGTTTCTGCACGGGTTTCGGGATGATTGAGCGCGGCGGCACCTTGAAGAAACGGCCTTCATGCGAAAAAGGGTCTTCCATCCACATGCGCGGGATCATCCCCACGGCTTCTTCCCACATCGCTTTGGTGTCTTCCGGGTTGATGCCGAACCCGCCCATTTCAATGAGTGTGGTGGATCGACCGGTGCCCAGTTCCGCGCGGCCATCGCTGAGAATGTCGAGCACCGCGGCCCGTTCGGCCACGCGAATCGGGTGATTGTACTGAGGAGGCAAGAGCGCGACGGCATGGCCGATACGGATTTTGCTCGTCCGTTGCGAAATCGCGCCGTACAACACTTCCGGCGCTGGACAGTAGGAGAACTCCGTCAAGAAGTGGTGCTCCACGGTCCAGAAATGCTCAAAGCCCATTTCTTCGGCGAGCACCACTTGCGCCATGACCTGCTTATAGGTGTCTTGCACAATCCCTGGATAGTGCGGTTCAGGAATCTGGATTTCATACATCATGCCGAACTTCATTATCGTATCCCTCCTTGGTCTGCTTCGCGGATTGTTACTTTTTCTGCATATCGAGAAAACTCGGAAACCCGGTGTGGGCGGACACGCCGCCATCGACCACGACCGCTTCGCCGGTAATGAAAGAGGCTTCATCGGAGGCGAGGAACAGGACGGTGTTGGCGATTTCCTCCGGTTCACCCATGCGACCGAGCGGGTGCACGGCGGCTTGGATGCGACGAAACTCGTTCTCGCGGCCAGGGCCGAGAATCTGCGCGACTCTGGTGTTAATCGCGCCGGGACACACACAGTTCACGCGAATGTTGTACGTGGCGTTCTCGATCGCCGCCGAGCGGGTCAGATTGATGACCCCAGCTTTCGCCGCGTTATACGACGACAAGCCGTAATCGCCGGCGGTTCCAGACACCGAAGCGGTGTTGACGATCGTGCCTTTCCCCTGTTTGCGCATGATGGGCAGGCAATACTTCATGCCGAGGAAGGTACTGGTGAGCGTGACGGCCATCACCCGATTCCAGCTTGCCAATGTGGTGTCTTCCAGTGCCCCGACTTCGGCGGCGCCGGCATTATTGAACATCACGTCGAGCCGACCGTATGTATCCAGCGCGAGTTTGATCGTTGCTTGGATGCCTTCCGGGTCAGAGGCATCCATCTTGAGGCACACGGCTTTGCCACCATTGGCGACAATGCCTTTTGTCACTTCTTCGGCCCGTTTGCCGCTGAGGTCGGCAATGACAACCGCCGCGCCTTCTTGCGTGAACCGCCGCGCGGTCGCCGCGCCAATGCCAGAGCCACCGGCAGTGATGACCGCGACTTTTCCGTCGAATCTTCTTGTCATGTCTTACTCCGTTGTTGAGGGAGTCAGGGGGTCGGTTAAAACCCGAAACCCGAAACCCGAAACCTGAAACCGGTTAGTCCTGTCTCGTTTGTCGAAGGGTTAAAGCATCGTTGCCCGCGTTTTACAAGAGCTGGCGCAAGGTCGAGGCGTGGCGGGGAAGGGGCACGAGTGCCGGCGAGAGCGGATATGCTTCAATGACCAAGGCGGGGAATCACTTCAGGTGAGAGCGGTGCGATCTTTCTGATGGCAATCCCGACTTTCAGCGCCGCCGCTCGCGATGGGAAGGGGCCCAGGACGACCTGATTCCATATTGTCGCGGACTCGCCAATTTGCGCGATCATCGCGGGATAGCCGTTGTCGCGGAGCAGGTGGACCACCCGCCGCGCATCATCGTAGGCGCGGAAAGCCGCTACTTGGAGTCGGTATTGGTCCTGACTCGCGGGATGTGACGGCGGAAGCGGTGGCTTCTCTGTCGTCGTCCCCAATAGAGGAACGGGGACACTGAGGGTTGCCACATCGACGATCGGCAGTGGTTGGGGTTGCGGTGTAAAGACAAGGGGAGCCGTCGTGACTGCGTGCGCTGGCGTCGGAGCGATTGGTGGAAGCGTGGGGGTGGTCGAGGCGAGAGCCTCCTACCCTGGCACCGCGGTCGGTAGCACTGGCAGGTCGGGAACCCGTGAGGCGAGATTCCGGCCCAAATCGTCGATCGCCCGTTTCATCTGAGTTTCCGAGAGGTTCATCCAGGTTTTTATGACATCCGGCACGATGGAGAGAGGCGAGAGCGGAACGCTGGCCTCACGAAACTTCGTGGCATACGACTCTTGCACGAGAGGGTGCCCGGTGGCGACATCAACCAAACGAATTTCCGCCGCGACCGTGAGTTGAGAGTACAACGCGAGATACAAACGACCGGCGTCCGTCACCTCGCCATACAGCAACGCATCACACCCGATCGCGTGTCCAATCTGCTGAGGAGCGGAGTTCCGCCATGCTTTGCCCACGGTGGTCAGGCGGGTATCGATATCCCACAGTTCGATATCGGTGAACTTACCGTTCGCTCATTTTGAGAACAACTTCTAAGAATTGCTAAACTGAATCATTCCAATGGGTTAGAAACTATGAAGAGTCATGATATCTGAACCACCCTCTTCAGGTTGGTGTCCACGTAGCCCTTGAACTCACTCGGTTCATGA
>CAMBFS010000215.1 GCA_945865755.1 Klebsiella pneumoniae
CTACCCTCTTCAGGTTGGTGTCCACATAGTCCTTGAACTCACTCGTTTCATGATTTTTCAGTGCGATTCTTGATCAGAATGACCTTTTCGTATGATCCTCAGTTGTCAATTCTCAAAAGTGCTTTAAGAAATGAGCGAAGCATGAGTTAGACTTTAGACCTTGGACTTTGGACCTTGGACGCGAAATCGAGGAATGAAACTATGCCTGAGCCCACACTTTATTTTAAGCAAATCGAAATTGGTCCGATGCAAAATTTCACCTACCTGATTGGTGACCCGGTCAGTCGGGAGGCGTTGGTTGTCGATGCCGCCTGGGACATCCCGGCGATTGTCCAGGTCGCGCAACAGGATGGCTACAACATCACCAAAGCCTTGGTCACGCATTATCACCAGGATCACCTCGGCGGGGATTTTTCCGGCCATCATATTTCTGGTGCCGCCGAGTTGTTGGAACAGGTGAAAGCCAAGGTCTATATTCACAAAGCCGAGGCTCCGTTCCTCGCTCGGATCGCCGGGTTGTCAGCTTCGGACCTCGTCCATGTCGAAGGTGGGGACACGACCAACGTGGGCAATGTCCAAGTGACGTTTATCCACACCCCTGGCCATACCCCTGGGTCGCAATGTTTCCTGGTTGAAAATAGCCTCGTGGCTGGCGATACGCTGTTCATCAACTCCTGCGGTCGAGTTGACCTACCCGGCAGTAACCCAGAAGACATGTACCACAGCCTGCGCAAGCTGGCCGCATTGGCCGGCAGCACGATGCTGTACCCTGGTCATAACTACGGTGGTGCATCGGCGACGCTGGAAAACCAGAAACGTCACAATATGTACCTGCACCTCAGCTCGAAGGACTTGAAAGAGTTTCTTGCGATCATGGGGTAGTGACCTTCCCTATCGTGCTCCTGCCTTTTCTTGCCTTGTGACACGTGGTGGAATTCCGTACACTCTCCTGCCACAAGAGGAGTGAAGCCCATGGCTACGTATATGAATGCCACCGACGCCGGACAGCGATTCTCGCGACTACTTGATGATCTCCAGGAAGGCGCTCAAGAGATCGTCACTCGGCATGGAACCCCGGTCGCCGTGCTGATCGACATCGAACGGTTGGAAACCCTGAAAATCCTCGTCAGACTCTGGCAAGACCCAGAAGCGCTCCGGGCGATGACCGAGGCCAGCGAACAGATAAAAGCTGGCCACGTTTTGCGTATGCAAGGGATGCCCAAGATTGAGGACATCCTCAAAACCGCCCGAATCCAGGGCTTTCTGCGTGACTGACTTTTCTTTTTCCCCTCGGTTCCTTCAAGAATTAGCTGAGTGGGAAAAGATCGCTTCGCCCAGTGAGCGAGAGCTGGTCGATCGTGCGCTGGCTGCGATTGTCACGAATCCGACGTTGTCAGGCAGAGTGCCGAGCTTTTAGGCGATTTCCGGAAAAGACTATCCCATGTAGCCCGGATGGAGCGGAGCGGAATCCGGGGTGTCCCGCGCGGAACCTGGATTCCGCTCCGCTTCATCCAGGCTACCTAGAAACGGTATATTCATTTCGAGAAATCACCTTATGATCCACTTGTTCCCAGTTACGTCTATCGTGCGGCAAGGGTGATGATCCACTATCGCGTGGAAAATGACCTTGTCCAATTCCTCAATCTGTTCTTTCCTCCATCATAGTAACTAGCCAGAGGAGTCTCTCGTGCTCATCCGCAAAAAGCGCGGCAATTTCTTAGAGGACTTCCGTGTCGGCCAACTCTTTCGCCATAAAGTGGGGAAGACGGTGACCGAGGGCCTCTTCAATGCTTTTACCGAATTTGGCATGACCACCAACCCGTTGAGCAAGAACCTCCGCTATGCCCAGCGTTACGGGTATCGCGGCCTTGTTGCTCCGCCGGGGTTAGTGATGAACATCGTGTTCAGCCAGAGTGTGGAGGACATTTCCGAGAACGCCCGCGCCAATCTTGAATACCGGGATATGCGTTTCGGCGTTCCCGTGTACGTCGGCGACACCATCGAAGTGGACACCACGATTATTGGCGTCCAGCCGTCGTCGCGTGACCCGGACCGTGGCGTTGTCCATGTCCAAACCACGGGTCGCAACCAAAACGGCGACGTGGTGCTGACCCTGCAACGCAAGGTGCAAATCTGGAAGGACAATCTCGAAACGAAAGTCGAGACCGCCGAACTGCCGGAGATTCCCGCGATTCCGTGCTCCTTGTGGCTGCCGCCTTATGAGGCAGGGCGACCGTACAAAGAATTAGCGCACTTGACCAATGCCGATACCTACTTCGAGGATTTCAACGTCGGCGACATGCTTGAGCATTCGCGTGGTCGCACGGTCACAACCGCGCACATGGAATGGACCGCGATGCTCGATAACACCTCGCAGGTGCATAGCAACCAATACCTGATCGACCAGAACCCGCGGAAATACATTGGCGGGCAGTTGATCGTATACGGCGGCATTCCGTTCAACCTGTGCTTGGGGCTGTCCTGTCCCGACGTTGGCGATAATGCGCTCGGTGACGTGTGCTACATCACCGGGCGACACACTGGTCCCGTGTTTGTCGGTGACACGGTTTTCGCGGCAACCGAAATTACCGCCAAGCGTGAGTATCCGGGCCGCCCAGACCTCGGCATCGTCGCAACTATCCTGCGCGGCCACAAGTTTCTGCGCAAAGATGATGCATGGGAGAAGATGGAGATTTTTTACTTGGAACGGGAGATGGCGGTGAAACGGCGGAGTCACTACGCAGAGCAGAAGGACTGAGAGGAAAGGACTGAGGAAGACAGGAGAGGCAGGGACAATTTTCGTTACTCAGCCCTCATCCCCCAGTCCTTTCCTACGCCAGCAACGTCCGCGCGATCACCTTCAGTTCCAGAATTGGTTTCACACCCTCAAAGATCGGCAACACTAGCGCATCGACCACATAGCGGGAGATCGCATACTCCTCCCCATAGCCCCAACCACCATGAATAAGCTGCCCTTCCTGCGTCACCCACACCGCCACATCGCACGCTAAGAGCTTCGCCATTGCCGCCGTCACCGCCGCGGATTCATCCTTGTCCATTGCTGGCGCGGCGGCGTAGGCCAGTTGCCGAGCTGCGGCAGTGTGTGTCGCCATGCGCCCAAGTTTGTACTGTGTGAGTTGAAAGTCGCCGAGGGCATGACCGAACTGTTTGCGCTCATTGGCGTAGGTCGCGGTGGCTTCGAGCGCCGCTTGCGCCAAACCGGTTGCCCGTCCACCAGTCTGTAACCGCCCCGCCGCGAAGCCCGCCATCTGCAAGTAGAACCCTTTGTGCAGCCCACCTTCTTCGCCCACCAGATTCTCCGCCGGGACAAAATAGTTCTCGCAATTGAGAATGTAGGAGTGCATGCCACGATACCCCAGCGTCGGAATCGCCGTTCCTTGCAGAAGCCCGCCGGTCGGTTGTCGCATCTCGAACGAATGGCCGGAAAATTGGTCTTTCTCAACGATGAAGAGCGACACGCCACGCGCACCAGAACGCGGATCGGGATTGGTGCGAGCCAAGAGCGCGATAATGTCGGCGCGTCCCGCGAAGGTGCACCAGGCTTTGGCGCCGTTGATGAGAAATCCCGCTTTGCCCCCCACCGTCGCGGCTTCCGCTCGACATGCCACCGAGGCCACGTCGGACCCCGTGTCCGGTTCCGTCACCGAGATCGCCACCATGAGTTTACCGGCGGCAATGGGCGGTAGCCATTTTTGTTTTTGCGCTTCGGTGCCACCACGCAACAACGCTTTGGTCAGAATCTCCGGCCTCGTAATCAGGCTCCCCGCCACACCGAGTGACGCGCACGACAACTCTTCGGTCGTGATAATCATCGCCAAATTGCCCATGCCGCCGCCGCCGTATTCTTCAGGGACCGACATACCGAAGAATCCCAACTCCGCCATTTGTTGGATAATCGTCTCAGGAATCAGTTCGTCATGGCGATGCACACGCTCGGCGACCGGTGACACCTCACTGCGGGCGAACTGTCGTACTGAGTCCCGTGTCATCACCGCGATCTCACTCTCCAGCCAACCATTGTTTACCCCGCGGGTGGCGATCACCCGACGACCAATCTGACGGAACCGACTTTCGTGCGCACCGACACGAATGGCCGCTTTGACATCGTTCCGCCCCAGGGTCTCCGCCAGAAACGATTCGGAAAAACCGAAGTCCGTCAGATGGACATCCGCTTGTCCCAAGACTTTGTGACCGACTTCCGCGGCAAACCCCAGGGCCATTTCACTGGCGTCTTCTTCACCATGTTGCCGCGCTTCCTGGGCATACGCGAACAAGGCACGCGCCGCTTCCACTTCGGTCGCCAAGTAGGCCAGCCGTTCGGCATGTGGTTGGTGGTCATCAATCCCTTTTCCGTTCTCGGTAATGCGTCGCCCTTGGTGCAGGGCTTCATCTCGCAGTGTCTGCAAGGCATCGACAATCGTGGTCGTCTGGCGGATCGTGTCAGTCATACAAATCTCCTCAATAATGCGGAAAAGGCTTCATACCATCCCGACCCGCACTGGGCTAGGGCGAGATCATCTGATAAGGAGGCAAAGCTATGAGGTATCTACTTTAAATCCCAAGGCGGCCCCGCCATCAAGTCTGGACCGCTTGCGCTTTTTGCACGATCAAATCCGCCAGGGATGGGAGCTTGAATTGGCCGGTCACCCGGTCGTAAACGTAATCATAAAAGCTCACGCCCAGCTT
>CAMBFS010000216.1 GCA_945865755.1 Klebsiella pneumoniae
ACTACCCTCTTCAGGTTGGTGTCCACATAGTCCTTGAACTCACTCGTTTCATGATTTTTCAGTGCGATTCTTGATCAGAATGACCTTTTCGTATGATCCTCAGTTGTCAATTCTCAAAAGTGCTTTAAGAAATGAGCGAAGCATGAGAACTAGTTATGAAAAATGACCTTTTCTTCAGGGACGTTGCTTTTCTTGGCTCGTTCCTCTATACCAGGGGGCTATTGGGGAGCGGGGAGAGGGCTGATACGCGGATAACAAAGCCCGCCTGGCGGGGAGGTTTAGGAGGATGTTAGTGGATCCACGATTGATTCATCTTTATAGCTACTACCGCGATGCGGAATTACGGGGAGCAACACTCCTACTGAAACTCATCATGCGCATTGACGACGCCGAAGCGCAGATCAAACTTTCTCGTCACCTGGCGGATGAGACGCGCCACGCGTGGCTCTGGACCAAGCGGATCGCGGACCTGGGCGGTACGCCGGTTCCAGTCGATGACGGATACCAGACGCGGATTGGCAAAGAAGTCGGCATTCCGCGCACGCTGATTGACCTGTTCGCCTTGACGGTCGTGGTCGAAGAACGGGCGCAACAGCGGTATGTCGAACATGCCTGCCAGCCTGATGTCGATCCCGAAACTCGGGAGCTTCTGCACGAAGTCACCAAAGACGAGAAGTGGCACATTGGCTGGATCAAGAACAAACTCAAGGAACTCGCCGCCGCGAACGGGGGCGAGACCAAGATGCACGCGACTCTTGAACGGTATCGAGCGGTTGATCGCAAGGTCGTGGCTGAAATGCTCGTCAAGGAACGCGCCGCCTTTGGCTTTTCTTTCTCCGATGCCCCACCAGTCAGCGTAGTCGCGGAAGCGATGCACCCATAGTGCGCGACCGTGCGGGAGTCCTATGAGGAGTGGCGCGGAAGGAGCTTCCCCTTCTTCTCCGATACTTGCGACGGATGCGGACGCGCAACCTCAAGACCCGACACGGAAGAAAAAGGTCGTTCGGCCAGCGCGCGAGAAGCACCCCTTCATCGCGCGCTGCGAATACCTTCTTTTTATCGCGCTTTTTTCCTTCCTCCGCGCCCTTCCTTTCCGTGTCGCCTTTCGTTGTGGGGAGTGCATTGGCTGGCTGCTCTATGTGTGTGATCGCCCGCACCGTCGGGTGGGGCACATTAATCTCGCCATCGCGTTCCCGGACAAAAGCGGAGCGGAGCGGGACGCGATTCTGCGCGAGAGTCTACGTAATTTGGGACGGTTGATCGCGGAATTTTGTCATTCTCATACGCTGACGCCAGAGACGATCTCTGAGCGTGTGTCGTTTACCGATTTCGCGCAGTGGCAAGCGGCGGTGACCAAGGCCAAAGAGACTGGCGCGTTAGTGCTGGCTGGACATTTCGGCAATTGGGAACTGTCCGCCTACTCCCATGCGTGCTACGGGTTCCCCCTGCATATTATTCATCGTCGCCTCCGCAATCCCTTGATTGATGACTTCGTGGTTCGAGAACGTGAGCGGTGCGGCACGAAAGTGATTCACAAAACGACGGCTGGGCTGGAGGTCCTACGTGCGATTCGCAAGAAAGCCTTGGTGGTCGCGGCGATTGACCAAAATGCCTCTGGTCGGCTGGGCGTGTTTGTCCCATTTTTTTCGCGCCTCGCTTCCACATCGAGTGGTCTCGCGGGATTGGCCTTGGCCTCAGGCGTACCGGTGATCCCGGCCTTCTTGGTACGAGAACACGGGACCTGGCGACATCGGATTGTGTTGCTCCCCACCGTCGAGCCCGTGCGCACGGGAGACCAAACGGCGGATATTCTCGCCACCACGGCGAAATTCTCCGCCGTGTTTCAGAGTATGGTTGAACAGTATCCGGAGCAGTGGTTGTGGATTCACAAGCGCTGGAAGCGCCGCCCAGATGGAGAAGCGCCCATTTACTGAAATGGGCGTTACACTTCGACTTTTTTCATCACCACATCGGTTGATGCCAACAGCTCCCGCACGGTGTTGGCTTTATAGTCGCGCTCATAAAAAATGTGCTTGATTCCCGTGTTAATCAACACTTTCATGCAGTGAATGCACGGGGTGTGCGTCACATAAATCGCCGCGTCGCGAATACTGACACCATTCTTCGCCGATTGGGCGATGGCGTTAATTTCCGCGTGGATCGTGCGATAGCAATTCTCTTCGATCTCGCCATTGGGCGTTTTTGACTCGTAGATGAGACACCCGACTTCGGTACAATGCGCGAGTCCCGCCGGCGCGCCGTTGTAACCCGTCGCTAAGATGTTCTTGTCGCGGACGATCACCGCGCCGACTTTCGCGCGTTTACAGGTCGACCGTTCGGCGACTTGGCGGGTAATGGTCAGAAAGTATTGATCCCACGATGGTCGTTCATTCATGGTTGGTACACCAATGGAAAAGCAGGTGGTTGGTTTGATTTGGGCTGGTCGGGCGTGTAGGCGATGTGCGTTTTGTCCACATCTGGGATGTCGATAGGGTCAACTTGTAAGATCGGGACCGGCATGAAGGTGAGCATGAGTAACCCCACGGTGCACCACGCATACACCTTGCGTCTCGGATCGAGAGTGGACTCAACGTCTCGTGTGGGGGGATGATCGACGCCCAACAGGGCGAGGAGGCCAATCCAGAAAAACCAGCCCGTCCAGCCGTGGGTGCCGAGCACGGCCATCACCACCAGAAAGGCGCGGGCGATCCAGCGATGTGGCCGTCCCACCAACGAGTAGAGAACATGTCCGCCATCAAGCTGTCCGACCGGCAGCAGGTTCAAGAATGTGATAAACAGACCGCCCCACCCGGCCAAGGCGATGGGGTGCAACATGATACTCACCTCATTCCCCGACACGCCAAGCACGAGTTGGGTCAAGCCGAGAAATAACAACGAGTCACCAAGGTACAACCCGCCGTCCAGCGGATTCAGGGGATGCACTTCGGAGAGTGAGAGACCAAGGATGAGCAGGGGAATAGTCGCCGCCACGCCCGCCCACGGGCCAGCGGCGCCGATGTCGAACAACACGCGACGATTCGAGGGTAACGACTGCATGCGGATAAACGCCCCGAAGGTGGGGAAGCCGGGGATGAAATAGGGCAGGGTGGCTTGCACGTGATGTTTACGGGCGAGGAGGTAGTGGCCCATCTCGTGACTCAAGAGGATGAACATGAGCGGGAGAGAGAACGGCAACCCGCCGAGGAGCGACGCGGGATTCGCGAAGGGGTCCTCCCCATTCAACACGGTGTAGAAAAAAGTGGACGTGCCCAGGGTTGCCAGAAAGAGGGTCACGTGGAGGAAAAGGTTCTGCTTCTGACGAACTGGTTCAGGAATCAAAACAGGGGAGAACTCCCGCGGTGGATAATAGCCATCGTGCGAGCGAGGTTCGGAGTAGTCAGTCGGGGGCATCGGGAGCGCCATCGGTTCTCCTATTGGTCCGCGATGAGCACCGCGGCGCCTCGCTGGACTCCAAGCTGCTGAGCGGCGGAGCCATTGCGGACCGCGATTTCCAGCATCCCCCAACTATTGAGCAGGGCAGTGACCGCGCCGACCGGGACAGCGGCGTAGGTGGAGGCGAGACCGTGAATTTGCACGGGGCCGATGCTAACCGAAAGGCTTTCCGTTGGATAGGGGAGCACATCCGCCGCCGTGATGTTGGTGACGATATTCCCGAACCGGTCAATCGCGATCACACTGCCGGTGATCGTGTGAGGCGCGTGCTCGACGACGGGGAGAGCGAGCCGCTCCATGTTTGTCGCGACCGGCCCAAAATTGTCCAATGGTATGCCACGAGACAGATGCGCCGCCACCGGGGCGAAAATATCTCGCCCGTGGAAGGTATGACTCACGTGCGGCAGAAAATATCGACTATTGGTGAGATGAATGATCCGGTGAACGGATTCCGGTGGCGCGGCCAGACTCAAGATTCCATTATCTGGACCAACAAGTACCCCCGTCGCGGTTTCGACCATGAGTGCCCGTCGCGTACTGCCGACCCCGGGGTCCACGACCGCGACATGGATCGTGCCAGGCGGAAAGAAGGCAATGGCGCTCCGTAGGATGAGGGCGCCCGTCAGAATATCTTGTGGTGGTACCTCGTGCGAAAGATCGACAATCGTGACGGATGGGGTGATGCCTAAGATCACCCCTTTCATAATGCCGACGAACCCGTCTTGGGTGCCGAAGTCCGTGAGGAGGGAAATAATGGGTGGTGTGGGTGCCATGCTGTTGGGTCCATTGGGGTTATTGGGTCTACTGCTTTCGACTCTCTAGAGTCCATGGACTCTTAGAGTCTGTCCAAGAAGTTTATGAGTGATTACGGGGGGTTCGCAACATCAACCAACTGGGTACCAGCTGAACGAAAACCGTGGCAGTGCGAGTGCAGTTCCTGAAATCATTGGGCATCTGCGACAGCGATGGCGCCACGTGCTCGT
>CAMBFS010000217.1 GCA_945865755.1 Klebsiella pneumoniae
TTAGCACCCTCGCCAATCAAGGGGTGCGCGTGAAGCCGGTGACGATTAAACGAGTCATCAATGCGGATGGGCAGACTCTGGAACGACACGGCGTCGAGGTCGCCCAAGCCATTCTGCCAGAAGACGCCTATATGCTCACCCATATCCTGGAAGGCGTGCTGGAGCGTGGCACTGCTCGCTCGGCACGCCAACAAGGGTTCTCGCGGCCCGCCGCTGGGAAAACCGGGACCACCAACGATTATGGCGATGCCTGGTTTGTGGGGTATACACCAGACTTGGTGACGGTCGTGTGGGTCGGCTTCGATCAACGTCAATCCTTGGGCTTATCGGGGTCGCAAGCGGCACTGCCGATATGGACCAGTTTTATGAAGCGGGCGACCGCCGGACAGCCGGAGACTGAGTTTGTTCCACCGCCTGGAGTGGTCGTGGTGCCGATTGATCCCCACACGGGAATGCGGGCGACCGCGCGGTGCCCGGTGATGATTGAGGAAGCCTTTCTGGAAGGGACGGAGCCGACACTGCCGTGTCCGTTGCATGTGACCGATGTGCGTCCGATCGAGGCGGAGCCTGAAGACTCATATGAAAATATGCCGAGACGCAGGGAGGAACGCGCCCCTCGTCCCCGACCCGTGCCAGACGAAAGGAGACCGTGGTGGCGCGTATTTTAACGAGACGCATGATAGTGAGGTACACGACGTCTCTGAGTTTGGCGCTCTTCAGCCTGGTGTGCCCGCGCGTGGATGGGCTCTGGGCCCAGACTGCTCAGCGAAATTCCCTATACGATTTGTCCGAGGGAGAAGAGTTTACGTCTGAAGAAGCACCTGTGTATGGTGGTGAATTCGAGGAAGAGGAGCCAGAGGCAGCGCCACTAGAGGCGGAAGGGACTGAAGAGGAAGACGAGGGTGAGCAAGACCCGGCTCCTGTGCTGCCGCGAGATTTCTCCACGCCGGACTCGCTGCATTTTCCTGAGCGCCTCCCTGAGAAGGAGTTCGCTACTCCTCCCGTAGCGACGGTCCCCGATGCTGAACCTATCGAAGAACCCCCTGCGATGAGCAGTGCGCCACCAACGCTGCCCGCGGCCGATACCCTTCCTCCTCACGAGCAGCTTGCCGTTCATTTTGTCGAGGATGGAGTTGAAGCCTTGTCCCGCGATGACTTTGCGCAGGCGCGGGAACACTTTGAGCAAGCATTGGAAATCGCTCCCATGCAACCCTTTGGCTATTATTTTCTTGGTCGCTTGGCGTTCGCGCGCGGTGAACACAAAATCGCTCTCGTCTTTCTCCGCAAAGCGGATGCGATCTTGGTGCGTGGCGATCCCGCGTGGCGTGGCGAGGCCGCCAGGTTGCGAGGGGCTGTGTACGAAGATATGCGGGACTATCGCCGTGCCTACGTGGCCTATCGCCAAAGCCTGCAACTGACGCCAACGAATTTACGTGCCGCCAGCGCCTTAGCGCGTCTGGCTGGCGAAGGGCTGGATACGCGTGCCGCATTTCCCCGGTGACCCCTTGCTCATTCTTGGGGTTGAAACTTCGTGTGACGATACGGCCGCGGCGATCCTCCACGGCACTCGTATTCTGGCAAGTATTGTCTCGTCACAAGACGACGTGCATGGTGATTTTGGTGGCGTAGTGCCAGAACTGGCCTCTCGGCACCATATTCAGAATGTGCTGCCGATTGTTGATACCGCCCTCCACCAGGCCGGGGTACGGCTGGAGCAACTTGATGGCATTGCCGTGACCTGCGGTCCTGGGCTCGTCGGATCGCTGTTGGTCGGTGTCTGCGTGGCCAAAGCATTGGCCATGGCGAAGAATCTGCCGCTCATTGGGGTGAACCACCTCGAAGGGCATCTGCTCGCGGTGTTGCTCGAACAAGAGGTGGACTTTCCGTTTCTGTGCCTCTTGGTGTCGGGGGGACATACCGCCCTCTATGCTGCGCGCACGTGGGGTGAGTATCAACGGCTCGGTGCTACTCGTGATGATGCCGCCGGAGAAGCCTTTGATAAAGCCGCCAAGATGTTGGGGCTCGGTTATCCTGGTGGGCGCGTGATCGACAATATCGCGCGACGTGGGAATCCGACTGCGTTACGCTTTCCCCGCGCGCATCTCAAAACCGGCAAATACGACTTCAGCTTCAGCGGCATTAAAACTTCGCTTCGTCAGTTTCTCGGTTCTCCTGAACGAATCGGGCGTGAGGATGCCGACATCGCGGCGAGTTATCAGGAGGCGGTGGTGGATATGTTGGTGACGACCACCCTCCGCGCCGCGCGAGAACTGGAACTGAAGCGCATCGTGATCGCGGGTGGAGTGTCGGCTAACTCTCGTTTGCGCCACCGTATGACGGAAGAAGGGGAGCAGGGGGGGATGCGCGTTTTCCTGCCGCCACTGAAGCTGTGTACCGATAATGCCGCGATGATCGCTTTCGCTGGGGCTTGGCGGCTGGCGGACGGACAACGGGCTTCGTTGGCGCTCAATGCTTCGGCGACCTTGCGATTGTAGAGAGCGCCCTGCGCAGTGGGCAATGGCATTGAGTTAAGGGGTTCCCCAAATTTGGTTGATCGACTGCGCAAGTCTGGTATGCTCTGCCGACCATGTTCCGACACCTGAAAGGAGATCAGGATAAGCACCTCAAGAAGCACAGCGAAAGCCCCACAACTCGTAAAGGAGATAGGATGAACACCTCAAGAAGCACAGCGAAAGCCCCACAACTCGCATTGGTAAACACGGGGCGCAGCCTAACTGCGGTCGCCCTGATCAGTGTGCTGCTCCTCGGCCTGTGCCGAGTGGCGTGGGCGGACCCGACGCTCACGGGCGATACGTATCTCTCCACGACGACGCCAACGACTGTTTTTGGTTCGGCCCCGACCTTATCGGTGTCGGCGGCCGACACCACGTATCTCCAGTTCAATCTGCCCTTGGGGTTGCCCGCGGGGGTGCTGGGCACGGACGTGGCCAAGGCGACGTTAAAGGTGTACGCCAATACCGTCACGGCAGCGGGGACGCTGACGCTACGGTAGTTACCGAGTTTCTGGAACGAAGGGGCGATGAACGGACAGACGGCTTTAGTCCTGGGAGCGGTGGTAGGAAGCAAACCCATCGGGGTAGCCGATCGGGGAAAGTGGGTAGTGATGGATGTGACGACGCTCATCCGGACCTGGCTGACTACGCCAGGCACGACTCCCAGTAGCGTCGCGCTGGTGAGTAGCGTGGGATTGAACGTGCGCTTTGACAGTAAAGAGAACGGCGTCACGAGTCACGAGCCGGTGCTGGAGATCAACCTGAAAGGGCCAGCGGGAGCGAAAGGGGCGACCGGAGCCACTGGGGCGACGGGCGCGCGAGGGGCGACCGGCACGACCGGAGCCACTGGGGTCACCGGTGCGGTCGGGGCGATAGGTGCGACGGGAGCGAGAGGAGCGACAGGCATCACCGGAGCAAACGGCATCACCGGAGCGAGAGGAGCCACGGGTCCCGCGGGCGCGACGGGCTTATTGGGCTCCTTCGATGCGCTAGCGGGTCTGGCGTGCACCCGCGCGGGGCAAGCGGGCACGATTACCGTCAGCCACTCTGCGGCAGGGGCGGTTTTGAAGTGCGTGACGGCGGCTCGCTTCATTGACAATGGCGATGGGACCATTACCGATACCCAGACGGGCCTGCAGTGGGAGCAGAAGACAGGAACGGTGGGGACTTTCGTCACTTGTACTCTTGCGCTGAACAACTGCCCCGACCCACGCAACGTGAATAACCGGTATGCGTGGAGCAGCACTGGCACTGGCACCGCGCCAGACGGGGCGCTGTTCACGGACTTTCTTGAACGCATGAATGGGAAGATATGTAGTGTGTCTACGTGTCAGGGACTCGGAGGCTACAGTGACTGGCGCGTACCGACCCTTGCGGAGTTGCAAACGATTCTTGATTGCGGGAATGGGAGTCCGTGTATCAATGCGATCTTTGGCCCTACTGTGGCGGCGTTCTCCTGGTCCTCTACCACCCTCGCCTTCGGCCCGAGTGCCGCGTGGGTCGTCTCCTTCAACGACGGCTTCGTGGGCTTCGACGGTAAGAGCATCCCCTACCACGCGCGTGCCGTCCGGGGTGCTCGGTGATTGGGCATTTGATTATTTGAGCCCTGTCGCCTGGATGGAACGGCGTGGAATCCGGGACTCCCGGCGCTCTCAGCGGAGGCCATCCTGGATTGCGCTCCGCTTCATCCAGGCGACGTACTGAGTTTGGATTATTCAGCAGTCGAACTGAGAGGCTGTGAAAAAATCGGCTACTTGGCTTCTCTGGAAACTTCGTGAGGCGCGCAGGGTTCTCGGTTCTTCGTCACAACTGAGCAGGCCGTAGCCTCTTTTCGGGCCTTCGGGAGAGCCGCAGCGCGTGGTTTTCGCCTCGGAT
>CAMBFS010000218.1 GCA_945865755.1 Klebsiella pneumoniae
GTGTCAAGCGCTGCCGGATTCTGAAAGATACTCTGCGCTTGCTCAAAGCCGGCTTGCGGGATTTGGTCATGGAACTCTGCTGTGCTCTGCATAACTTTCGTCTCCGCCTGTCCCCTTGGCTCCCTATGACCTAATCGGAATAAACTCTATAATATGACCTCACCACAATCTACCTCCTCACCGTGCGTTATGCCTACTCATCTGCTTCTATCGGGTTCGTCCCCGCATCGTGTCCCTGTTGACTATCCTGTATGCAGAAGCAATCTTCCGCCTCCCGCCTCCCGCCTCCCGCTGAGTGCGACTTCCGTCGCGCGAATTTCCTAATCCACAGCCCCGCGATCAAACCTCGGGCACCTCCTTGAGGGAACTCATCATTCCCGGACAGTTCTCTAGTGACCCCTCACGACGAACGACCTTTTTGCAAGGAGGCAAGGAGTATGCACCTCTCTCACTATCGTATGTTCGCAGTCATCATGTTTCTCTCAACCTTCATTTCCTCTGTGGCGTTAGCGCAGCCCAACCCGCGCATCATGTTGGAAAAGAGCCAATCGCATGCGTTGGACAACAAAGTGCGGGCGTTCCGCGTGCCAGTGACGAATAGTGCTGGCGTGGTCACATACTACGACGTAACTGTCACACTTGGGGTCAGTACGACTGGCGTCGTGAGTCCGACCGCAGCAGTGACGGCGACTCGTTCCCCGTCAGTGACGACCGGAGTCATTGTCCCCGGCACATACGTAGCAACCGGTGGCGCCACCAGATGCGTGGTGACCAACATGACGTTGACCAACGGGCGCATACAAAGCTTCTTCGCCTGTAACGATGCTGGACGCCTTCACCAGCTCTCCTTAGCGACTGGCCTCATCTCGGCTGGACATCCATATCGCACAGAACTCGTCGCCGCGGGGATCCACACCCGTCCAGATGTAAATACTTACACCTGGGGGCTCATTACGAATGGTTACTTTAGTGTTGGAACCTGCGGTGATCCTAATTATGGCATCGGATTGCCAGTTGGTGCCAAAACGAATGGCAGCCAGCTCATCTTGTCCTTTTTTAACTTCGCTCCTGGTCAGTTCCTGTGTAACGCTACCTTCACCAAGCTGCCGTAAGTTGTCGTCCTGGGAGCGCGGGCGTCTCGCCCGCGTCCGAAACAGGGGAGATTGCTCCAAGCTGCTCATTCCAAGACATCATGTTGCCTGTCCTGTCACACCCGCCGCAGCTAGGGCAATGGCATTAAGTTAAGGAAGCCCCCGCGCCGCCCCACGCCGGGGACTGAACTCCCCGGCTACCCTCACCTGCCGCGCTGCGGCGTATTTGGCCTCGCGGAGCGAGGCAATGAGGGTAGCCGGGGGTTTCAACCCCCGGTTTGCTGCGAGCAGTGCCTTTCGGCTTAATTTAATGCCAGTGCGCGGCCAACGCACTGATTTCAGCGCTACTAAATCCCGCCCACGCCAACACGTCTTGTGTATGCTCGCCTAACCGTGGCGCGCCACGATCAAAAGCTGTCACCCGATGTGTGCCATCTGTCCCCGCGGAGACTGGGTAGAACAGGTCACGTCCAAGTTCCGGGGAAGGAATGGGCTGAAAAGTGCCCCGCGCCTGAAAATGCGGGTCGGCCATGTTCTCTTCAGGCAATCGGACACTGGCCCACAACAGCCCTTTGGCCTGCGCGCGATGGTAAGCTTCTTCAGCGGTCAGCGACGCCACCAACGTATCAATCATGCTGCTGAAATGGGCTTGCGCTTCGGCGGGCGCACTCTTGGCCAACGCACGGTAGGCATCCGAAGAGAGATCGTGCGGAATCCCAGCCTCAGTAAGCATCTCGCCAATGACCCGCACATCGCGACCACTCCAAAAGAGGAACGCCTTGATGTAGCGTCCATCCTTCGTCCGACGCAGCCACGGCGGCGTGGTGCCGATACCCGCGTGCCGTCCAGTCTGCCGCTGCACGACCGCCAAGGTGTAAATGTAGACTGGCAACGCGACCTCGGTGCACAGACTCACTGCCTCGTGAATGGACATGTCGATGCAATCACCCTCCCCCGTCAACTCACGAAAGTTCAGTGCCGCCGTGATGGCGATCACCGCGTTCTCACCAGTGATGTGGTACGCCTGCCACATCTCCGGCGCGATCGGTGGGGTGTCGTACACCCCGTCGGGGCGCGGGTCGTACCCACACGAGGCCATCACGCCACCCATCGCTAGATGAGTCAGGTCCGTCATCTTGAGATCACGATAGGGGCCGTCAAGCCCAAAGGGAGTAATCGTGCAGATAATGAGTCGCGGATTCGCTTCCTGCATCGTTCGATAGAAAACGAGCCGCTGGGCCACATCCGCCGCTTCACCGGAATCAAGAATCACATCGGCACGCTGGACCAGTCGTGTCAGTGCGTCGCGCGCTGCTGGGTGGTCCACTTCCAGACTCACACTTTTCTTGCCCAGGTTATAGCGACTGAAGAAGAGGCTCTGTTCCGCCTCCTGTCGTGGAGACACGAAGGGGCCGAAGCGACGCGAGTTGGACCCCTGACGCCCCTCCAGTTTAATCACCTCCGCGCCAAACGACGCGAGTAACACTCCGGCGAATTCGCCCCGCTCGTCGCCGCTTTCGATGACCACCGTGCCCGCAAGGGCCGCGCTCAGCGCTGCTGTGGTATTCAAATGACCCACTCCTCTTTTAGTGTCGCGATTTCCTCGACCGTGAGCCCCAGTAAATCGCGGTACACCGTATCGTTGTCCTCGCCCATACAGGGCGCGCCCCGCCCTGGGAGCCCACCAACATCGACGTGCATCTTCTGAAACTTGGCGGGAAAGCCTTCGACTGGCCACGTGCCAATTTCGCTCTGTGGCAATGGCACGAAATAGCCGCGCTCCTTGAGCTGGAGATCGCGCGTGCAGCGGTCATCCGCTTTCTGCACCACGCCAGAAGGAATGCCCCGTTTCTGCAAGCGGTTCATCAACTCGTAGCGGTCCTCACTCGTTGTGTATGACGCCAACAAGCGGTCGAGATCATCTTCGTGGGTTTTGCGGCCAGCGGCGGTCGCGAAGCGCGTATCGCGTGCCCACTCAGGAGTACCGATCTCCGCAACCAACGCCTGCCATTGCGCATCGGTCTGCACGGCGACGGTGATCCACTCGTCGGTGCCACGACAGGGATACGCCCCATGCGGGGCCCAGGCCGCGGCTTGCATGCGATTGCCGTGGCGCGCGGTCGGTTGCCCGGTCAGTTGGGCTGCGAGCGTCGCGGTCCCGGACACCATGAGCCCGACTTCGGTCTGCGAAATATCAAGGTAACAGCCCTGGCCCGTCCGTCGTCGTTGCATCAGCGCGGCGAGCACGTGCATGGCGCCGTAGTAGCCGGTGGAATGATCGAGATATGAATAGCCCCATCCGGCTGGCGGCATCGGCTCAGGCAGGCCGGACATGTGCGTCAATCCTGAGAGCGCCTGCGCGGTTGGACCGACACTGAGGTAGTTGTTGTAGGTGCCCGACTTGCCCATGCCAGTAATCTGCAAATAGATGAGGCCTGGATTGATCTCACGCAGAGTGTCATAGCCGAGTTCCCACCGTTCCATCTGGCCGGGGCTATAGTTCTCGCAAAGGACCGTGGTCTTCTCGATCAACCGTTTGAACAGGTCGCGCCCCTGGGGCATATTCATATTGAGGGTGACCCCGTATTTGCCGGGGTTGATGTTGTTAAACAGGCCGCTGCGGTTAAGACTATCGGGTTCTCCGCCACGGACCCGCGGATGCACGCCGCGCAGCAGATCAATGGCACGATCATCGTGCCATTCGACACGAATCACTTCCGCGCCCATGGTCGCGAGCATGCGCGTGGCGTTGGGGCCCGCCACGATGCGCGTCAAGTCGATGACCCGCACGCCTTCCAGGGGCCGTCGTCGAGTTGGTGGTGATGTGGCTTGAGCCATCGTGCTGTCGCCTCCGTCCAAGGGAATTGATGTATGTGCCCGCGACCATACGCTGGATCAAGTGCGCGTGCAAGAAAGTACGCGGTGGGGGGCATACTCAATTTTCTCGCCATCTGATGGCGAATGGAGTCTAAGAAGGGGAATTCATATCAACGTATACTCAAGACTTACCGTTCGCTCATTTTGAGAACAACTTCTAAGAATTGCTAAACTGAATCATTCCAATGGGTTAGAAACTATGAAGAGTCATGATATCTGAACCACCCTCTTCAGGTTGGTGTCCACGTAGCCCTTGAACTCACTCGGTTTAT
>CAMBFS010000219.1 GCA_945865755.1 Klebsiella pneumoniae
TCGCCACGGGCCGTCAGATACGGGTGCCCTACTTCGCCCACGGGTTTGAGGAAGAGGACATCGTCGGCATGGTGCGGCTCAACTTCAAGCGCCGCCTCGAACTCTATGATGGCGACATGGAGTTAGCACCGGGACTGACGCTGCATTGCGCGCCTGGCCACACGGCGGGATTGCAGGTCGTGCGGGTCCATACCCAGCGCGGCCCTGTCGTGCTGGCGTCGGACGCGAGCCACTATTATGAGAATATCCAAACCACGCGTCCGTTCATCGCCGCCGTGGACATCGCGGCGATGATGGACTCTTTTCGAACGATTCAACGACTGGCCCCATCCGCCCACCACATCATTCCTGGCCATGATCCCCTGGTGATGCGGCGCTACGCCGCGCCCACGGCTTCGCTTCAGGATGTCGTGGTCCGGCTTGATGTGCCGCCAGCCATGTAACAACGTGCCCACATATATGGAGGTGTTATGAAGCGCCCATTTGATCCGATTCTTGTCGAAGTGATTCGCAACCAGATCGCCGCGATTACCGAAGAGATGACGCTCACGGTCTACCGCACCGGTCGATCCGGCATGTGCAAAGTCGGCGATTTCGCCACCGCCGTGTGCGACCGCACCGGGCGGCTCGTTGGTGAAGGCGGCTCGCCGTACCAGATGTGCGTGTTTATCGACACCATGGAGAACGTACTGGCGAAGCACGGCAAGTCGCTCGCTCCTGGCGACATCATCATCGCTAACGATCCGTACTGCGGCATTTCCCACATGCCGGACATCACGCTGATTGCTCCGGCCTTTTGGCAGGGACAACTCGCCGGATTTATGATTTCCTATTCGCACCACACTGACATTGGTGGTCGCTTCGCCGGCGGCATTTCCAGCCTGTGCCAATCGAGCTTCGAGGAAGGCGTGCGCATTCCGATGCTCAAGCTGTATGACGCGGGCAAACGCAATGACGTGTTGCTTGAGCAGATCGTCGCCAACGTGCGCACCCCGGAGGAGTGGGTCGGTGATGTGGATGCCAAGGTGGCGAGTTGCTGGAAGGGGCAGGAGCAACTGACCAAGTTGATCGACAAGTATGGCATGGAGCAGTTCAATGCCACCTGCGATTATCTCGTCGATTATTCGGAACGGGTCACCAGAGCGGCCATTCGCCAAATCCCGTCGGGAGAGTATGTCGAGGAGGCGCTCTTCGAGGATGAGAATGAAGTGACCGGCGGCCCGGTGCCGTTGAAGGTGGTGATCCGCGTCGATGGCGATCAGGTGACGCTGGATTTGTCGTCCGCGCCGCCGCAAGTGAATGCGTCGATCAACGCGCCGTTCGTGTCCACCAAAGCAGTCACGCGCGCGCCATTCAAGGCGTTGCTGCCGGGTGATGCGATTGTCAATGTCGGCTTCGCGCGGGCGCTGGATGTGATTGTCCCACCGGGTACGATACTGAATCCTCGGTACCCGGCGGCGGTTGGTGGTCGCGCGTCACTGATGATGACGCTGAGCAACATGGTCTATCGGGCGCTTGCCAAGGCGCTGCCGGGAAGACTGGGCGGCGTGGGTGAAGGGGCGGACATGCTCCACTTCAATTCGCATACCGACGGTCGCTATGTGTCGTTCATGGACGTCTTCTTTGGCGGTTGGGGTGGACGACCGACCGTCGATGGCGTTGATGGGGCATCCCCACTGGTGATGGGTGGCGGCTACGGATCAATGCCCGCCGAACTGCTGGAGCGCGAATATCCGGTGATTATCGAGGGGTTCGGTTTCGTGCCGGACACGGAAGGTGCTGGGCGTTATCGTGGGTCGGTGTCGGTGTATCGCGAATGGCGGTTCCGCAAACCGGCGGAGGTGTTGTTACGCACGGTTGGGTTACGTGGGTCCGAGGGGCTTGATGGTGGCGGGCGTGGTGGCGACGCGGTGAACATCCATCGCGTGGGCGAGCGCTCGACGGTGTTGCCGCCGCAGGCGCATGTGCATCTGCACGTGCAGGCGGGCGACCGAGTGTATCACAAAGTGCATGGGTCTGGTGGCTATGGCGACCCCTATGAGCGCGACCCGGCCTTGGTGGTGCGTGATGTGGTCGAGGGAAAAATCTCGCGTGAGCGAGCGCGTGAGACATACGGGGTTGTGCTGCATGCGGAGCAACTGACTCTTGATGAGGAGGAGACTCGCAGCTTGCGGCATGCGATGAGGCCGGTCGCTGTTGGGGACTGAAGAAAAATCAAAAGTCAAAAGTCAAAAGGCAAAAATGTCGGACCCCGCTCCCTGCTCCCCACGGTGAAGGAACGAGCAAGGAAAGTCTGTCAGTGGGGGGGGGAGATTGGAGGGCTGAAAAAGGTATGGATTTCGCCGAGGTCTTGGAAAAGGTTCTGGAACTCTTACAGCGCCAAGGTCGTGTATCGTATCGAGCGTTAAAACTCCGCTTTCAATTGGACGACGAGGTCCTCGCGGGCATCAAGGAAGAACTCCTTTTTGCTTATGCGGAACACGTCAAAGAGGAAGGCCCAGGCTTGGTGTGGAGCGGCGCTACGCCAGTTGCGAGTTCTGAGTTGCGAGTTCTGAGTTCCCAGTCCCCAACCCCTAGCACCCAACCCCCAACGGTTGTCAGTCCTCAGTTGTCAGTTGTCAGTTCCCAACCCCCAGCCGCCTACACGCCGCGGCATCTGGCCGAACGTATTCGCGCGGAACAAGCGGCGCTGGAGGCTCGTGGCGCTGCCGACGGCGAACGCAAAACTATCACCGCCTTGTTTGCCGATCTCAAAGGGTCCACCGCACTGATTGAAGGCCTCGATCCCGAAGAGGCGCGGGCGATTATTGATCCCGCCTTGCAATTGATGATGGACGCGGTGCATCAGTATGACGGGTATGTGGCGCAAGCGTTGGGTGATGGTATCTTTGCCCTGTTCGGCGCGCCGCTGGCCCATGAAGATCATCCCCAACGGGCGTTGTATGCCGCGCTGCGCATGCAAGAAGCCATGCGTCGGTATGCCGATACGTTGCGGGCCAAAGGCTATCCGCCACTGCTGATGCGGGTCGGTATCAACACGGGCGAAGTGGTGCTGCGCTCGATTCGCAAAGATGATCTGCATGCCGACTACGTGCCGGTCGGGCATTCCACCAACCTGGCCGCGCGCATGGAACAGTTGGCGAATCCCGGTACGATCGTCGTCTCGGCGTATACCCACCGCCTGACTGATGGCTACTTTGCGTTCAAGGATTTGGGACCTACACAGATCAAGGGGGTAGAAGAACCGCTCACCATCTACGAAGTGCTGGGTGCGGGACCCTTACGCACGCGGCTACAAGTGGCGGCGCGGCGAGGACTGACGCGGTTTGTCGGACGCCAGAGTGAGCTGGAGCAGTTGCGGAAAGCATTGGAGCAGACCAAAGCCGGGCATGGACAAATCGTGGGCGTGATGGGTGAGGCAGGGTTAGGCAAGTCGCGCCTGTTCCATGAGTTTAAGCTGCTCTCCGTGAGTGGCTGTCTGGTGCTGGAAGCCTATTCGGTGTCACACGGTAAAGCGACGGCATATCTGCCGGTGATTGAACTGCTCAAGAGCTACTTTCGGATTGAGCCGCGGGACGACGGGCGAACGCGCCGCGAGAAGGTCACCGGCAAAGTACTCAACTTAGACCGCAGCTTGGAAGACACGCTGCCCTACCTGTTTGCCTTGCTGGGGATTGAAGAGCAACCCTCGCCGTTGCAGCAAATGGACCCGCGGATTCGGGGGCGACGGACGTTTGAGGCGCTCAAGAAGCTCTTCCTCAGAGAGAGTCTCAACCAACCGCTGATCCTGATCTTTGAAGACTTGCACTGGATCGATAGCGAGACGCAGGGGTTGCTCGACACGCTGAGTGAGAGCGTCGCATCGGCTAGGGTTCTGCTGTTGGTGAACTACCGCCCAGAGTATCGCCAGGAGTGGGGGCAGAAGACGTACTACACGCAGTTGCGGTTAGCGCCGTTCGGCAAAGCGGAGGCGGAGGAATTTCTCACCGCGTTGCTGGGCGACACCGTAGGGGCGCAGCATGCCGCGCCCCTACAAGATCTCAAACACCTCATTTTAGAGAAAACCGA
>CAMBFS010000220.1 GCA_945865755.1 Klebsiella pneumoniae
ATCCGAGGCGAAAACCACGCGCTGCGGCTCTCCCGAAGGCCCGAAAAGAGGCTACGGCCTGCTCAGTTGTGACGAAGAACCGAGAACCCTGCGCGCCTCACGAAGTTTCCAGAGAAGCCAAGTAGCCGATTTTTTCACAGCCTCTCAGCCCGCGGCTGGTGGGTGTGATTTCTGGAGTGATGAATGGCTCGGGCAATTTCGCCGGAATTTTCGGCCCCATGACCGCCGGATTCATCATCCGCGAGACGGGCAATTGGACACTGCCGTTTTTGATCGCCGCCTTCTTCGCGGTGATCTCTGTACTTGTCTTCTATTTTTTGGTAGTGCCAGCACCACTGAAAGTGAAAGAGCTGGTCCCCCCAACCGTCCCGTCAAACACAGGAGGCTGAGATGGCGCACGACAATATGAACACCAAGGCGCTTGCGTTACTGGGGCTCGGTCACATGATGGTGGACCTCAATACCGGAGCGTTGCCAGCGCTCCTCCCTTTTCTGAAGACCTCGCTGGATTTGTCGTATACGATGATCGGGACATTGGTGCTCGTCGCCAGTCTTTCCTCATCATTGGTGCAACCGCTCTTTGGGCACTTGTCGGACCGCAGCGCGCGTCCGTGGCTGTTGCCGTTTGGCGTGTTCGCGGCCACGTGTGGGATGGCGGCCATCGGTCTCGCTTCTAGTTATGAGTCCATCCTGCTCCTCGTCTGCGTGAGCGGGATCGGCATCGCGAGTTATCACCCGGAAGCGTACAAAACCGCCTACCTCGCGACGGGGGAGAAGAAAGCGACGGGCATTTCGCTCTTTTCGGTCGGCGGCAATATCGGCTATGGGTTAGGGCCACTCGCGGTCGCGCTCTGCTTGACGCTGTTTGGTCAAATCGGCTTGTTGCTGCTGCTCCTCCCCGGACTTCTCGCGAGTGGGTTGTTGCTCTGGTCGTTACCGTGGTTGGCGCGGACCATGAGCACGCAGCCGACCACGGCGCCAGTGCTGACGGGGGGAACTTCTTCGTATGCGTTCATGGTCGTGCTTGGTATCGTCTCCCTTGGTGCCTGCGTGCACGGCGGATTGGTCACCTATGTCCCGTTGTATTTCAGCGCGCGCGGAGAAAATCCGTTGATGGTCGGTTCCTTGCTGTCGCTGTTGCTGATCGCCGGAGCGATTGGCACGCTGATCGCCGGGCCAGTGTCTGATCGGATTGGTCACAAGAAGTTCTTAGTCTTGAGCATGGGCGTGATGTGTCCCTTGATCGCCCTGTTTCTTCAGACCAGTGGGTTCATCAGCATTCTTGTGTTGACGGTGATCGGGATGTGTATCTCGCCGATGTTTTCGGTCACGTTGGTGATCGCGCAAACCTTGATGCGTGGACGCTTGGGAGTGACGGCGGGGCTGATGACTGGTGTCGGCATCGGCGTGGGTGGGCTTGGGGTTGCCGTTCTGGGCCGGCTTGCTGACCTGTGGGGCGTGGAGTCAACGATGCAATTGATCAGTGTGTTGCCGCTGCTGCCGTGGGCACTGGTGTTTCTGCTGCCGGCAACCATGACGAGCCAAGCAGTGCCACTGACAGGATTACAGACGGCAACGGTGCAAGGAAAATAGATTGGAAATACAGAAGTGAAAAGGAGCAAGGAATGGCAATACGAAAGATCGTTATGAGCGTGGTGCTGGCGTATGGAGTTGGGGCGGTAAGCCCCTTTGCTCATGCGGTGGACCTGACTGGGACCTTGGACGGAGCGCCGTACAAAATTCGCGTGCCCGATAGTAACTGGAATCGGACGTTACTGATGTACGCGCATGGGTATCGGGACCGGGCTGACCACCCTGGAGAAACGGATAATCGTCAAGCCGACGCGGCGCCCGGAGGAGAAGCGGCGGAAGCGTTTCTGCTCGCGCAAGGATATGCGATCGCCGGGTCGGCGTTTAAGAATAACGGCTGGGCGGTGGAGGAAGGCATTGAGGATACGCGAGCTTTGACGCGCTTCTTCCGCGACCGCTTTGGCGAACCGGACCGCACGATTCTGTGGGGATTTTCACTCGGTTCGCTGGTGACCTTCCGCAGTATCGAGAAGTACCCGGAGATTTATGACGGGGCGATTCCCGCCTGTGGTATTGGGGCGGGCACTCCGCGATCCATTGATCGGAGTGTGGATATCTCGCTCGCGTATGATGTCACGTTTGGGTGGCCGAGCGCGTGGGGAAGCATTGGTAATGTGCGAGACGATCTTGATTTTGAAACCGAGGTCGTGCCCATTCTCACCGCGCAAGTGACGAATCCCGGTAACCTCGGACGCTTCGAGTTTATTCGTTTGGTGAATCGTCTTCCGGCGGAGCAGTTCTACACCGGCGCCAACTGGTTGTTCACCGATATGTACTTTAATACCGAAGGGCGAGCCGAGTTGGAACGCCGCGCGGGTGGCCCCGTCGCGCAGAATCGGGACCACACCTATTCCTTGACCGCGGAGCAAATCGCTTATCTCGGTACCCTTGGAGTGAATGCCAACGTGCTTCTCGAGGACATGAACAATGAACCAGAGGTCAAGGCGGACCGCACCGCGCGCAGATATGCCCGACGGTTCGCGACGCCGACGGGAAAACTGAAACGTCCAGTCATTACGCTACACACGACGACTGATGGGCTGGTGACGGTGGATAATGAAGCCGCCTATCGGGAGACGGTTGAAGACCGCGGTCGGGAACGTTTCCTTTTGCAGGTGTTCACGGATTCCGTGGGTCACTGCACGTTCACGCCGGAACAGTTGATCGCGACGGTGAAAGCGATGGAATCGTGGCTCAGTACGGATTCACGTCCGGCGGCGACCTTCTTTCCCTCGACCCTGGGCTTTGTGCCCGGCTTCCAGCCGCCGCCGTGGCCGCATCAGTAGAGATCATTTCCCTTCCCCAATCTGGGAGACGATGAGCTGAAAAAGTTCGAACGCTCTTCGTTTGATCCGTTCGCTATCGTCTCCGGTCGCTTTCAGGAAGTCCGCCACGGAAGTCGGTCCCAATGCCCTGGGAGTGCCGAATCTTTCACGGATGATACTCAGGGCTTCGCTCATCAGTTTGTTACTTTTGAGAGGGAGAATTTGCTCGACGATTGCTTGAGCACCTAAAGAGTCAGTGAGCATAAACAGGTCGTAGGCATCTTTCTCCGAATTGCGTCCGTCAAAAGCAAAGGCTTTCATAACGAAACAAGCGGCGGCGTCTGCTATTTTGATCTTCTCACGATGATCCGCCCCATTCGGGAGTTGTCCGTCAATCTCAATTTCAACGAAGTGCTCAAACACCAAGTCACAACCACGAGCTTTATGGGCGAGAAGGTCCTGAACGCGCTGATGTCGCTGTCCGCTCTTTGCACCTCCGTATTCTGGAGCCAAGAAGTCTACCCGAACATGAAAAGGGCGACCGTCGGCCAAGGAAATAATTCTTTCGTACCGCGCGGGAATGATTTCTCCCCTGCGATTGTGGGAAGGGCGGTAGGCACGTTCTTCTAAGCGTTCGAGGATGGTTGCATACGCGGTTTCAGGAATCCGATTCGAGTCAAGCGCGAGGTCGATATCAAGAGAACCGATATGTGGTGCTTCCGCCTGATCTCTAGTGAGAAAGAAAGGAACCCACCCGCCGATTAACACGATGTGGTCGCGGTACGATTTCAAGTAGGTGAAAAGTTCCAACATCACGGAAAGACGTGCCTGCACCGATTCCTCTGGATACTCATCCTTAGGAGTCATAAAACAATAAACTACCACATTTGGGTGGCCGGACGAGGCCAGACCTCATAGTTCCAGTCGCTATGAAACCTGTTCCGACGGATGCGTAGGGTAACAGACTCTTGATCACGGACCTTACGTCTTTTGGG
>CAMBFS010000221.1 GCA_945865755.1 Klebsiella pneumoniae
CACCCTCTTCAGGTTGGTGTCCACGTAGCCCTTGAACTCACTCGGTTTATGATTTTTCAGCGCAATTTTTGGTCAAAATAACCTTTGCGTTTGATCCTCAGCTGTCAATTCTCAAAAGTGACTAAAGAAATGAGCGAAGCATGAGTCAAAAGTCAAAAATAAAGACGGCGGAGGACGTGAGGATTTAAGCGGATTTTTCTGTACGTCTTACGTTTTACGGTTTATTCCCCAAAATTATGAAAATTCTTGTCATCGGCAGCGGCGGGCGTGAACATGCGCTGGTGTGGAAACTGCGGCAAAGCCCACGAGTACGCCAAATCTATTGCGCGCCGGGGAATGCGGGTATCGGTGAGCTGGCCGAACTCGTGCCGCTCGCGCCCGACGACGTCGCTGGCTTGTTGCGGTTCGCCACCACGGAAAAAATTGACCTGACGGTCGTCGGACCAGAGGTGTCGCTCAGCCTGGGTATCGTGGACCAGTTCAAGGCGCACGGACTGCGCATCTTTGGACCAGTCCAACAGGCCGCCCAACTCGAAGTGAGTAAAGCGTTCGCCAAGCAACTGATGCAAGAACAGGGAGTGCCGACCGCCGCGTTCGCGACGTTTACTGACCCTGTCGCCGCGCGGACCTACGTTGACCAAATCGGTGCGCCGATTGTCATTAAGGCCGATGGCTTGGCCGCTGGCAAAGGCGTGCTGATATGCCACACGGTCCAGGACGCGCACCAGGCGATTGATGACATCATGCGCGCGCGTGCGTTCGGCACCGCCGGTGACCGGGTGGTGATCGAAGAGTTTCTCGAAGGAGAAGAGGCTTCGTTCCTGGCGTTCACCGATGGCACCACGGTATTGCCGTTGGCGTCGGCACAAGATCACAAACGCATCTTCGACAACGAGCAGGGACCCAACACCGGCGGCATGGGGGCGTACTCACCCGCGCCGGTGGTGACGCCCGCGCTTGTGGACCGCATTGTCAATGAGATCATGCTGCCGACGATCCAGGGGCTCAAACGACGTGGCATTACCTACAAGGGCATTCTCTACGCGGGGCTGATGATCCGTGACACAAGCGTCAAAGTCATTGAATTCAATGCGCGCTTTGGCGACCCGGAATGTCAGCCGCTGATGGTACGATTGCAGAGTGATCTGGTGGAGGTCATGGAAGCCGTTATTGACGAACGCTTGGGGGAGATCACGTTGACGTGGGACCCTCGTCCCGCCGTGTGTGTCGTGCTTGCCGCTGAAGGGTATCCGGGAAAGTACGAGACAGGGAAACCCATTCGCGGACTTGAATCGTTACACGATTGGCGAGATGGGGTTGTCTTCCACTCCGGCACTGCAACGGACACGGTTGTTGTGACAAAGCGAGGACAGGCTACCGCAGCCGTGAACCTCTTAGTGACCAAGGGTGGAAGGGTTTTGGGTGTGACCGCGCTTGGCGATGATATTCGCGCGGCCATCGCCACGGCCTATCAAGCAGTGACAAAAATCTCTTGGCCCGGGATGCACTATCGTCGTGATATTGGACAACGAGCCTTGGACCGCTGAGGGCGGGCTAGAAGTTCCCTCGCTTTCCGCAATCGCCAATCCGCAATTGAAGCCGCGGTCCCCCCTGTAACCCGAAACCCGTAACCTGTACCCTCAATTCATGGTAATGATTCGTCCGTTTCACGGGGTACGGTACAACCCCGCACTCGTTGACGACTTCTCCAGAGTCGTCTCTCCACCGTATGATGTGATCTCGCCTGAACAGCAAACGCTGCTGCACATGCGCAGCCCGTACAACGCGGTACATCTCGATTTCAACCAAGACAGTGAACGGTATACCGCGGCGGCTGAACGGCTGCGGGACTGGCTCGCCCGCGAGGTGCTGATTCGTGAGACCGAACCTGCCTTGTATTTCTACAGTCAAGAATTCACCTTGAAGGATGGTCGCAAGCGGCGCCGCACGGGAGTGCTCGCGGCGTTGCGACTCGAAGAGTTTTCGTCCGGCCTCATCCGCCCACATGAGCGCACCTTCGAGGGCGCGAAGAAAGATCGCCTTGAGTTGCTCCGCTCCTGCCAGACGCATCTGAGTCCGATCTTTTGCCTGTACGCGAAGAAAGAATGGTCGCTGGCGCGGGTGGCCAAGAGCGTGCTCGCGCAGCCTCCTCTGGTGTCCCTGGTTGATGACAAAGAGGTCTCGCATCAGGTGTGGAACGTGACCGACCCAACCGTGATCGCCGAGGTGACCAAGGGGTTGGAGCGGGAATCACTGATTATCGCTGACGGCCATCACCGCTACGAAACCGCGCTCCGCTATCGACAGGAGCGGGCGGCGCAGGGGCAGTCGAGTGGCGAAGAGCCGTACAACTTCGTGATGGCGTATCTCACCAACGCGTATGACGACGGGCTGGTGATTCTCCCCACGCACCGACTGCTTGAGGAGGTGACGATGCCGAACCTGCGCGATTTGCGCGCCGTGCTACAACGCGACTTTCGCGTCGGGCAGTTCGCGCTGGACCAGCGCGATGCCTTTCTCGCGGAGTTGTCCGCGCCAGGGGCTGGGCATCGCATTGGGTGCATGTTCGCGGGCGCGGGCTATTACTGGCTTTTGTCGTTCGATGAGCGCGCGACGCGGAACCTCTCGCATATGTCGCTCCCGTTGCGATCACTGGATGTGACCGTCTTGCACGACGTGTTGCTCCAACAGTTTCTGGGGCTTTCGCCTGAACTGCAAAAACAGAAACTGTCGTACACGATTGATGCGGATGAGGCGTTACAACGAGTGATTGACCGGAAGTCTCAAGCGACGTTCCTGCTCAACCCCACTTCGTATGAGCAAGTCGCGCAGGTGTGTGGACAATCGGAGACGATGCCGCAGAAATCGACCTACTTCTATCCCAAGCTGCTGACCGGGATGGTTTTCTATCAGTTGTAGGGGCGAATGATTATTCGCCCCTACTCATTTAATACCGCCGTCCACCGCCACCGCCACCGCCCGAAAATCCACCCGGTCGCCGTTCAGGTGGCCGCGCCTCGTTCACTTTGAGGATACGGCCAATGCCTTCGCGCCCATCGAAGCGTTTCACGGCCGCGACCGCATCATCCTTCGTGGCCATTTCGACAAAGGCGAACCCCTTGGACTGACCAGTGGCACGGTCCGTCATCACACTGACGGAAGCCACTTTCCCTGCTTCGGCGAACAGACGCTCTAAATCGGCATTGGTCGCGGTATAGGGGAGGTTGCCGACAAAGAGTCGAGTCCCACTCGCGGCGCCAGGGCGCGGGCCCGGTGTAAACGGTCGGCTTGGGGCACCACCAGCAGAGGAAGCGGAAGAACGCGAGGCATCGTGTGAAGCACCACCGCCACCGCCGCCTCCAGCACCACGGCCAGGATTGGCCTCGTTCACGGTCAGGGTTTGGCCCTCAACGGCGGTCCCATTGAGCGCGGTCATGGCTACTCGTGCCGCATCATGCGACTCCATCTCGACGAAACCGAATCCACGAGACCGGCCCGTTGTCGGGTCGGTCATTAAATCAGCCGAGACAATCGATCCAAAAGGGAGAAACAAATCCTCCAACTCAGGGAAACAGAGTCGCGGGGGCAAATTGCCAACGAAAAGACGAACGCTCAATGCAACCTCCACTAAAATGGTGAAATGGGAAAAACAAAGCCCCCAGGTTCCGTCACGGGACCTGGGGGCTTTGCGATACGTTACTTGTTGTCGGGGGTGCCAATAATCATATTAAGGACAGACGCTACTCTACAGTCGTGAGAGTTACAAGCTACCAGCGGCGCTCGCGGCCACC
>CAMBFS010000222.1 GCA_945865755.1 Klebsiella pneumoniae
AGTTGATGCCCATGTGCCCACGGCAGCACCTTTGCGATATACTCTACGAGGCGGGTAGTTTCTGCGTCTTGGTGTATCATACCCCCAAGTCTCTCATGAGTGAAAACTCGTGGCTACCCGCCCCTTTAGCAAATGTGTCCTGACTTCAGAGGCCCAACAGGAATTACTCGAACAAGATAGCGCCGAGCAGGAGGGAGATTCAAGAGGTGATGCGTTAGTCCCGATACGAGGTATATTCGCGTCCGAACGCTTCGCGGGCGATGACCCCTTTCATAATTTCCGGGGTGCCGTCGCCGATTTCCAGGCCGACCACATCGCGCCAGCGTTGTTCCAGCGGTGAATCCATATTGTAGCCATAGTGCCCATGCAGAATGAGGCAGGCATGAATCGCTTCGGCGGACGTTTTCGGGCCGAGCCATTTCGCCATCGCTGCTTCCTTGGTGTGTTTCTGGCCTTGATCTTTCAACCACAAACACTTGTAGGCGATGAGACGCGCGGCCTCGACCATGGTGAGGTACTCAGCGACTTGAAATGAGACGCCCTCGAATTTCGCCAGCGGCTTGCCGAAGACGTGGCGGCCCTTGGTGTATTCGATGGTGTCTTCGAGTGACTGTTGCGCGGCGCCGACACAGGCTAGCGCGATCAGGGCACGATTGAAGTCGAAGGCGATCATCGCTTGGGCGAACCCGCCGCTTTCGCCGCCGATACGGTTACGAGCGGGCACGCGGACACCATCAAAGAAGAGTGATCCACGTTGCGTCAGGCGTTCACCGGGAGTTTTGTAGACCTGACGGGTGACGCCCGGTCCATCAAGCGGGACGAGGAACGCGGAAATACCGCGTGCGCCTTGGTCTCCGGTACGCGCGAAGACGATACACGCATCCGCGTAACCGGCGAACGTGATGGACGCTTTTTCACCCGAAATGACGTAATCGTCCCCCGTTTTGACCGCGCGGGTCGTGATATTGGCGGCATCGGAGCCCGCGCTTGGCTCGGTCAGACCAAAGGCGATCACGGCATCGCCAGTGGCGTGACGAGGGAGCCACTCCGCTTGCACCTCTGGATGGGCGAATCCCGACAACAGTTCGCAGGCAATGACCCCAAGCTGGATATACAAACTGTAGTTAAAATCACCACGTGACAACTCTTCGGTCATGATGCCACAGGTGACATAGTCGGCTTCTTGTCCGCCGAATTTCTCTGGAACCCGGAGCCCGAAAACGCCCAATTTGGCGGCTTCGTGCAGCTCCTCGCGACTAATTTTTTCGCCCCGATCCCACCGGGCATAATTGGGCAGGAGTTTCTCTTTGGCATATTGGCGGAGGGATTGTTGGAGCAGGAGTTGATCTTCGGTGAAGGTAAAGTCCATAGTGGGCCTTTCTAAAAATCTCGAGTGTAATGCGGGAAACCGTAACACGCGAGGCGTGGGCGCGGAATGCCGTTGCTGCTCTTGTCGCCGCCGCTGCCTTTAGTATAGGACTGGGGCCGAAAGAAAAATCAAAAATCAAAAGGCAAAAGGCACAAATGAAGACCAAGAGGACTGAGGTGGCAACGTGACTCTTGTTCCCTGAACCCTGTCCCCTGTTCCCTAAGAAACCGGAGGCTGTATGGATTTTCGGTATTCTCCCGCTGAAGAACAATTCCGCCAGGAAGTGAAAATCTGGCTTGAGGCGAACGTGCCCACTGACCTTCGTGCTGGAGGGGATGAAGACCTCGTCCCGCACGAGCGCTGGGAGCGACAAAAAACGTGGCATAAAAAGCTGTATGATGGGGGCTGGATCGGCCTCTGGTGGCCGAAGGAATATGGCGGTCGTGGTGCGTCGGTGATTGAGCAAGCCATCTTCAATGAAGAATTGGGTCGTCTGGGAGTTTCCTCCGGGGTCAACATGAGCGGGATCTCGCTCCTTGGTCCGACTCTTATGCACTGGGGAACCGAGGAGCAGAAGAAACGCTATCTGCCGACGATCCTCCCCGCCGACGAGATGTGGTGCCAAGGCTACTCGGAACCGGGGGCGGGTTCTGATTTGGCGTCCCTCCAAACGCGCGCGGTTGAGGATGGCGACCACTTTGTCGTCAACGGACAAAAAGTGTGGACCAGTTGGGCGCAGTATTCGGATTGGATTTTTCTGTTGGTGCGCACCGACCCCAACGCGCCGAAGCATCAGGGCATCAGTTACTTGCTGGTGGACATGCGCAGTCCTGGGATTACGGTGCGCCCGCTCACGCAGATCAATGGCGATTCCGAATTTAACGAAGTCTTTTTCGAGGATGTCCGAGTCCCGAAGAACAATCTCGTGGGCGAGCTGAACCGTGGCTGGATGGTGGCGGTGACGACGCTCATGTTCGAGCGCGTGTCGACGAGTAATTTCTATCGCTTCGAGAAAACCCTGCCACAACTTTATGATGTGGCTCGTCATGTCGAACTGAACGGACGACCCGCCATTGAAGACACCTCCGTGCGACAACAATTGGCGCAGTTCGCTATCGAAGCGCAGGCGATCAAGTATAACGATTTGCGCCGTCTGACTCGCCAGCTCAAAGGGATGCCGCCGGGACCAGAAGGGTCGTTCTCGAAGATCACCGCGACTGAACTGAACCTGCGCGTCTGCACGTTCGCGATGGAGTTACTGGGTCCTTATGCCATTCTGGAAAAGGGCTCCCTGTTCGCGGTCGATCAAGCGCGGTGGGCGTATCGGATGCTCGGTGCCCGCGCGGGCACGATTGCCGCTGGCACCAATGAAATTCAACGCGGCATCGTGGGTGAGCGTGTGTTGGGGATGCCCAAGGCGAGATAGAAAGAATTGTGGATTGCGGATTGCGGAGACGCACTGCTATGGCAATCACCACCATCCTTTTCGACGCTGGTGGGACGCTGGTCTATCTGGACTATGCGTTTCTCGCGCGGGAGTTGCGCCGGGCTGGGATCGCGACTTCCGTGCGCGCCATTCGGCTTGCTGAATATGCCGCCAAAGCTGAGATTGATCGACGGCTGCTTGGAGCCGTGGCGGATACCGATGAGACTCGTCGCCGTCCGTATTTTACCGCGCTGCTTGAGCATCTTGGCGTGGAGCCCGCGCTAGCGACTCGTCTGATTGAGCATTTCGATGCCGCCCATAAGCAAGACAACCTGTGGCGAAAAATGCTCCCATCAACACCAACGGTACTGACCGCACTACGCAATCGGGGCCTCACCCTGGGAGTCATTTCTAACGCCGATGGTCGCATTGGGGCAATCCTCGAAAAATGTGGCATCGCGAAGTTGTTTGACACGGTGATTGATTCCCACGATGTGGGGGTCGAGAAACCGGATCCACGGATATTCGCGCTCGCGCTCGAACGGCTTGATGTACGCCCCGACCAAGCGCTGTACGTTGGAGACATTTACGGCATTGATGTGATTGGAGCCGAACGCGCGGGATTATCAGCGGCACTGCTCGACCCGCTTGGCGGATACCACGGCGTGACATGTCGGAAGATTCGCCATCTGCGGGAGTTGATGGGGGCTGAGGGCTAGGGGCTGGGGGCTGGGTGCTAGGTGCTAGGGAAAGACCACACCACTTTGAATCTTCCCCTCCTTTTTTCATTCTTGACTTTTGACTCATGCTTCGCTCATTTCTTAAAGCACTTTTGAGAATTGACAACTGAGGATCATACGAAAAGGTCATTCTGATCAAGAATCGCACTGAAAAATCATGAAACGAGTGAGTTCAAGGACTATGTGGACACCAACCTGAAGAGGGTAGTT
>CAMBFS010000223.1 GCA_945865755.1 Klebsiella pneumoniae
TAAAAGTTGGTGCACGGGCGCGTTTCCAGAGCTGTGGCTCTATATGCTGGGCGCGTTGTTTGTCGTGGTGACTTTGTGGTGTCCAGGTGGGGTGGTCAGTCTGGGCCGTGCTTTGGGCCGATCAGCGAAGGCGGGCTGACCATGCAAGGCGCGGAAAGAAACCTCAAGGGCAGCGCGGTCGGCTCGCATGTCTTACACCCTGGTGTTGTTGATACCACGCACGGCGTCATCCTCTATGTGGAGAATCTCACCGTCAGTTTTGACGGCTTCAAGGCGTTGAACGATCTCACCTTATATCTTGATACAGGCGAGTTGCGCTGTCTGATTGGTCCCAATGGTGCGGGCAAGACGACCCTCATGGACGTGATCACCGGCAAGACCCGCCCCGACTCCGGCACCGTTTTTTTTGGCAATGCCATAGATCTCACGAAAATGGCCGAATATGAAATCGCCCAGGCTGGCATTGGGCGTAAATTCCAACGTCCCACCATTTTTCAAGGCCACACGGTCTTCGAGAACCTGGAACTGGCGATGCAAACCAAGAAGAATCTCTGGCAAAGCCTCGTCGCGCGTCTGACCGGGGAGCAGCGCGATCGCATTGAAGCGACGCTGACGACGATTGGGTTGACGGCGGAGATGCACACGCGCGCTGGGTTGCTCTCGCATGGACAGAAGCAGTGGTTGGAACTTGGTATGTTGCTGATTCAGGAGCCGCGCCTATTGCTGGTCGATGAACCGGTCGCCGGCATGACCCCACAGGAAACGGAGCGCACGGCGGAACTCCTTACCTCGCTGGCGGGGAAGCATACCGTCGTGGTCGTCGAGCACGACATGGAGTTTGTGCGGCGGCTGGCGCGGAAAGTGACGGTCTTGCACGAAGGGAGCGTCCTGGCGGAAGGCACGATGGACGCTGTCCAGAACGACCCGCGGGTGATTGAAGTGTATTTGGGGACGTAGAAGCGAGAGAACCATGCTCCACGTGTCCAAACTCAACCAAGCCTACGGAGAAAGTCACATTCTATGGGATGTCACGCTCCAGGTGCCCGCCGGCGCCTGCCTCTGTCTGATGGGGCGCAACGGGGTTGGCAAGACGACCTTGCTCAAGGCCATCATGGGGCTGCTGCCGATTCGTGACGGCAGTATCACTTTCAAGAATCAAGAATTCGCCGGTCGTCCGCCCGAAACACGGGTGCGCTCCGGGATCGCGTATGTGCCGCAAGGCCGAGAGATTTTCCCACAACTGACCGTCGAGGAAAACCTACGGATCGGTCTCGGCGCGCGTGCCGACAAAGGGCGCGACATTCCGCCCGAAATCTTCACTTGGTTTCCGGTGCTCCAGCAGATGCTCGCGCGACGAGGCGGGGACCTGTCTGGCGGCCAACAACAGCAACTGGCGATTGGCCGGGCGCTCGTCACCAATCCCCAACTGCTCATCCTGGATGAACCCACCGAAGGGATACAGCCCAATATCGTCCATGAGATCGGCGATATTATCCAGCGCTTGAATCGCGAACAGAAACTCACGGTGCTCCTGGTCGAACAAAAGCTGCCATTCGCCCGCCGGCTGGCCGACTCCTTCGCCATCATGGAGAAGGGGGCCATTGTCGCGACCGGGAATATCACCGAGCTGACCGATCAGGTCATTCGCCAACATCTCGCGGTGTGATTCACACCACGTGTGATCCGCGCTACGTGTGATTCACACCGCGAGCAAGAAAGGCCGTCATGCACCTCACTCCCCATGAACAAGAAAAACTGATGATCTACGTGGCCGCGATGGTGGCACGAGACCGACGCGCGCGTGGCCTCAAGCTCAATTATCCCGAAGCGGTGGCGTTGATCACGGCGGAGATTCTCGAAGGCATCCGCGATGGAAAGTCGGTGGCCGAACTCATGTCGTTTGGCGCGACGATTCTGACGCGGGCCGATGTCATGGATGGGATCGCGGAGATGATCGACTTGGTGCAGGTCGAGGGGACGTTTCCCGACGGCACGAAATTGGTCAGCGTGCATCAACCCATCCGCTAATAAGACAGGGTAAAAGGGTAAAGGGGTAAAGGGGTAAAAGGGTAAAGGGGTAAAGGGGTAAAGGGGGGAAGAGACTGGGTGCTTGTCTTCCCCGTTTCCCCATTTCCCCATTTCCCCCGGTTCCCTGGAGTGCGGGTTGTTGCGGAGGAGAAAAAAATGAGAACTATTTCACGTCGTCACTATGCCGAGATGTTTGGCCCTACCACTGGGGACCGGCTGCGTCTGGCCGATACCGACTTGATCATTGAGATTGAAAAGGACTGCACGGTCTACGGGGATGAAGTCAAATTCGGCGGCGGCAAGGTCATTCGTGACGGCATGGGACAATCGGCGGTGCATACCTCCGCGCATGGCACGCCTGATCTCGTGATTACCAATGTGATCGTCCTCGACCACTGGGGGATCATCAAGGCCGATGTCGGCATCAAGAACGGACGTATCTGTGGCATCGGTAAAGCCGGGAACCCGTTGTTGATGGACGGCGTCTCGCCGGAGTTGATTATCGGACCAGGGACGGAGATTCTCGCTGGCGAAGGCAAGATCCTCACTGCTGGTGGGGTGGACTCGCATATTCACTTTATCTGCCCCCAACAAATCACCGAAGCCTTGGCATCAGGGGTAACAACGATGATCGGTGGCGGCACTGGTCCGGCCACGGGGACTAATGCTACTACCTGCACCCCTGGACCGTGGAACCTGGCGCGGATGCTGGAGGCGGTGGAGGAGTACCCGCTCAACTTTGGTTTCTTGGGGAAAGGCAACGCCTCGCGACCGGAGGGGTTACGCGAACAGATTGAAGCCGGGGCGATGGGGCTCAAGCTGCATGAAGACTGGGGTTCGACGCCCGCCGCCATTGATTGCGCGCTGTCGGTCGCTGACGAGTATGACGTGCAGGTGGCGATCCACACCGACACGCTCAACGAAACCGGTTTTGTCGAAGACACCATCGCCGCGTTCAAGGGGCGGACAATTCACACCTATCACACCGAGGGCGCGGGCGGTGGGCATGCGCCGGACATTATCAAGGTATGTGGCCTTCCCAATGTTCTTCCCTCGTCCACCAATCCCACGCGGCCATTCACGGTCAACACCATCGATGAGCATCTCGATATGTTGATGGTGTGTCATCACCTCGACCCCAAAGTGCCGGAAGATGTGGCGTTCGCGGAGTCACGCATCCGACCGGAGACGATCGCCGCGGAAGATGTGCTCCACGATCTGGGGGCCTTCAGCATGATGTCATCGGATTCGCAGGCGATGGGGCGCGTGGGCGAAGTGATTCTCCGCACCTGGCAGACGGCTCACAAGATGCGAGTGCAGCGGGGCCCGCTCGCGGAAGAGCGGGGAGAGAACGACAACTTTCGTGTGAAACGCTATCTGGCCAAATATACGATCAACCCGGCCATCACGCATGGCATCGCCGGACACGTCGGGTCAATTGAGGTGGGCAAGCTGGCTGATCTCGTGCTGTGGCGACCCGCGTTTTTCGGGGTCAAGCCTGAGCTGATTCTCAAGGGTGGGTTTATCGCCTGGGCGGCGATGGGTGACCCCAATGCCTCGATCCCGACCCCACAACCGGTCTTTGGGCGCCCGATGTTTGGCCACTCAGGTCGAGCACGAGCGGCGCTGTCATTGACTTTCGTCTCACGAGCCGCCGCAGAGTGCGGGATTGCGCAGCGGTTAGGGTTGGCGAAATCGGTCGTGCCAGTGGAGCAC
>CAMBFS010000224.1 GCA_945865755.1 Klebsiella pneumoniae
TTTGCCACACCCAGAAAGCAACAAGCAGTTTTCTCAGCAGAATAATCAAAGGTTCGTACGATAACAGCCAACTTCCAGCACGGGCTTATTGTAAAAGGTCGGCAGGCGAATGTAGACCAGGCCCAGCAAAACTCCTTAAAATCAAGTGATTTCTTGGATTTACGAAAAGTGTCCTGACATCAGTTCCGGGTGACCTCCACTCATAGACGCCTGTGCCCGAGGTGCCCCATGATTGCCTTGAATCTTCCGACTGCTCTTGAAAAGCACTTTCGTGAGATTGTTCGCGAACACTACGCCGACAACGTGCAAGTCGCCATCGCCGCATTGTTGCAGTTGCACGACAAATACGGCTGGAAAGAACAGTTGCGGCAAGATGTGCGGACGGTACGCGGAGAGGTCCGTCGAAGAGGGGGCCTCAAAGCCAAAGTGATTGACGACGCAATCCACAAATATCGACACAGTCGAGGAGCCCCACCACATGCGCAAAAACCGAATGATGCACTTCGCCCAGTTCCTGATGCACAGTCCCACCTACCACAGCCTGGCCATGTGGCGGCATCCGTCCACCGCTCCCCACTACGACTGGGCGCGACCTGAGCTGTACCAACATATCGCCCAAGTTTGCGAGCGTGGCAAATTGGACATGGTCTTTTTCGCCGATGTCAGTTTTATCTCTGACACCTTTACTGGCTCGCTCGACCCAGCCATTCGCTACGCGACGCAGGCTCCCAACCATGACCCAACTCCGTTGCTCTCCTGGATCGGCGCGGGCACCAGCAAAATTGGCTTGGGTGGAACGTTTTCCATCAGCCATCAGCATCCGTTCTATGTCGCCCGTCTCTGGGCGACGCTTGACCATCTCACCCGTGGCCGCGCCGCCTGGAATGTCGTGACCTCGATTAACCATAACGAATCGGCCAATTACGGTGAGGAGCTGATGGCGCATGACCTGCGCTATGAGCGGGCCGAGGAATTCATCGAGGTATGCATTAAATTGTGGAACAGTTGGGAGCCGGACGCCGTGGTCATGGATCGCGCACGCGGCATCTTTGCCGATCCCGCCAAGGTCCATCGCATTGAACACGAAGGACGGTTCTTCAAGTCCCGTGGCCCGCTGAATGTCGTGCACTCGCCCCAGAACGGACCGGCGATCATCCAAGCGGGCGCGTCCGGCAAAGGACGTGCCTTTGCCGCCCGGCATGCGGAAGCGATCTTCGCCATACAGCCGTTTGCCGAAGGCGCGGCCGAATACTATGCCGATGTCAAAGGACAGATGGAAAATCAGGGGCGTGATCCCGCCCACTGCGCGATCATGTTTGGCGTGCAGCCCATCATTGGCCGCACGGAGCAGGAAGCCCAGGAGAAGCAGGAGTTCCATAATAGTCTGGTGCCGGTGGAAGCGGGCCTCACCATTCTCGCTGGCCATCTTGACTACGATTTTTCCCAGCTCAACCTGGATGACGTGATGGAATACTCCCCGGACTTCAGTATTCAGGGACTGGGCAAGATGTACGGCAAGGTGGCGGGAAGAAAACTTACTCTGCGTGAGGTCGCGCAGATGCACGGACAGAGTGTCAGCCTGCCGCAGATCGTCGGGACACCGGAGCACGTAGCGGATCAACTCGAAGCGTTTGTGGCGACGGCGGGCGGTGATGGCTTCGTGCTCTCGCCAATCTACACGCCAGGGGCGATTGAGGAGTTCGTGGATTTGGTCATCCCCGTGCTGCAAAAGCGTGGGCTGTTTCGCACGGACTACACCGGCAGTACCCAGCGTGAGCATCTGCGACAGGATGCCTAAGCGAGGAGGAACGATGTTACCCTGCTTTCTCGAGTGCCAGCCTTTTAGTCTGATCCTCGACGCCCTGCGGGATGGCGTGACGATCTATGACTACAACGGCGATCTGGTCTGGATTAACGACAAAGCGTGTCAAATCCTGGGACTCCCGCGCGCTGAGCTAATCGGATGCAATGTCAGCGAAATTGCCAGCTTGCCGACGGTGCGGGCCATCATCACGCAGGAGTCCGCCAGCCGTTCCGCGGACGAGACCCGCGGTCACAGCACGCGGATCGAGGACTACGCCTCGCCCGGCTACATGGTCTTCGCCAACGGCAAGAAACTGCTCTACATGGGGACCTATGTGCGCGACGCGGGCGGGGCCGTGCGGTACGCTATCTACACCATCCGCGAAGCGACCGATCTTGACGAAGCGCGCCGGAAAATCGACGAGCTGCAAAAACTGACCACCCTCTACCAGGATCAACTGCGCACGTTGCACCTTCAAGTCTTGGGCCAGGAAGTCGTGGCGTGCAGCGAGAGTATGCAACAGGTGCTGGAGCGCGGCCTGAAATTCGCGCGTGGCGAGGGCACGGTCTTACTCACGGGGGAAACCGGGGTCGGGAAGAACTTGCTCGCCCGCTACATTCACGTTATGAGTCGGCGGGCGCAGGGGCCCTTCATCCATGTCAACTGCGCGAGTCTCCCAGAATCCTTGATCGAGGCGGAACTGTTTGGCTACAGCGAAGGCGCGTTCACCGATGCCGCGCGCAAGGGGCGCAAAGGGGTGATCGAACTGGGCCAAGGCGGCACGGTGTTTCTCGACGAGATTGGGGATATGCCACCCGGTATGCAGGCCAAGCTGCTCACCGTGCTGGAGGAGAAAACGATCCGCCGGATCGGTGGCGAAAAGTGGCTCGCGGTCGATGTCCGGTTCATAGCGGCGACCAATAAACGCCCAGAGACGCTTATGCAAGGACAGAGCCTGCGAGCGGACCTCTATTATCGGCTGGCATTGAACAAGCTGCATATTCCACCCGTGCGGGAACGGCCCGACGACATCCCTGGGCTCATTGACTACGCGCTGACGGAGTTTAACCGGCAGAGCGAGGCGCGGGGAGCGTTTCATCCCGACCTGGTGGCCCGACTTCAGACGTTGCCGTTTCCTGGCAACGTGCGCGAAGTGAAAAACCTGGTGTGGCAGATCGCTTCCGAGCTGGGCGGGACCGGGAGCGAGATTACGTGGCAAATGCTGCCTGCCGATCTTCTTCGGACATTAGAGTCATCAGACGCGCCAGCTTCAGGGACGCGAGGGGCTTCCCGACACGACCCTGCCATCGCTGAGGCACGTCAGTTGCGGGAACTCCTGCGGCAGTATCAGGGAGACGTGGCTGCGATAGCCAAAACCTTGGGCGTGCATCGCACAACGGTCATCCGCCGGCTCAACGTCCATGGCATAGCCTATGCCCGTAGACAAATCCCCTATCCTGTTCGGGAGGAACACCATGATCTTGCCGCTGCTGCCATGTCCAACGCGAATGACCGTCCGGTGAAACATTGACCGTAACCTGTATCCGCAACAATCGAATTATGCGCAGCCTCTCGCCCAAACCGTGGATCGCATGAACAAAGGAGAAACGAGAACGGGACTCTATAGGGAGCGCGGCATGTACAGTCAGTTTCCAAAAACTTTCCCATAACACAAAGGAGATGACACATGGCAACCGCGGGACACTCCACATCCGCCGCCGTGCGCGCGCGGCTCTCACATCCGGTGATCGACTCCGACGGCCACATGATCGAATTCGAGCCCGGATTCTTGGACTATCTCACCAAAGTCGGTGGCCGCGCGATGGTGGACTTGTATCAGTCCACCGC
>CAMBFS010000225.1 GCA_945865755.1 Klebsiella pneumoniae
TTCCAGTTGGGCGATTTCTTGGTCGATGGCGTTGATTTCAGCCTGTAAGTCTTCTCTGTTCAAAGTCCATAAAGTGTGCGTGTTTAGCGGCTATTTGTCAAGATATTTTGGCGATTTTTCGGGTTGCCTTGGAATTTAAAGTAGATACCAACTTTGTCACATTTGACCAGATAGGCGGAAGGCGAGGTCAATTCTATAACTTTCGATATAAGGAAAACGTCTCCTTACCGCGAAGAGGGAAGAGCCTCGGACAGCGGGCGTGCTTTAGTGCAACCGCGCGGGAGGGAGGGGCTCGATTTCCATGTTCACCCACTCCGCCGGAACGGGTTCCGCGAGATCATGGAGCAGCTCGCGCCGCACGACTTCGGCTTCCAGTATCTCGCGCACGAAGTCATGCGGTGTCGTCAGACAGTGTTCAGACACTCGTTGCAAGCGGTGCCACCAAAATAAAGGGACCTGGAGAGAGACCGAGACGGAATCTTTCGCTGCCATAAGTATGTACTCCTGATGTGAGAGAGAATGCTAAGAGGGTAGGGGTCCTCTCCTACGCCACGGTGACGGTGATGTGAAGAGATGATGAAACGTCTCACCGTTCTCTCCGGTCCTTGTCATGCTCGCGTCATAAAACTGCAGCCATGTTGTCACACGGGCGTGCTACAGAAGACCCTTCACTATGAAGGGAGCCCTCGTCATGGACCAGATTCCGCCCTCAGCCCTCCTGTCAGAGAAGAGTCACGCGTTGGCCGACAAGATCACGGAGTACCTCCGGCTTCAGCCGTTTGCGCTCCTTGATACTCATCGGCTGATGACCAGGTTTCAGGCGTCACCGGAGATCGTGCACCAGGCGATGCAACAATTGGACACGGCCACCGGCCGCCAGGAAGGTCTCTCCTCGGAGATGGCGAGCCTCGACGAGCCAACACAAAAACTGCTCTACGGTCTGCTGCACCACCCGCACGATCTCGTCGATGGCCACCGGCTCATGCGCCGGTTCGGGGTCTCAAGCGCGCAGTTTCAACAGGCGTTGGACTGGATTGACCAGCGGGTCATTGATGGAGAGGAGATGTGGAGTGGGGAAAGTCCGCCTGTCGAGTAGCGCACTCGCGGTTGATCTTCCGGTCCGCTCTCCTTATGTTCCCGCTATGCCTGAATTTGTTGCCGTGGTGGAATTAGGGTCGAACGCGGTGCGCTGTCTCTTAGCCGCGATTACGCCTGGGAGTGGCTTTGAGGTCCTGCTGGAAGAACGGGAACAAACCCGGCTTGGCAGTGGCCCACCGGGGGAACTCCCGCTCGCGGCGATACAGAAAACGGTGAGTGTCGCGCGTCGTTTTCTGCGTGGCGTGCGGGCACAGTACCAGCCTCGCGTCCTCGCCGTGGCGACCTCAGCCGTGCGCGATGCCACCAATCGCGGCGATTTGTTGAGCAAACTCAAGCGGGACGCGGACATTGAGGTGTCCGTCCTCAGCGGCGTGGAAGAAGCCTACTTGGGGGCGCGGGCCGCGCTGTGGAGCCTGTCGTTACAGGAGAGCACCGTGGCCGACTTGGGCGGTGGCAGTTTGCAATTGACCCAGGTGCGAGCAGGAGCCATTGTCTCCGCCGCGAGTGTCCCCTTGGGGGCCGTCCGCATGACGGCGCGGTTCTTGCGCGCGGATCCACCCACCACACAAGAAGTGCAGTCGTTGCGGCGGGAGATTCAACAGCACTGTGAACCCCTCCTGCCGTCAATCGCCCTCGGCGAAGGCATGGTGGGGTTGGGGGGAACGATCCGCACCTTGGGACGGATGCACCTGCGGGCGGCGGAGGACGAGTGCTCTCGGCACGAGCGCTCTCGGCAAGGGTTGACCTTACAGCAGACCGATGTCGTCGCGCTGCGGGCACGGCTCCAAGAACGCCCAGTCCGCGAGCGGGCGCGCATGCCTGGGCTCAAGGAAGAGCGGGCGGACATTATCCTCGCGGGCGCGATCGTGGTCGAGGAAGTCATGCGCCTGGGCCGCTACCGCACCTTGACGGTCTGCACCGATGGCGTGCGCCAGGGGTTGTTACTGCGGGAGACCTTTGACCGATGAAGGATGGTGATGAGCGAAAGTCTCTTCCTCAATCGTGAGCTGTCGTGGCTGGAGTTCAACCGGCGGGTGCTGGCGGAAGCCCGGAACGAGGCGGTCCCGTTATTGGAGCGCGTCAAGTTCCTGGCGATTTTCAGCTCGAATCTCGATGAATTTTTCATGGTCCGGGTCGCGCGTCTCAAGCGGCGACTGGAAACGGGGGACCACACCCCCGGCCCGGATGGCCTGACGCCGGCACAAATGTTGGCGGTGATCGCCGAGCGGGTCCACCAGTTGGTGGACGAACAACACCAGTGCTTTTTACAAGACCTTGAGCCACGCCTCGAAACCGAAGGGATTCGCATCGTTGCCACGACGGCCCTGACGCCAGAACAACATCGATTTCTTGAAGACTATTTTCATCGCACCCTGTTTCCGATCGTGACCCCACTCGCCATTGATCCAGGGCATCCCTTCCCGCACCTCGCCAACCGCTCACTCTGCTTGGTGGCGACGTTGCGTCCGACTTCCATGTCTCATCTGCCCAGCACCTCTCTGGCGGTGGTGCATATTCCCACCCAAGTCGCGCCTCGTTTTATCGCACTGCCCGCACCCGCGGGGCAGTACGCGTTCATCTTGTTGGAGGATGTGATCGGCCTGTACCTGCCGCAACTCTATCACGGCTACCAGGTGCTCTCGTCCCACGCGCTGCGGGTCACCCGCGATGCCGATGTGCAACTGCCGGTGGGGCGGTCGCAAGATTTGTTGCTCACGATCGAGCAAAGTATTCGCGAGCGCCGGATGGGCCTGGCGGTGCGCGTGCAATACGACGCGAATCATCGCCAAGGTGAATGGGCTGGAGGACCCCACGCTCATCAACGAGTTATACGCCGCCAGTCAGGCGGGCGTTCAGATTGATCTCATCGTGCGGGGCCTGTGCTGTCTGCGACCAGGGATCCCGGGAGTGTCGGATCGCATTCGCGTGGTTTCGATTATTGACCGCTATCTTGAGCACGCGCGTATTTATTTTTTCCACAACGCGGGCACCTCGGAATACTGGCTGTCATCGGCGGACTGGATGCCACGCAATCTCGAGAACCGGGTTGAAGTGGCCTTTCCTATTCTGGATGGAGCGCTGCAAGCGCAGATTCGCGCGATTCTCGACATTCACTTACCGTTCGCTCATTTTGAGAACAACTTCTAAGAATTGCTAAACTGAATCATTCCAATGGGTTAGAAACTATGAAGAGTCATGATATCTGAACCACCCTCTTCAGGTTGGTGTCCACGTAGCCCTTGAACTCACTCGGTTCATGA
>CAMBFS010000226.1 GCA_945865755.1 Klebsiella pneumoniae
TCGCCTCGCTCCGCGAGGCCAGATATGCCGCAGAGCGGCATTTGAGGGTAGCCGGGGGTTTCAACCCCCGGTTTGCTGCGAGCAGTAACGGTTCGGCTTAACTTAATGCCATTGGTCCGATCGGGTGCCACTGCTGGCTTGTCCAGCAGTGCGGTCTCCTCCCGCCCCTATACTTTTCACGGGGCATTTCGTACTTTTCCCGCACCTCTTGGCTATGGACGCACCACGGATTGTCATTCTGACCGGGCCGACCGCGACGGGAAAAACCGCGCTGGCGATTGAGTTCGCGACTCGATATGGAGCGGACATCATCAGCGCCGACTCGCGCCAGGTGTATCGCTATCTCGATATTGGCACCGCCAAACCGACCGCGGAACAGCAGGCCGCGGTCCCGCATCACCTCATCAATGTCGTCAATCCCGATGAACAGTTCGACGGGGCACGGTTTCGCACCGACGCGCAACGGATCATCGCCGAGGCCAGTCAACGTGGCAAACGGGTACTGGTCGTGGGTGGCACCGGGCTGTATCTGCGGGCGTTGACCCGCGGCTTGTTTGAAGGACCACCCGCGAACCCACCGTTACGCGCCCAGCTCCAAGAACAGGAACGCGCGGGAGGCAAAGGCTTCTTGCATCGCTGGCTGAGTCGTGTCGATCCACCGACCGCGGCGCGGCTGCATCCCAATGATGTGCTCCGTCAGATTCGCGCCTTGGAGGTCTTTCTGTTGACCGAGATTCCCATGAGCCGCTGGCAACAGGAACACGGCTTTCGCGAGCGCCCCTTTCCCACATTGCTGTTGAGTTTGATGTGTGACCGCGAAACGCTGTATCGCCGTATCGAAGCCCGTTGTCGGCACATGCTCCGTGATGGCTTGGTGGAGGAATTGCGCCAGGTGTGGGCAATGGGCTATGACCCTGCATTGCCCGTGTTTCAGACCATTGGCTATGCGCAGATGGGCGCTGTGCTTCAGGGCCGGTTGGGACAGGAGGACGCGCTCACGCAAATGGCCACGGAGACTAAACGCTTGGCCAAGCGGCAACTGACCTGGTTGCGGGTGGAACCGAACGTGCGGTGGTTTTCGCCAGTGCAAGAGCGGGAGATGACGACCGCGCTAGAGATATTTTGGAACGAGGGACATCGTGCCGACGACATACCTGGAATTTGAGAAACCATTAAGTGACATCGATAAGCGCTTGGACGATCTGCGCCGCTTGCCGACGCGCTCGGAAGAGGAGCAGGCCGAATTGCTCGCCTTGGCCGCGCAACGACAACAACTGGAAAGCGACATCTACGGCGCGCTGGTACCGGGGCAACGGGTGCAGCTTTCACGTCATACCGACCGGCCTTACACACTCGACTATATCGAACGACTGTGTTCGGAATTCGTGGAGTTGCATGGCGACCGCAATTTTTCCGATGACCCGGCCATTGTCGGCGGGCTGGCGCGCTTTCGCGGCCAACCGGTGGTGATGGTTGGCCATCAGCGAGGACGCACCACCGCCGAGAAAATCAAGCGCAACTTCGGCATGCCCAGGCCGGAAGGCTACCGCAAGGCACTCCGCCTCTTTCAGTTAGCCGAACGTTTTCGTCGCCCGGTGATTACTTTCATTGATACCCAAGGGGCCTATCCTGGCTTGGACGCGGAAGAACGCGGACAAGCGGAAGCCATCGCGCGCAACATCCGCGAAATGGCGCGGCTGCGCACCCCGATCATCGCTGTGGTCATTGGTGAAGGCGGGAGCGGTGGCGCGTTGGCGTTGGGTGTGGGCGACCGCGTGTTGATGCAAGAGAATGCCTGCTATTCGGTGATTACGCCCGAAGGGTGCGCGGCGATTCTGTATGGCGAACGCACGCCGGAGCGGGTGCTGTGGGCCGCCGAAGCATTGAAAATCACGGCCCCGGATCTCCTCGCTCTCGGCGTGATTGATGGCATTATTCCAGAACCACCAGGAGGCGCGCACCGGTATCCAGAAGCCGCTATCGCCGCCGTGGGTGATGTCCTGGAGGAACAGTTGCACGCGTTGAATGCGCTTGCGCCTGAGGAGTTACTCGCCCAACGCTACGTGAAATTCCGGCGTATGGGTGAGCAGGGGATTCGGGTGGAGTGAACCGACGGTGAAGACAATCGAGAGATTCTGAGCCATGACCTTGGCTACAGCGAGCAGCAACTCGACGACCTCCAGGCCGCCGACATCCTGGTTGAGGATAGTGAACTCGCGGAAATCCGTGCCCGCCGAACCTAGCCATACGTCTGGAGTCGCACATCGCCTTTTTTCAATTCTTAATTCTTCATTGCCTCTAATGCTCGTTCCCGCAAAGGCAAAGAGGTCATGTGCGGATTAAGGTTTCCCGCTTTTGTGCCGATAGCCTCAACAGGACAGAAAATTTGTTCGCGCAATGGGCCCCCGGCTTGTTGCTGGTGCTGATAGCGGCGTCATGCGCACGCGTCTTTGGCAGAAAAGCGGAGTGATAATGAACCTTTTGCACTCAACTGAGCAGGCACTGACCCCCAACCATACCCGGCACTCCCACAACCAACGCGGCACCCTCCCGCCTCTCTTGGCTCGCGCTCGTCTCCGCCTCGTGCTCCTCTTGACACTCCTGCTCACCAGCGTTTCATCCTTTCTGCCTTCCTTGTAAGTGAAGCCCGCGCCGCGGACGTTCAGTACGTCTACGATGATCTCGGTCGTCTGAGTGCGGTGGTCGATAGCGCAACCAACGAGGCGGCGCTCTATCAGTATGACGCCGTGGGCAATCTGCTGGGCATCACGCGTCAGCCCGCGAGTGCTCTCGCCATTCTGAACTTCACGCCGAAGAGTGGGCCGATCGGTACGACTGTCACCATTGCTGGCCTCGGCTTTAGTCCCACGGCGAGTCAGAACACCGTGACCTTCAACGGCACGCCCGCGACCGTGTCCTCCGCGACGGCAACTCAACTGGTGGTGACGGCGCCCTCTGGCGCGACGACTGGCCCAATCGCGGTCACGACGCCCAGTGGCTCAGCCACCAGCGGTACGCCGTTTACCGTGACCACCGCCAGCACGACTGCTCTCCCGACGATTACGAGTTTCACCCCCACCGTGGGTGCGCCCGGCACTCCGGTGACGATCAGCGGTAGTAACTTCGCGACCCCTGCGCTTGGGAATCGGATTCTCTTTCACACCGCCCAAGCCGTCACTAATACGGCGACTCCGACCAGCCTCACCACGAGCGTCCCCGTCGCGGCCACCTCCGGGCCAATCTCCGTG
>CAMBFS010000227.1 GCA_945865755.1 Klebsiella pneumoniae
AACTACCCTCTTCAGGTTGGTGTCCACATAGTCCTTGAACTCACTCGTTTCATAATTTTTCAGTGCGATTCTTGATCAGAATGACCTTTTCGTATGATCCTCAGTTGTCAATTCTCAAAAGTGCTTTAAGAAATGAGCGAAGCATGAGAATTGAGAATTGAGAATTGAGAATTAAGAGTGGAAAACGCCAACTGACTACTGACTACTGACTACTGGCTACTGACTACTGACTACTGGCTACTCTTTCCCAGTTCTCGGAAAAATCGCCGTCTTTTTTCGCGCCCTGAGAAAACGAGGAACCCCATGACACCAACATTTGATGAGATTCTGCGCGCGTTACAGCAGCCCGCTTGTTACACCCATCATCCCGATCACGTGGAGATGATCCAGACTCACATCTCCGCCGTCTTCTTGGCCGGTGAGGAAGTGTACAAGCTCAAGAAGCCCGTGCGCTTCTCGTTTGTGGATTATTCGACGCTCGCACTGCGGCAACAGTTCTGTCACGAAGAAGTGCGCTTGAATCATCGGCTGGCACCGACAGTCTACCTTGGCGTCGTGCCCTTGTTGCGGGTCGGTAATGATTATCACCTGCGGGAAGTGGTCAACATGCGCGAGGCCACGGTCGTTGAGTATCTGGTCCGCATGCGGCGCTTGCCGCCCGAACGCACGCTCGGAGCCCTGCTCGCGTCCGGGCAGGTCACTAAACTGGGCATCCACGCGCTCGCTCAACGGCTGGTGCATTTCCATAACACCGCCGCCACAAAAGATGCCGCCCGCTATGGCGTGCCGGACACCGTGTGGCGCGCGGTCGCCGACAACTTTCAGGAGACCGCGCGCTTTGTCGGGAACACCATCAGTGAGCAGCAGTACGCCCGCATTCAGGATTTCAGCCACTCCTTCTTTCGTGAGCATCAACCCCTGATGCTTCAGCGCATTACCCAGAACCGTGTCCGCGAGGGACATGGCGATCTCCGGTGTGACCATCAAGCGACCGGAAGATCGCCATGCCCTCTTGGCACTCGCCCAGCGACAGCAGGTGCCCGTACTGTTTCTCGAATGTCAGACCTCCCTTGCGGAAGTTGAACGTCGCCTGCGGGAACGCGCACGTCGTGGCGATTCGGTATCAGACGCGACCTGGGAGTTGGCCCAACGCGAGCATGAGACGTTTCCCACGTTTGACGATCTTCCAGCCCAGTACCACGTCATCATGGATACGGAACATGACATCGACGAGGCGATCGAGGCCGTTGCGGAGCGTATTGCGGCAGGAACGCACTGAGGGTTCATGCCGCTGTCTCTTCTCATTTTTGAGAAAAAAAAGGGCGTCATTTCCCAGATACTAGAAAATTGCCCTCCCGCGTGTAGAGTTGAGCACCTTTGGGAACAGCATTACTTCTGTTTAGGAATCTCACTCACGCGGAGACACAATGAAAAGAAATTTCACGCAGAGACGCAGAGGCGCGGAGAGGAACAGAGATTTTCGCTGTTTTCCGCCGCGTCTCTGCGTCTCTGCGTGAGAAAAAATCCCAACCGGCGGTGCTCCGTAAAGTACGCGATGTCTGTCCGCGGACCATGGTCATGTTGATGACAGCGATGAAATTGGCGAGATGCCGCTCACGCTCCAACCGAAACTCCTCCGTGCATTGGAAGCGAAAGAGGTGCTGCCGATCCCTCCGTTGCGCGACCGACGGGAAGATATTCCGCTGTTGGTCGAGTGTCTGGTGCGCCGGCACAACCAGGACCTCAAGCGCGCCTACAAAGGCGTGGACAACACGATGATGAAAGTCTTGATGTCGAGGCCGTGCAGGCCTACGAGCGCAGCCATATCGAGAAGGTGCTCAAGAAACTGACGAACGATAAAAAGGGCGCGGCGGAAGCCTTGGGCATGAGCCTCTCGTCGCTCTACCGCAAACTTGAGGAACTGCGGATTCAGCCAGAATGATTGCCCACCCTTTGCAAGTTTGCGAAGGGTGGGCGCGATTCCTTCTCATTCCCCGGAAATTCGCCCCACCGCCTCCTCTCTTATGCCTCGTGTTCCTGGCATAAAGCGTGCTCTTCTCCGGCAGGAGCACGCACATGAGAGATTTGAGTATTCGCACATGGATCACGCCGGCTCCTCCGACGATTGGCCCGAAAGAAAACCTCAAACGAGCACGAGCACGGATGCGGGCCGCCAACGTGGCGGAGCTACTGGTTGTTGATAACGGCAAACTGGTTGGAACGTTAAGTGAACGCGATATTTGGGAACACTGTCCGACGAGCACCTTGTTGATGGATGAGAAACAAGCCGATGAGTTACTGGAACAGTTTCGGGTGGGTGGGGTCATGGCGCTGCACCCGCCGGTGATTCATCCCGAAGCGTCCTTATCCGAGGCCGCGCAGGTGTTCGCTGAATGTGGTCGCGCGGGGCTACCGGTCGTTGACGATGGACTGCCGATCGGCTTTCTCACCGAGGCCAGTGTCATGCACGCGGTGGCCCTGGTGCTAGGACAAGAGTCCACTCCGACAAAATCACGAGACCCGTAACGTCCACGGTCCAAGGTCTCAAGTCCAAAGTCCAAGGTCTAAGAGTTTCGGGTTTCGGGTTCGGAACTCAGTCCTCGGTCTCCGGTCCTCGGTCTTCCTCATTTTTGCCTTTTGCCTTTTGATTTGCCCCCGAGAAGGAGCCTCACGATGAACACCTTACAACGGATTCTCGTTGGCCATAGTTTGTTCCCGGATGGCGACATGGCGCTACGGTCCGCCGCAGTCCTGGCCGAACGCGCCCAGGCGGCCCTCTATCTCTTGCATGTGGTCGAGCCCTATCCCGTGTATCAGCGCATGCGCTTCCCGACGGTTCCGGCCCACGCCATGCCAGAAGAAGTCGTGCTCAAAGTCCGGGCGCAACTCCATGACCTCGCCACAGCTCCGCTCTTGTCCCGCTTTTCCGTCGAAACCGACGCTCACATCGGCAAACCGTTTATCGAGATTATTAAAGCCTGTCGCGCCTGGGATGCGCACATGATCGTCGTTGGGGTCAGTCCGCGTGGCACGGATCGCTTCCTGGGTAGCACAGGGGAACGGGTGTTACGTAAATCGCCCGTGCCCGTCTTGCTGGTGAAACGCGAGTTCCTGCCCGGCCCCAAGACGGTGCTCATTCCTATTGATTTTTCTCCAGCCTCACGAGACGCGGCAAGAGAAGCGCTCGCTCTCGTCCGTGGGTT
>CAMBFS010000228.1 GCA_945865755.1 Klebsiella pneumoniae
CCATCTTGCTGATGAGCGGCACGCTGCTGCTCAGCATATTGGTGTTGGCGCATTTTGATTTTAGCTTCAACAAGTTTTTCACCGCGATTGGCCAAGTGACCTACCATGAGAACGGCGTGGCGGTGACTAAGGACTTCTTGCAGCCGGGCCTCCGCTTCAAACCACCCTACGGCGCGCTGGACCTGATCTCGTTGAGTCTGGCGCTGATTTTCGGAACGGCGGGACTCCCGCATATCTTAGTCCGCTTCTACACGGTTCCTGATGCTCAGACCGCGCGGATTAGTGTGGTGTGGGCGATGGCGCTGATCGGTAGTTTTTACATTATGACGACGTTCCTGGGGTTCGGCGCGGCGACCATTGTCGGGCGCGACACCATCGCCGCCAACGGTGGGACCAACATGAGCGCGCCCCTGTTGGCGCAGACGTTGGGCGGCGATCTCTTCTTCGCCTTCGTGGCCGCGATTGCCTTCGCGACGATTCTGGCGGTGGTGGCGGGATTGACGATCAGCGCCTCAACCTCGTTCGCGCACGATTTTTACTCGAATGTGCTCTATCATGGCGTCGAACGTGACCCCGCCGAAGAGGTGTTCGTCGCGCGGGTCACCGCCTTTGTGGTCGGTGCGGTGGCGATCGGAATCGCGATTCTGCTCGGACCGACCGCGAATGTGGCATTTCTGGTCGCGTTGGCGTTCGCGGTGGCGGCGTCCGCCAATTTCCCGGTGATTATCCTCTCGTTATTCTGGAAGCGCTTCAACACGACGGGCGCGGTCGCGGGGTTGGGCACTGGCCTCGTCGCGTCGATTGTCTTGATCCTCATCAGTCCGAGCATGATGAAGAGCGGCCCACTCTTTCCCTTGGAGAATCCAGGGATCGTGAGTATTCCGCTCGGCTTTCTCGGCGCGGTGGTGGGCACGCTGATGAGCCGGGAGCCAGAGGCCGAGGCCAAATTCGCCGAACTGCTCGTGAGGGCCAATACGGGATTGGGGGCGGAGAAGGCGACGGATTAGGATGCGCATAGAGCACCGCTGGACAAGCCAGCAGTGGCACCCGCGCGGACGCGCTTCCTCCACGCACGCGATTACTGACGCTCTTCCTCCAGCCGCGTCGCCATCTGGACTGACCAGCGGACTTCTTCCTCCTTGAAGAACAGCGCGCCTTTTTTCTTGGGGGATAACAACTTTGTCACTCCTTGATACTTCTCTTGCGCGGCGGCGATCACCTCGAAGAGGACCGCGCGGGTGCTGGTGGGCAGTTCTTCATAAATGACGGACAGCATGTATTGATGTTCAAGGAACGCGTTCGCCATCAGGTCGGCCAGCGCCTCTTTCTCGGTGGGACTTGCGGTGGTCAGTTGCCATGCGCGGTCAACGTACAGGGCATAGCGCGCCATCGCGGTCTTCGCGGCATCGGCCTGTTCCGCTTTGACCATGGCTTCGAGTTCCGCCAGCTTCTCACGTGCGAAGGTTAAGCAGAGGCGCACTTTGGCGTCATCGGTTCGGGCGAGCAGTAGTTGCCCGGCTTCCCGCACGGCGTCGAGGCGATACAGGGCACTGTCGGGAGTGCGCCCTGGTTCGGGAAGCCATTCAATGTTGCCGAACGTGCTGGAGAAGCCGTGACCGGCAAAGGCTGGGAAAGGGAGAAAGGGGCAAAGCAAAAGGCAAAAGGCAAAAAGCAAAAGACAAAAAGACTGAGGACCGAAGACTGGAGACCGGGGAGCGGGCATGGGTATGAAGTTGCGGGAACTTGCGACTTGCGACTTTGGACCTTGGACTTTGGACCTTGGACTTTGTGAGACCTTCATGACGGAGTGTCCTCGGTCGCCGCTTGCGGGGGAACAATCGAGTGCACGGTGGTATCCGCCCCCTCACTGTAGTCCTCCACCCTGACCATGAAATCCAACACGAGCGGTTTGCCACCGGGGGCGCATTCGAAGAAGAGTTTGTAGACGCCAGCGGCGGGAAACACATGATGGACCGGGAGCGTCGGTCCCCAATAGGCTTGCTGGGCTGGACCACGCATCAGTTGCACCATCATCTGCGCCGCATGGGCGGGGTTGCTTGTGTGGTCGCTCATCATCGCCATCATCCGTGCCATTGCGGGTGTGTAGGTGTGTTGATGGCCAAAGTGCGCCCCGTCCAGTCGCCATGACGCCATGTGGACTTCCGTGCCGAGATGGAGACCGAGATCGGAGACCGGAGTCCCATCCCGCGTGAGATGGAGGACGAGTTCCGCGTCATGCCCGACCACCGGTGGGTTGGGAGAAGTGGTGAGGGAGACCTGATACTGACCAAATGTTTTCGCCCGTATCAGGTCCGCGATGACTTCGCCCGGTGGCCCGGTGTTACTGCCCTCCACGTTCACTGAGAACTGTTTGACCCAACTCCGGTCCTTATGGGTGAATTCGCCCGCGATGAGATACGTTCCGGCTTGTGGGAACGTGTGGGGGAAATGGAATTGGGCGGCGGCAATATCCTGTGGGGTTAATGGCAAGAAATCTTCATGGTGCGTGTGGGCAAAGGATCGGAAGTCCTGACTGACGATGAAGGTATGGATGGCGCGCTCGTGCAATATCTGGAGGTCCGATACTGGCGCTCGGGTCTTGGTGTCGGTCAGTCTATAAGTCAGCGAGGTTTCTTGTCCGGCGTGCGGCTGCGATGGTGAAAGCGCGAGTTCCAGCCGATAGGGGCCTTCTGGTCTGCCGACCAGCACCGTCTCTTGTCCTTGCTGACAGCCGCCGATAAGGGGGAGGAGAAAGCCAATGGCCAATAGCCAATAGCCGATAGCATGACAGGGCATTTTCCCCGATTCCCCGACGCTCCGATTCCCCGATTCTTTTCCCATAATAAGGTCGGTCATAGTCCGTTGACGGAGCGATGTCAAATGATTTGGCGTATTTTGCAAGCAAAAATAACTACTTACCGTTCGCTCATTTTGAGAACAACTTCTAAGAATTGCTAAACTGAGTTATTCCAATGGGTTAGAAACGATAGGGCGTGGTTCTATCAGAACTACCCTCTTCAGGTTGGTGTCCACATAGTCCTTGAACTCACTCGTTTCATGAT